>JAOUKN010000118.1 GCA_029882515.1 Candidatus Bathyarchaeota archaeon
AAAATATACCATGACTTTCACTCCTAATTTCCTTCTATTTTGTTACTTAGTTAAGTAAAGTTAAATTTTATCCCCCAAACCCAAACCCAAACCCTGATTTACTCTGATTCACCTACTTGCTTATTCCCATACTCACTCTCTCGTCTCAACACCACACCGCACCGCACACACATGTGCGCGCGCATTACGAAAAACGGATGTGGGAGAAAAAAGAGGTAGTGGTCGTTAGTTTTCACTTTTTAAAGGGGTTACTAAGTCAAAGGCAGTTACTTAGCATCTTCTGGAAAGAGTTTCTTTCCTTGTTCGGTGTATTCGACTACTCCTAGTTGTTTGAAAAAAGCCAAATCGGGAGTAGGGACACGCCGTCCCCAAGCAATTTTGCCATTGGCTATGCGATAGATGTCAATAGTCCTAATTGTTATCTTCTTGCCCGTAGGGGCTAGTCCCATAAATTCGCCGGTATGTGTCCCCGTAGCAGCAAGAAGAACCCACACCTTATCCCCTTCAGCAATGATATCTTCAATAGTTTCATGCCAATCGGGGAAGGCTTTCAGATACATGTTCATCATTTGTTTGAGACCTTCCAGACCTTGTAGTTGAGGGTAGTCTGGGTCAACATAATCTGGTGCCAACAAATCGTCTAACAAATCCCAGTTCCGCTTGCCAAAAACGACTTCAACAAATTTGCGAACAATCGCCTTATTCTCTTCCAATGACATGGAACATCACCTCTCCTTGATCCTCTTTTTTAACATTTAAGTTTATGTTGCTGTGATGCCACAGTCACATGCGCTTATTAAGACGTTCTTGCGAGTTATGCAGGACGAGAAACAAAATTAGAGGAGAAGAAAATGAGAAGCAAAACAATGAAGACGCGCGCGCAGGGTTGCGTGATGTGAAATGACGCTACAATCAAACAAGACTTTGGGTGGTGTAGGAGCATTATTGATGGTAATCTCCCCATTCTTGGTGAGTGGTTTTACACTCTTGGTAGGATTGGTTGGGTTAATCATAGTGCTGATAGCGGTCAAAGGATTGTCCGACCATTACAAGGAAGCCAGCATATTCAACAACTCGCTCTACGGTGTTTTATTGGGGATAGTAGGTGTAGTAGTTTTTGTGGCAGCGCTTTTTGTGACAGCCTTAAGTTTTTTCACAAATGTTTTGGGCATCGAACTCTCTACAGCTTGGAGCGACCCGACAGCTTTCTCAAACATTAATTGGACAGAAGCAATAGTCTTTGACAACCTAATTCCTCATCTGGCAGCGCTAGTGGGAAGTTTGGCTATACTTTTCATATTCGTTGTTGTCGCAGCCATCTTCTCCAGAAATTCACTGACAACTCTCGCTGAAAAAACGGGCGTTGGCCTTTTTGGCACGGCAGGATTGTTACTGCTGATAGGCTCTGTCTTGACAATAATCGTTGTAGGCTTCTTGCTGATCTGGGTTGCGTATATACTTCTGACAGTGGCTTTCTTCCGGATTAGGGCAGAACCCACTCAGCCACCTCCAATGACGCCTTCGTAAGATTTACTCTACATCACCCAAATGCGCGAGCGATGCAAACAATCATAAACGTAGAACAAATACCAAGTACCATTAATTTAATAGACTTAAGTGGAAGAGGAAATTTATGATGGCGGAAATTGGATCAGAAAATGGGTCCGAGGTATGGAAGAAATTCTTGAGAAAGCATTGGAACATGCTTGTTTTATTTGTAGTAGGAGTTATTTTGGCATCGATCGGTGCAGTTCTTGTCTATTTATGGTTCGTAGGAGACGCTCAATTAACTGGTCTGGTACCTACGACTTTAGGTCTATGGACAATGGGACATTTCGTGACTTTTTTATTACATTTGATTTTCTGGGAAGTTCTCTTGATCGGGATCCCGGTTATTTTAGCAGCAGTAGTAGGTTGGCTATGGTGGAAGAAATTACCTGATGAGGAAAAGAAAGAATATCGTTTCTTTGGCACTCGCTCGCGCGCGACAAGCGGAGGAGGAGGATCAATATCGCTATTGGTCTTTATTGCGTTCTGCATCAAGGTTTTCACTGATGGAAACTGGAATGTTGCTTTTGCAACTTGGACATTTGACTATCTCGTGTATTCTTTGCTTTCGGCATTGAGCTGGGTTTTAATCATCTTCGGGATTCCTATAGGTTTAGGAATCATCTGGTGGATACGCCATGAGATGAAAAAGAAACCCTAGAATCTTTTTCGCTTGCTTCCTCCCCTTTGCCGAGATTGAGTAGGTCTTCCATAGTTAGCGAGGGTTTGGGGTTTGGGTTTGGGCTTAAATCTTTAGCCAACCAACCAAAGGTACGGCTAACGGTTAATGGACTACTGGCCAGCCTGTTTTTTCCTGAACCATCTACCATGTAATAATCTTTGGCTAACGGGTATGCATGCATGTATCCTGTATACAGTCATTGTCTGATCTTTAGATACGAGAGAGCTGCGAACAAAGCTGCAAGACCATAAAGGATCAGGGGTATCCACAAGAATTCTAACCTAGTGAGGTTTAGTATACTTCTTCCGAACCCCAGCGGTTCTGGTAGATAGAGCCATGCAAGGAATGCCATATAGATCGCCGTAACAGACCAATAGGCTTTCCTGCTAACTCCGAAGGCATACATGTATGTGAACACAAACATGAATGCGAAGCCAGTGAAAAACATGGGCCACATTACAGCTCCACCGAAAAATTCTGTGTTCCAAATGGCAACCACAACGGCGTGTATTGCTACGTAGCTCTCGAGCAGGATTATCCATCTCTTGTCCTGATGTATAGGAGTCCAAGCTAAAGTGATCTGCGTGAACAGAAGAAACATGTAGAAGAAACCTGAAATCAGCTGTGGATCGGTCGCCATCGGATGGAACCAGAAAGTGTAAACCAATGCCCAGGCAAAAATGTACATGTGTGTCCTTCTGAAGAAACCAACAATCCGCGCTGTAAATGGTTTGCCCGCCTTACGTCCTACAAAAAAACCTCTCCTTGGATTCTCAAGAATTAGCACGATTGCCAACATGACAATTACCGACCCTTGACTCGATAGGATAGGCGTGTCTTGTGCGAGCCCATCAAACCACAAGTGAGTCTGACCAAGATGTAGAAACACAAACACGACATTAATCAATAAAGTGAATAAGGTATACTTGGGAATACCGCAGATAGAGGCTGACCTGAACCCATGGCGATTCTTCTGTGCACAGTAAATGACCAACCAGATTGAAAGCTGGTGTCCAAAATACAGAGCCCAGACAGCAAGCATTCCCCCAAAATCACGAACAGGCAACTTCCAATAGTACCACCATAAATCATTGCGGAGAATCAACGTGTCAGTGAAATGCTTCAAGTAGGGTCCAAGTGCCCAAATCAGAAAAGTAAAACCGAACGCGAATAAAACCCCAAAAGCCCATACGTATTTTGCCGCGCTTCGGCTCGTTGATTCAACGTTCTGATCAGTCATTTAAGCGCCCTCTTCAGGCTTCCTTCAAACGTTGGGTATAAGCCGCTCTATTCTTAAAAGTAATTCGTGCATGCATGGGTTGGTTGGTTGGGTTAAAATTTATCCCCCACCCACAAATGGTCTAGATTTCGATATCATTCTGCCATAATTTCAACAGAAACATTCTGAGCTAAGATATCTTAATTAGAACAGTATAGGCTATGCTTTTGTGAGGGGAAAATCGTGTTTACTACTCTAAAGTCTATTGCAATTATTTTTCCGATCTTAATGGGAGCTGTCCTAGCGGGTATAGGAACTCTTAGGCTAAGCGAGGCTAACATGGTTCCTACTGTACAATGGAGTACGCCTTATGGTCTCCTCGTATTCAGTTCAGTGCAACTCGAGTCGACCGCTATTCATATGGGAATAATCATGGCACGGGCCAACCTAGAAGAAAACCTCGTGCCGACCCAACTTGAACTCAATTTTGATTTAGCTAACCGCGATAAATTCGAGGATGTTCAAGAAGAAATAGTAATCGGCTTTCAGTTCCCCTTCAAGATAGCAGATTATCAAGAGTTTGAAATTCACCAAAGAGATATTCAACCTTTGACTCCTCTAGAAAAGGAAGTGATAATTGTACAAGATGAAGTGGGAGTCACCTCGTTATTCTTTGTGCGCTTCAAGACTGTGATGGGGGAATGGCAATATTATGGCCTGTTGTTGGTCTTTGATTGGGAAGGTCCAATACGCCGAGAAGGCTTCTCAGCTTTCTCTATAGCCCTTCCTGTCACTCTTGGTCTAGAACCTCTGCAAATAGACTATCCCTATGAACAAATACCTAGCGTGAATCACATCTACTATGCAGACAATCTGGGCTTGTCAGTCGGAATGGAGTTTCCCTGGGACTTCGAGATCAAACAGAGCTATCCGCCGACGGGCACTGTGATTACAGAATGGGGAGGTGACTCTCTAAACATCTTCTGGGAACCACGTATTTCAACTGGAGGGAAACCAGTATCAGGAAAGCTTCTACAGATGATTATGGTTGACTTCGAGGTTAGTAGATTATCGGAAACGCGTGATCGACTTCTTTTCGACTCCGGTTTGTATATGGGTCTTGGTGTAGGCTTATTGTTTAGTGGCATTCATGAAGCCTTGAAGGTTATAGGAGAACGGAGAAAAAAGAGTTAGCAATTCCCAATGTGCTCTGTGCAGATATCCACTTCTAGACTCAGTTCATTGTCCTTCTTGCACTCTATTCTCCTGTTTCTTCATGCATGCTTGAATGATTTATGTGAGACATTGATTTTTTGTATTCCACTTATGCACGCGACGAGAACCATTCTAAGATCGATCGCTGCGAAAAGGGATGCCTAGGTCGGTTCGCTTAAACTTCTAACTTCAGCCCTTTTGCCAATCCTTTTTTTCGATTCCTGAGCGTGACCTCAGTTATGTCGGCCGCATCCGCTATCTCTTTCTGTGTCACCTTCTTTCCTTCTAGTTTGCAGGCAATGTATAGAGCGGCTGCCGCAACCCCCTTCGGATCTTTCCCCGCCGTTAAGCGCTTGCCCTGAGCCTTCCGAACTATTCTGACGGCTTGTCCCTGAATCTTACCTGACAGCCTAGCCTTCTCAGCGATCTTTGAAACGTAGTCGAGGGGATCATGAATCGGCGTTTCCAGTCTCAGCTTGCGAACAATCAAGCGGTAGGACCTCGCCACCTCTTTCTCATCTCGAATGCTAGCCGCCCCAACTTCCTTCAGGCTCTTCGGAATCTTGGCAAGCCTGCAAGCAGCATACAACGCCCCCGCAACAATGGCGGCTATAGACCGACCGCGGACTAGACCTTCGTCGAGAGCTTTGCGGTATATAACGGCTGCTCGGGCTCGAATCGATGATGGCATATGCAGTTTGTCGGAGAGTCTTTCAAGTTCGTTCATGGCAAACATGAGATTTCGGCTTTCGGAGGCATGCATCTGCGATCGGATGTGCCACTTTCGGAGGCGCCACATCTGACG
>JAOUKN010000119.1 GCA_029882515.1 Candidatus Bathyarchaeota archaeon
CTTTTAGGTAGGTATCCGTCTCGGAACTTTTCATATCGTGCTCTGTCTGTTCTTAGTTTTCCGCTTATGGTGATTTCGGCGCCTAGAGCACCTGCTTCCATGATTTGTTTGAGTGCCCAAAAGCCGGATCTTCTGTAGTGTACGCCTCGTTTTAGGGCTGAAGCGATTCGGGATGCTACTACTTCTGCGTTGAGTTCTGGGATTTCAATTTCGGCTACGGAGATTTGCGGGCTTGGTAGTTGGAAGTTTTCTTCGAGGGTTTTTGCGAGGTTTTTTATGGTTTCTCCGCCTCTTCCGATGACTATCCCTGGGCGCATAACGTAGATTACTATGTGGGTGCCGAGTGGTGTTTTTGTGATGTCTACGCCACCGTATCCTGCTCTTTCGAACTCACGTTTTAGGTAGTCGTTAATTTCTGCCTTCTTGACGGATTCTTCTATGAAGTGGTGAACGGCCGACATTTTATGGTGCCTCAATCTGCTCTAGGATAACTTCTATGTGAGTAAGGGTTTCAAAGTGTGGGGTCATTCTTCCGAAGGCTCTGGGTTTGTACCGTTTTATTTTCATGCCTGAAGAGGCGGATGTGTGGGCTATTCTGAGGTTTTCTATGTCTAGCCCTTTGTATTCCGCATTTGTTTCTGCACTTTCTAGTATCTGGAGGATTTTTTGGGCTGCTTTGACGGGATATCTGCCTGCGTAAGCTTTTTGTGGTAGACCTCGTCTATGGGGGATTTTCTTCTTATGTTTACGAAAAGGAATTGCCGCTTTTTTTTGGATAACTTCGCTGAGGTATGTTTTTGCTCGTTGGAGTCTCATTCCCTTTATTGTTTTGCACACTTCTGTTGCATGTTTAGGGGATACTCTGAGTTCGCGTCCGCTTGCTTTTGCGGTTTTTGCTGGGTCGAGTTCTGTGGTGGAGTATCCCCATTCAGGCATTTTTTGTCTACTTTCCTTATGTTGTGATTTTGCTTATTGAACTGAAGTAGCCTCGTTTATATGTCTTTTGTGTTTGTATGTGCGTGTCTGACTACCTCTATAAAGGGGCAGAGACAGAGACAGGTATAGAAAGGTGTGGGGGGTTACATCTCTTCTCTCTGGTGATAACTCAGAAAATTTTTGGTTTTTTCATTAACTATGGAAGGAAACTATGATTCTCACAGTCTAATTTCGGAATTGGTGTTGCTTTGGTTTGTAGTTGATGGACGTCTCTTTCTTTTCATGGGTGGTATACGGTATACTTATATACGCGTATTCTATCCTATTCTCTCGGGCGAATATGCCGAAAACAAAGGTTACGAGCAAGTTTCAGGTTACCATCCCGAAGGAGGTTCGTGAGAAGGTTGGGGTCCGGCCTGGAGAAATTGTCAGTGTGGAAAGCGTTAGTGAGGAGGAGATTATTGTGAGGAGGTTTCGGAGAGTGAAGGACCCGTTGAAAGTGTTGGTTGGTGAGACTCCGTCTGTTCGCCATGTTCCTGCGGAGGAGTTTGAGGAAGAGGCTGAGACGAGGTAAGGTTTTGGCAGTCTGTTTCATTGATAGTAATGTTTTCTTTTACGCCAAGATTTTTGATCGTGAGTATGGTGAGGCATGTGCCGGAGTTTTGGGTAAGATAGAGAAAGGAGAGTTGGAAGCAGTTACTTCGACTTTGGTTGTTGTTGAGTTGACGAATGCTTTGAGGAAGTATGGGTTGAGTGATGAGGTGAAGGATGTTGTTGACGCGGTTTTTTCTTTAGATATGCGTGTCTTTGAGGTTGATTCCATAGATGTTAGGACTGCCGCAGGCATCTTTGACGAGTTTAGAGTCAGTCCGTATGATTGTGTTCATGCGGCGGTTATGAAGAAGGCTGGAGTTGTTGATATCATTTCTGCGGACAGGGATTTCGACAAGATAGAATGGATAAAACGGCGAGATCCAAAATTTATTTGATCTCAGTTGCTATGAGAAGATAAAGTGTTTGTTATTTGTATCTAGATCTTTGAAGCACCATGAGATGTTTTCTTTCTTTCAGATGAGTATTTCTATTGTTTTTGGGTTTATTTCTGAAACCATTACTTTATAGTCGGCTTCATCTAGGCGGTGGAAGTCGTAGACTTTCTTGGGCAATTCTATGAGATACTCGTTTCCGACACGTACAACTTCAACATCTTCTTTAGACAGCGATTTCTTTTCTAATTCGTTTATGGGTTTCATGGCTAGAAGTATGTGAGATGAGTCAACTGCGTAAAGAATCAGTTTTTCAAGGAGTGGGATAGAAACTAGTTTCCTATCAATTTTAATTGGTATTTTTTCGATTAGTTCCATTTTACTTGCTTTCAAGAGGTGTGACATGCCTCCCGAAACACAATTAACTCTATTATTTCATCGTTTATTTTCTTCTCTCTTACCCATAAGTCTGCCCTCATTTCTTGCCCGCCTTTCTTTTGAAGTCTGAACTTGAGAAGCTCGTCTTCGTTTGAACGTTCATAACTGCCTAGAAGATATTGAGATTCGAGGGTAGACGATATCCTCATCGCAGCCCTCAACTTCGGATTGGGCTGACAATCGCTCCTTCAATGCACCAAAGAAAGAGAGTTAGAACCTTCTGAATTTCGAAAACAGGATTCATAGTTCTAGGAAGGCGGAGGCCTCTCTCCCAAAGTCAAATCCGCATCAAGCTGTCGACCACCTCTAATTATAGTCAAAGGCATATGATCACCAGGCCGCTTATTCCTCTCCGTAAAAACCACGAGATCATTAAGCCTTCTCACAGGATGCCCATCTGCCCCCACAATCACATCCCCACCAACAGAAATTATTTGTCCACCTATAAGAACCGAGGTGTTTCCACCTTGAAGCCCAGCCGAATCTGCGGGACCACCTGGAACTACATCCGTGACGAGAAACCCCTGTGGTTTTTCAAGTCCAATATGTTGAGCAATAGCTAAATTGACATCCAGTCCAGCAATGCCTACCCAAGGATGAACATAGTTGCCAGTGGCAATCAAATCAGGAAGTTCTCTTTTCACCGTGTCAGAGGCTATAGCAAACCCTACACCAGCAAAAGTTCCAGAACCCGATATTATAGCTGTGTTCACACCAACCACTTGCCCCTTAAAATTGACAAGGGGACCACCAGAATTCCCTGGATTTATAGCAGCATCCACTTGAATAACGTCAACAATCAGATACCCCCCGGGAGCTTCCAAATCCCTTCCCAAGGCGGACACGACCCCAACTGTTATTGTATCACTAAGTCCAAAGGGATTACCAATGGCTGCCACTGGTTCGCCCACATTCAACTCAGAAGAGTTTCCAATCACCACAGGAAACAACGTCGTAACACTAGAATCAACCTTGATTATGGCTATGTCACTGTACGGGTCTACGCCAACTGCACTGGCATCAGTTATGTTTCCATCTAGAAACGTAACCTGAATAGTGACTGCATCCTCTATTACATGATAATTAGTTACGACATGGCCTTCAGAATCATAGACGAATCCCGACCCTAGACCAGCATCAGTCTGAATCAGAACCACAGAGTGCTTGACCTGATTGTAAATCTCCGGCCAAGGCATAAGCCAAGTCTGATTAATGTAATTTAGAATGTTGAACTGTTGTTGCAGATCCTGAAGTTGCTGTCTTTGATCGTTCAGGCTCTCTTGAAGTGAAGAAAGTTGATTTTGAACAGTAAAGTAGCCCATTATGAAAATTCCAGTGTTAGCCAGCAGAATAATAAGAACGAAGATGGAGACGTACCTCCACTTGCTAGACGACACAGACGGTTGACCAGTCATAAAGTACACCATTCTTTAGAGAAGGTAGAAACA
Source organism: Candidatus Bathyarchaeota archaeon (assembly GCA_029882515.1). Classification (GTDB taxonomy): domain Archaea; phylum Thermoproteota; class Bathyarchaeia; order Bathyarchaeales; family Bathyarchaeaceae; genus JAOUKN01. Next base: position 3,809 of record JAOUKN010000119.1, read on the forward strand.
TGAAATATATGAAGGTTAAGATTGCCCCAAGCGAGAAAAGCTTCACGAAAACAAAAAAAGTTTATAATAGTTAGTTCCCATAGCATCCAACAACCGAGCAAGATAATCATGAGCGAAGAACCCAACAAAAACGATATAGTTGCATCCAAACTACTTATAGACAAACCATCCGATTTCAGATTTCATGCAGCATATCTCGCTTATTCTGAAGCATGGGACAAGACAACATCCGAAGAAACCAGAGGCAAATTGAATGCAATCATAGAGTCCCTCTCTAAAAGCGAAATTGACTACCAAAATTTCTATGAAAAGATAAATCAGTATAGAATGAACTTTCGTCCAGAACGTACGCGCTCTAGAACGTACATAGAAACCCAAAGAAAGAGAGAATGGAGAAGAAAGTCAGCAAAAAGCGCAAGAAATGCAAGACACAGAAGATAGAAGCACACAATCGTCTAATTCATTCCCTGAACCTGATAACAAACACAGCACCTAGTAATTGTTTATAAGTAACCCCAACCACAGTAATGCACTTGCCAGTTGTTCGCTAATCCTGCAAGAACAACAATGGCGCTATACAAGAAATTGAAGGAGGATATGATATGTCTGAAAACTCGGATGTAATCTATATTGGAAGAAAACCCGTAATGAGCTACGTGTTAGCAGTCATTACGAGTTTCTCAGGATCTGACGCTAAGGAAATAACTTTGAAAGCACGTGGACAATCGATAACGACTGCAGTTGACGTGGCAGAAGTAACCCGGCGCAGATTCCTTAAAGAGCTGACAATAGGCAAGATCTCCATAGGAACCGAAGAGATGCCACCAAGAGAAGGAGAAGGCAGACCAAGAATGGTCTCCACAATGGAGATAATATTGTCACGTAAGTAAGACAAAAACTAAAGCAGATTCTAGTGTGTGCGAAAGATGACTAAGTTAGGTGACCGTGTCAGATGCCCAAAATGCGGACGAGAAAGTCGCATTGTGTGGATTTCGCAAGATGGAAAACTAGCAGCGTTAAAATGTACAGGATATCATAGTCAGATAAGCCCCCCTCCCACAAAGTTCAGTAAAAACATTCAAACAAAGACAAAGAAAGGAATGGTATTCCTTATAGAACTAGACAAATAGACCTCCGTTTACAACATGCATTCAAATGTCAAGTTGAAATCTTACTGCGCATTGCGAAACATGGAGAAAATCGTCTATACGCGCTAATTCTACTCCAATTCTTCTATCGTTGTCTTCGTTAAAGCTCTTATATTGTTGAAGTGTGTTAGTTCTCCGTAACCTACAAGCGATATGGCAGTTCCCTCACGTCCCATTCTAGCAGTTCGTCCAATCCTATGGAAATAAACTAGTGCATCTAACGGGATATCGTAGTTTATTATGTGGGTTATTCCTTCAATGTCTAGGCCTCTCGCAGCAACATCTGTAGCAACAAGCAGTTTTAGCTTCCGTTTTCTGAAAGAATCGACAACAAATTGCCTTTGTGGTTGAGTGAACCCAGCATGAAATGATTCTGCGTCATATCCTCGCGCCTTTAACTTGTCTGCTAGCATACTTGTTCCTTTGCGCGTCCTGCAGAATATTATGGCTCGTTCTATGTGGTTTTGATCCAAAATGTTGCACAAAATTTCAAATTTGTTTTTCGGGTTT
>JAOUKN010000120.1 GCA_029882515.1 Candidatus Bathyarchaeota archaeon
AGTGTGAACCAAGGATTGTTGAACAGGGTCGAAATGGCCTTCCGAGCCTACGACCCCTGCTGGGCCTGCGCCACCCACCTTGCCATTGGCCAAATGCCTCTACAAATCAAAATATATGATCCTGACAGAAATTTGCTAATGGTCTTGAAACGGTAGCTTCTGCTACTATTGATTTCCTCTAAATGCATGTATTTTCTTCATTCATTGTTTACTTAGGTCTGTTCATCCAGTTCTTTTGTGGCTTTTCTTACAGTTGAATCCAAATTTCCAAAGTGTTCCTTCTCCCTTTCTGTGCGCATAGATTCTACATGTGCATGCAAGAAACTAAAACTCCTTTTAGAGAAAGGAAGGTTACGCGCTATGTGACACAGATGTATGGTAAGGTACAGCTTTCGCGGCTAAGTTACCTTACGAATGACCTTGTCGATCTTTATCTTATGGGTATCAAGGGCTAGCTCCTCTGGATCTATCCCCAAGGACAAGGCCAAAAGTTCCGAATAGTGAAGCACAGGCATGTCGTAGGTTTCGTTGAGCTTGGATCTCAACTGTATTTGACCTATATCTAGTGCAATGAAGCAGAAAGGACAAAGAGTTGTAATGCAGTCAGCACCAGCCTTGCTTGTATTTACAAGTTTTTCTCTTGCTAGGTCGAGGGCAAGTTCATCAGACACTCCTCTTAGAAGCCCACCGCAACATTTCAACTTATTTTGATATTCGACGCTTTTCGCTCCTAATGCTTCAATTAAATCATCGAGAATACGGGGGTTTTCTGGGTCGTCGAGTTTCAAAAGCTCACTGGGTCTAAGCGCGTGGCAACCATAGAACGCGGCTACTTTTAAGTTGTGTAGTGGCTTAGAAATGCTTTGTCTGATACGCTTTATTGATATGTCATCCACTAACACTTGAAGATAATGTTTTACTTCTTTGCTGCCTTCAAACTTCTTTCCAGTGTGAGATAGAATACTGTTTATCTTTGCTTTCAGATGTTTATCGGCCTTTAGCATGGCATTTGTCTTGGCGAGAGACTGGAAGCAACCAGAACACAAAGTGACTAGGTCCAGGTTGGCTTCTTCCGCTAGACAGATGTTATAGGCGGCTATGGACATGCTGGATTCCAGATTTATCGATTCAATTGGTGGAGGAGCGCAACACGTCATGTTAGGCAGATCAACAAGCTCGACTCCTAGCTTGGATAGAGACTTCCTTACTGATGATTCGTAGTTTGGTTGGCGAGCGGGTATCGTGCAACCCAAGAATAATGCGTAGCTTGTCATTTTGCTTCCTCCTTCTGTGATTGCCCTCCAAGCCCGATCGCTGATAAAATCTTTTTCAACGCTTCAACGCCTGTTGGTTGAAGTGGTGGCAAACCGTAATCTGGTCTTTTCTTTTCCAGAAATTTGGAAATAGGGATCAAACGACCATTGTTCATTAATGCCGATGCAAACTCAAGGTATATGTCTGGGCTATGTTGTTCTTCGAAGGCGATGTTTCGTAAAGCATAGATTACGTCAGCTATTTCGACCTTTTGAGGGCAGCGTTCTTGGCAGTTATAGCATGAGCAACAAAGCCATACGGCATCGCTGGAAATCACTTCCGCTTCTTCCCCCAAGAGCGATAGTTTGATAATCTCTCTTGGATTGAATTGGGGATTAATTTTGGCTACCGGACAACTGCTAGCGCATGTTCCGCATTGGTAGCAACGAGTTATAGTTTCGCCGCCTAAACGACTCTTAACTGGGTTAGAGAAGGATAAAACAGTCGTTTTTTCCTCTTTTCCATGCTTCATTCTAATCCACCTTGCGCTCTTAAGCCTCTCCCTTCATCTGCAGTGGACCCAACTTCGCTAATCTCTCAGTCATCACGTGTGCAGCTTCGGCGAACTTGTCTCCCTCTATAAATACCATACCAAACATCACCAATCTCTCTGGTTCTATACCGTATTCTTTCAGCAATGTTCTGGCAAGTTCCACCTTCGTCTCAGCCTTTTGGCTTCCAACTTCATAGTGGCACCCATCACTTTTGCATGCTACGACCATCACTCCTTGCGCACCAGCTTTGAAGGCCTCTAAAAATTGGTGAACTTGCAGAATGCCTGTGCAAGGAACCTTCATGACTCTTACATTGGCTGGATACTGCATCATGGCCATACCAGAAGAGTCCACGGCAGTGTGTCCGCACTCCGAACAGCAGATGGCTAGAACCAAAGGCTTGGACGTTCCATTTACGGACATGAGCGCCTTCATCTGGACCAGCATTTGGTTTGGTCTCGAATGTCTAAGCTCGATAGCGTTAAGGGGACAAGTTCCCACGCAAACACCACATCCTTCACACAGAAGATCCGATACCTGCGCAACAAAGTGTTCTTCAGTGGTTGGCACCAAACTTATTGCGCCATAAGGACAAGTGACCGGACAGAATTCGCAGTCGCCGCAATATTCTTCGTTGATTATAGCCGTTCTCTGATCTTTAACTATCTTGCCAGTGGTTAAGAACTTTGCAGCCTTCATAGCTGCTGAGTGAGCATGCAGAGAAGTTGTCGGTGCATCCTTCGGGAAAGTTGCTCCTCCACAGAGGTATATCCCTCTCAACTTGGTCTCTGTTGGTCTCAGTTTAGCATTGTATTCCTTAAAGAAGCCGTCTTCGTCCAACTCGAGCCCCAGAATCTCAGCAAGCTCCCCGGTGCCTTCAGCGGGCATCATAGCTGAGGCCAACACTACTAGGTCAGCCTCTAGTTCTAGGAATCTTTTAAGAAGGGCATCTTCGACATCGACGATTAACTTGTTTGTCTTTGGATCTCGCAAGATCTCAGTTGGTCTGCCCTTGACGAACTTGATTCCCATTTCTCTAGCGCGTTCATAGTAACGCTCATGCTCTCTTCCAGTAGTTCTTATGTCTATGTAGCATATGGTAACATCTGCGTTAGGATAGGCTGTTTTGACTAACATTGCGTGTTTTAAGGAGATCATGCAACAGATACCTGAGCAATATGCGTTCCATCGTCTGTCTCTTGACCCCACGCATTGTATCATAACTATTTTCTTGGCAGGCTTGCGGTTCGAAGGTCTAATAATCACACTACCTGTGGGACCGAAACCATCGATCATCCTGGCCAACTCAAGATGGGTTATTATGTCGGAATAGTCGCCGTAGTGATACTCCTTTATGATGCTGGAATCAAACTCTTGGAAACCCGTGGCAACTATTATGCTGCCCACGTTGAGTGTTACCTGCTCACTCTTCTGATCTAATTCAATGGCGTCGGTCGGACAAGCTTCAACGCATTTGGCACAACCACGGAATTTGCAGACGCTGTCATCGATGACGTAAACTGGTGGATGAACATTTGGGATGTTCATGTAGATGGCTTTGCGGGTTTTCAGCTTCGCATTGTATTCATCTGGTACTTCTACAGGGCAAACAGGGGTGCACAGGTCGCATCGAACGCATTTCAATTCGTTGACGTATCTTGGTCTCTTCTCGATTGTGACCTTGTAGTTCCCAGGGCCTCCTTCAACGTCTGTAACTTTTGAGTTGGTTAGTATATTCAGATTAGGAATCTCACTGAAACCGGAACGATATACACATTTTCGCGAGGTGTGAGTGATTGTTTTCACATCTGAGGCTGGAGACTGTATGCAGATGGCACAATCGTCCGTTGGGAAGAATCGGCCCGCTCGAGCAGCTAAGCCCCCGAGGAAAGGTGCCTTCTCAACTAGATTCACTTTGAATCCCAAATCCGCCAAATCCACGGCTGCCTGCATACCGGCTATACCCCCACCTATCACCAAGGCAGATTTAAGGGCTGGAAACTCAAGTTTCTCTATGGGTTCGAGAAGCTTGGCACGTTCGATTGCGGCTACAAGCATAGCCTTGGCCTTTTCAGTGGCTTCTCTAGGTGTTTCTCGATGAGGCCAAGCACAGTGGTCTTTGAGGTCGATGACTTCTACCAAATATGGATTGAGACCCGCATTTTCAACTGCTTGTACGATGTTCACTTCGCTTAGCTTCGGGAGACTCTCCGCAACGACGATTCTGTTTATTTTTCCACTTGTAACAGCATCTACGATTGTTTGTAATCCTTCGCCACGCCAAAACTCACTGTCTCTCTTGACTAGAGTCACATTCGAAATTTTCTCGACATAATTGGTTAGAGCATTGAAGTCAAGGATCTTAGAGAGCTGTTTTCCGCAGTCAGATAGAAATACTCCAACTTCAACTTCTTCCATTCTTGTTCCCTCATCTTCTTATCGTTTTCAACAGCCGTTTTTCGTTATCGCAAATCTCAACTTTTAAGGGCATCTCACCTATTGCAGAGTGGGTGGCACAGGCAAAGCAGGGGTCGTAGGCCCTGAAGGCCATCTCCACCCTGTTCAACAATCCATCGCTGACCTTGCCGTTGCGTATAAGGCCTCTTGCAGCGTTTTTTATAGATATGCAAATACTTGGTGCGTTGTGAGTTGTGGCAACTATCAAATTGACCCTCTTAGCTAAGGCTTTTTCATCCAAGATATAATGGTGAATCAATGTTCCTCTAGCAGCCTCGACGATTCCAACTCCTTCCCCAGGCTTTCCAGGTTTGTTCTTTATATCCTTGCTTGTTATTTCTTTATCTGTGACTAGTTCTAATGCTCGTTCAGCTGCATACAGGAGTTCAATCAGCCGAGCCCAGTGAAAAGCCAATGTGGCGTGCACGGGTTTTCCACCAAGAGTTTTGTACATCCGTTCGTACTCGTGCTGGGCCAGCGGTGTGGCCATGCCCTCGGACGCGTTCAACCGTCCCAGCGGCCCCACCCGGTATACCCCGCTCGTCGGGCCGTCAACCAAGCCTTTCCATCCAATTTTTTTGAGGTAGGGTAGTTTGACGTAGGTCCATGGTTCAACGTGTTCCTCGATGACGTCTAGATAGTCGGATGGAGCAAATTTCACAAATTCGTTGTTTTGTTGGTCAACCACCCGCACTTTGCCGTCATAGAAGTTCACCTGGTTGTTCTTGTCAACGGTTCCCATGTAATAGGTCTTTAAGGTGTAAGGCTCGCTCTTGATCAAGTTTACGTAGTCAACATTTTTTAGGACCACATCATCGAAAATTTTCAAAGAGAATTTTGCGAACTCAACGCAGCTTCTAACCATTTTTTCGATTTCTTGTCTTTCCTCTTCAGACAATGCCTTTGCAATGCCGCCAGGTAAGCACGCGCTCACAGGATGCGTTGGTCTACCTCCAATTATGCCTGTTATCTTCTGTCCGTAGGCGCGGTGCTTGATGACCTCTTTCGCGATGTCCACGCCAACCTTCTGGATCACGCCTAGAATGTTGCGTTCCGCGGGTGGAGCGTCGGGCCCAACCACGAAGTCGGGGCCGCCCAGGAAGTAGAAGTGCAGGATGTGATCGTAAATGTAGTAGCCGCTGTACATGAGCTCCCGGAGCTTCTTCGCGGCTGGAGGAGGCTCCACGTGAAAGGCCGCG
>JAOUKN010000024.1 GCA_029882515.1 Candidatus Bathyarchaeota archaeon
CTTCAGCCCTCGTTCAGGGTGTTAAGTATTACAAAAACGCTAATGAACCCTTAGAGGTCCCAGGTTTAATGCATGTAAACTTTGGGGGCTATCATGTTCGAGACATAGAGTTTGTGGCGGCTTTTGAAGTGAATAAGCTTAAGATCGGACGGGATTTGAGCGAAGCGATCTTTGCAAAGCCCAACTGTTGTGTAAGGTTGGCGAACATGCCTAACCTAGGAGTGACGGTGCTTCCTGGACCCATGCTCGATGGCGTAGCCACTCACATGAAGGCTCCGTTCCATGCCTACGATGAAAACGAGGATCCAGCAAGTGTGATGGATGTCCTTAAAGAAAGTCAGGCTGATATGTTGTTAAACTTTCTGCCCGTTGGGAGTTTTCGTGGAACAAGGCATTACGCTCAAGCTTGCCTCGAAGCGGGCTGCGGTTTTGTCAATTGCATTCCAGAGTTCATCACAAGTGAACCAGAATGGGCGAGGAAATTTGAAGATGCGTGTTTGCCTGTGGCGGGGGATGATGTGAAGAGTCAAGTAGGAGCAACCATTATTCACCGAACGCTCATTGATCTCCTAGTCTCTAGAGGAATAAGAATTGAGAGGACCTATCAATTGAACGTGGGGGGCAATACAGACTTCCTGAACATGACCACTGAGGATAGGCTTGAAACGAAACGGGAGAGCAAGATCAGCGCGCTCACCAGCTTGACACCGTATAAGATTGATGCTTGGGCTGGACCAAACGGGTATATCTCCTTCCTTGAAGATAACAAAATATGCCATCTATTTATTCAAGGCAGGAAATTCGGAGACACCCCCATTACCTTAGATCTCAAACTGTCAGTGCAGGACTCTCCCAACAGTGCTGGCATGGTTATCGATGTCATCAGAGCGACTAAATTGGCGCTCGACAGAGGAATAAAAGGACCGTTAACTAGCATCTCAGCGTATGCTTTCAAACACCCACCAGTTCAAGTTCCAGACCACATCGCCAGACAATGGGTTGAAGAGTTCATCCAAGGGAAAAGAGAGCACTAAAAAGCGGATTCTCCCGTTAACTGCGATAATTTTCGCATACAATGTTGACAAGAATTTCCACGCTGCAGATTGTAGGAATTGAAGAAGCTAGAGGTGAATCTACGCTCAGCGCCAATCACGTGGTGAATTAGGTTTAGGGTAAAGTGAGGATTTCAACTTTCACTTTGTTTCCGTCTTTCAGTTTCAGCATGTTACGGAGGAAAGTAGGAGCGATAACCTCTAGGACTGATGAATTGTAGTGGCTTCGTAGAGCGGATAGAACTGCTCCCTTCACTTTGTTGTTGATTATGGCTGGGTAACACTTCACATGGCCAAAAGTTCTGGATTCATTCTTGAAGCCTCGAATGTCTACCGCTGGGTACACTTCGAGTTCGGATAGTGTTTTCATGTCATATTCAGTGGTGAGTTTTAGGTTGAGGGTTCCGGGGTAGGGATCAAATCCGAGTTTCTCGATGAACTGCTTGCGGTATCCGTCCCTTGTTACGTAGTAGGCGCCCTCGCCGAGTCCGCTGAATAATATGCCTTCTAAAATGATGGAGGGAGGATATTTCGCTTCCAAGATCATCTGTAGTCCGGAATATAGTTTTTTTAACTGGGCAACTCCTGAGTCTGTAATCTTAGTGAGACACCCTTCACGGGTGATGTTCCTTTTAATCCAGCCTTTTTCCTCAAGTTCGATAAGATGTCTAGAAGCTGTTTGTTGAGAAGCTCCAATTTTGGCGGCTAGATACTCTGTGGAGACTTTTATAGTTCGCCTAGTCGCACCCATCTCTGCTAGCTTATAAAGTGTAAAGAAACGCTTCAAAGACTGGATATTAACGCCTATTGGGTTCATTCGGGAGCGCCTTTTCAAGAGGAAATTACCGATTACGTATAATAACATTGTGACATTTTTATCATTCTGAGGTGATTGTGCGCTGAGAAGATTTTTGTGTGTGTCTGTGAGACCTTGTCTATAGAGGAAGAGGGTAAACTAGAGAGACAGACGGGCATAGATGGATGATAGGGGTTTGAAGGCTTACCTCTCTCGGGATGAAAACCGAAAAAATTTCTGGCTTTTTTCATTAACTGCACGAAGGAACTTTGGTTCTAGCATCTGGTTTTGAAAGAGACGTTGCTTCGGGTTCTGTTAGGTTTCACCGCTATGATAACTATTGATTATGTGCACTATACTTTGCGCATTCCTTCCCATTCTCAATAATGCGAATAGATAGGAAAGACATAAAAATTGAAACAACACCATATATCAATGATGTGTTATGAGAAGATTCGTGTTTATTTTCCTTATCTCGTCTTTGCTGGCGACTCTCACACTTGTACAGAAAGGAGGCATTCCAGCTGTTAAAGCCTTTCCCTCAATATACCAAGGAGACTTGATCTTAACTGGAAACACTATATACGGGATCGAGGACGAGAGGTTTGACATTAACGGAAGCATAATAGTGGAAGATAATGCAACATTAGCCCTAAAGAACGCTACAATAAAATTCGTCCAAACTGATTCATATCACCATCATATGTTTTTTGGAAAACTGATGGTTGGGGGAACGCCAAGACTGCAAGCTATCAACTCAACAATAACTTCAGACTCAGACTATTCCGGCCTTTCCATAAGTTTCATCGGAAGTAGTTCTCTAACTGCATTTAATCTCAATGCATCAAATGCATCGATTGATATAGGCGAATTAACAACTGGCACTTTCTCAAACTGTAATATTAAATCCATGTATATCAACAATAATTACTATTATATCTCTGTTCATAACTCCAAAGTTGAACGTCTGTGCGCCGCGTCCTCTTCCAATGTTTCGATCTCGGACTCCACTCTTGAAGAAATTCGAATTGAAACCGAGATGGCAAACTTCTCAGTAATAGGACTCAGACCAAGGTTTTTTGAACTCTGGAGTTTCAGGCTTAATTGTTCAGTAACTCTTAGTGCACCTTGGGGACGTGCTGCAAACGTCACTTTCGTGAACACGCAGATAGGGTCCTTTGACTTCTTTGGGTACAATTCAAACGTCACGGCAGTCAACTCCGCAATTGAAGATTTGAACATTTCCGAACCAGCCGCATTTGGACCGCATGCAACAGCACATATCGTAGATTGCTCCATTTCAAGGTTGCACGCTTCTCGCTCTTCTTGTATTTGGTTGACAAACTCCACTTTCGACACATATGACATTCAACATTCAGCCAAGATCCATGTATGCTGGTATTTGGATGTGTATGTAGCCGATTTGGAGTCAAATGATGTTAACTTGGCAAACGTTACGGCAAAATATCTAAACGGGACGATGTTTAATTCAAAACTTACAGACACAGCTGGTTGTGCAAGGTTTACCTTGATGGAAAAGATGATAAACCGCACAGGAAACTACCCAATCGGCAACTACACAGTGACCGCAAAATACGAAACACATGAAGAAGAACAATCCGTAAACATGACTGGAAACCAAGAAATCATCTTACAACTACCATTCATAATACCAGAGTTTCCATCATTGATTATTCTACCACTATTCATGATAGCAACACTGCTAACAGTCATAGTCATTAAGAGAAAACATTCCGCCTAACTGCATAAAAACACTAGGAAGCTACAGTTTGTGCGTGAATATCCTCAAAGTAATTTTACGCTGAATGTTAAAGGGCTAGCTTGCGTTCGTGCGATACCTTTGTCTATATGTATATAAGTAGTCTCCAATTGTTCACTTATTCCCAGACGAGTGGCAGACGACCTCCGAAGGAAAAGCCTTTCGGAAAAAGTACATCGATAAGTCTTATGATGTTTTTTCCCTTCGTAGATAAGACAATTTCTTGCAGTAGGTCATGTATGCTTTTGTAGCCTGTTATCAGGGGATTGAGAGAAGCAATAGGTATGTCAAGTTGACAATCACCAGTGGTAACATCTGTGTTAACCGTGACTTTACCCTCAGTTATCGCAAGTCGGGCAGCACCTTCTTCACTCACGACGTTCAATGTTGATGTTAAGTTGTGGAACTCGGAGTGAGCCAGTCTCCTCCCAAACTCTTCCCTCATCTTCTTCAAAAGAGAAACTAAATTAAGAACTCGAATCATACCAGCTCCACTTTGAGTGATTCTCTGCTCAGCATTTTTCCAAGAAGCGAAACTAGAGAAGGGATGATCTGGAGGAACAACACAGATGACATCTTTAATTCTCCTTTCTCTGGCTAACTCAAGTATACGGTTAAAAACTGCCCTACAAGCCAGATCATTTAGCACCCCTATTTCTGGAACATGCTCCTCGGGATTTTGAAGAGTAAACACAACATATCCTATGATTTCGCCCTTCTGGTCAATAATAGTTTCAAAGTCTATATAGGGACTTCTAAGTTTCCACTCGTAGAGTTCTGGCGAACGCATTTCGGCGCATGTTCTTGTGGCAGTGTTGTTGTGATAGATTTTTGTCACTTCTTTAATGCTATGTTCGTCAAAAGGCTCAAGCGTGTGCGGTTCTGTTTCAACTTTTTTGCATCGCTCTGTGTTTATGACTAGACGTGAAAACGGCATAGCAGGTGAATAGCCGTATTTTGGATATAACCAAGGATGGCCCCATAGAAGAGTTATGTCAAGGTTTTGCTTCTTCATGTAGTTGATGGCGTCTCTCATAACGGCTGAGCAGTATCCCTTTCTTTGGTGTATAGGGTGAGTAGCAACTGGCGCAACCATCGCTCCCTTGACGATAGCTGTTCCTATTCGTATTGGGCGCCGAATAATCAGCATCATGCTGACAATTTTGCCTTCCGCTTCGGTGACGCGTAAGTCGCCTTCATGGAAATTCGGGTCCTCAGTGGTTATTACTTTAACTATGCAACGCTCTAAGTCAGTGCCACTACCTTGCTGAAATGCATGGTGCACCATCTCACCTATTTCTTCGTACTCTCCAGGCTTGGCTGCTCTTACTCTCATGTGCTTTCACCAGTCTTTGCTCACATTTGTTACACAAAATGTAATCGCACAGTTTCCTCACTAATAATTTTGTGCAGACGAGTGCCTTTTTTCTATCGCTAACTCCAGATTGCATAGCTTTTTTATCCTCTTCAGATCAAGATAAGGCTATGAAGTACCCAGTGAAAAACTTCATCAAGTGTCTAATAAGCAACTTCATTCTGAAAAAGCCCACCCCGTTATTCATCAGTCTTGAAGTCACGAGAAGATGTAACGCCAAATGCCCTTTCTGTGGCTACTGGAGATTAGAGGAACCGGAACTCACAGTGGAAGAAATCAAAGGGGTTCTTGATGAAGCATATGATCTGGGCTGTTCTATTGCGGTAATGACAGGCGGAGAACCCCTTCTAAGAAGGGACCTCCCGTCCATATTAGAGTATGCAAAGGAAATTGGATTATCAGTCATTCTTCTCTCGAACGGTTATTTGCTCAAAGACCGTGTATCCGACTTTTGTAATTACGTTGACGCAGTTAATGTAAGCATAGATTTTCCAGATGTTCATCATGACAAAAATCGCGGTTTGAATGGATTGCTGGAAAGGACAGTTTCTGGGATAAAATTGTTGCGGGCTCTGGAAATAGCTACAAACATAAATTGTGTTGTGACAGGAAAGCATAGTTTAGAAGACGTGAGAAAAATTCTATTCTTAGCCAAGGAACTAGACAGCCAATTTACGTTTTCACCCGTTTTCATTACGCCCCATCAGTACCCTCACGGTTCAATTTTGGGAGAAACCTTAGAGAAGGACAAAGAAGTAATGAGAGTAGCTAATTGGAACCTTGTCAAATCGGTTGCAGACATGCTGCTCTATTATAAGAAACATGGATTCAGAAAAACGATACAGAACAGTAGTGCATACCTAAAGTTGGTGAGAGATAAGGGGAGATTCACGTGCTTCCCATTTTCATTCCAGTTTGCAGTTGCGAGTGACGGAACAGTAAGCGCAGTCTGTCCTGCTAGCTTGTTTGGATCGCACAATTTAGGCAACGCACTTAAACAAAATCTAAAGGACATCTGGTACTCCAAAAAAGCACAGATATTGAGAGATAAATTTAAGGAATGCAAATTGTCAGAATCGCTTGGTTGCTACCTTTTCTGTGTGGCAGAACCATCTTTACCCTTCACGAATCCCACAACTATCATAGATTACATAAGAAGTGGATTAGAAACCTTGCGATAGGTTTAATATTTTTGTATAAAAAGATAAATAGCTTTGAGAAGAATTATTTATGAGGGTGTTGTGAATGAAAAAGATAATGTTTAGTCTTCTTTTGGAGTTGCTAAAGGGTTCTAAGAGGAGTGATAGGGAATTAGCAAAGGTTCTAGGCGTGTCACAACCAACTGTGACCAGAATGAGAAATAGACTCGTGACGGAGGGAATAATAAAAGAGTTCACTGTAATACCAGACTTCGCCAAAATAGGATACGAAATTATGGCTATTTCTTGTATTAAAACTAGGAAAGTTTTACCTGACATATTGGAAAAAGGAGTACAATGGACGAGCAAGTATTCAAATATCATATTTGCAGCCAGGGCTGAAGGCATGGGAAAAGACGCAATAGCTATAAGCCTACACAAAAATTATCCGGATTATTCCAACTTCGTTGCAGAAAGCTTGCGGTACTGGGGAGACGACATACTAGACTATGACACTATGCTCGTCAGCCTCAAAGGAATGATTGCAAAACCCTTATCCTTGAGATATCTAGCAGAAATAGAAGAGAAATAACGGTCACTGTCAAAATTGGTTCAAACTTAGACTAAGCAATGTTTTAAGTAGTCGTTCAAGGTTTTGCCAGACACCACTTCCAATTTGTAATCTCTAGTATCTATGGAATGATCAAAGTTCTTCTGTGGAACTACAACTTTTCTAAATCCCCACGCTTCGGCAGCCTTAATCTTCTCATACAATCCCCCTACAGCAGTAACCAACATGGGGCCATCTGCTCCCAGATTAATTTCACCCGTCACTGCAACATCCTGTCTAACAGCCTTACCCTCAAGCAAAGAACACAACAGGATAGCCATTGTAACTCCTGCTGATGGGCCGTCAACACCATAAGCCTGTGCAAAGTCTATATGTGTCAGATAATCTTGTGCGATATCAACGCCGTATTTTTGGAGTATGACGCTTCTGACTTTGGCTATGCTGTCCGATATGAATTTCTCTCCTTTGGCTATGCCAGTTACTTTGAAGTACCCTTTTATTGGACGCTTTCTGGGGTTAACAGTGTTCTTGATCATTTGCGCTTTTACGCCTAAAACGTTGCCAGTCATCTCTCCACTGTACGGATCTGAGACTACCGCTAACCCATAGATTTGCCCAAGCTTGTTGCCTTCAGGCTTAATCTCTAAAAGCTTACCTCGTTCATTCAGTTGGTGTTCAAGTATCTGCTTTTGTATGGTTTTACAGTGTTTGTCTATGGTCTCTCTAACGTGATTTCTCTTCACGACCTTTACGCCTTCGTTCATAGCTAGAGTACCGGCGGTCTTGATTATAGCAATAAGAGGTCTAAACTTAGTGGCTAGGGCATCTTTCTTGTTGCTTCTGCGTCTGCCCTCATCAATGATCTCTTCACACGCTTCTCTACTGAAGGGAATCAGATGGAACCGATTTATTTCTTGGGCGATGAACTGCACATACTTTCTACGGTTCTTTACAGTGTTAGGCATGTCATTGTTCATCCTCACTACTTTGCCATAGCCGTAGATTCTGTCCATTAAGGCTGGATGGATCTGATTTATACTATCGAAGTTCCCAGCACCTACCAGAAACGTCATGCACGGCACAGGTTGCGTGGATACTGACATCGCCGCCGTATCTCCACCATGCCACCTTCCCCTTAAGGTGATTGACAATTGCCCATCTTCAAGAACTGTTAAGAGAGTGACTACCTCTTCCGGAACTAGGTTCTTGATTTCATCGATGTAAAGAATCCCCAAACACGCTCTATGGACATCTCCTGCTGAAACCCTTTGATGTTCTGGTGTTCCCATTCCTCCTGTTTGGTAAGGATCCCAAGCGATAGAACCGAACAATTGGGAACTTCGGTGACCAGTGGCATCCATGAAAGGAGCCTGTTCAGAGCTATTGTCAACTATCAGTTTCGGAATGTCTGTTTGTTGAGAACCCGAAATCCCTTTTAATCCAGCTAATCCTCCAAGCCTAGTAAACCACCACATAAATACGCCAAAGAAGATGAGCCCTCCACCGGGAACAAAGGTCATTGGGACAAAACCAGTAATCTGCTTGATGAAGTAATCCATGAAATTATAGTCAAAGTATTCTTGCAGTGGCTCTCCGAGAAATAGTGGATTGATTATCCAATTCTGCCACGCTTGGAACATGAAATAGAATCCCATGAACAACAGAAACATACCTAAGGAAATCAACAGGACCTCTAAGATTTTGAATCCGGTTCGAGTAAGAAATTTACTCTTGAATTCCCTCAATTTCTCTGTCTTCAGTTTTTCTTTTCCTTTGCCAGCTTCATGCATTGAAATCTGAGGTTCGCTGGGAAGTAGATCGTTTTTCCAGCACAAAACATCAAACAGTTTAAGTTTGTTTTTCTTATATATCTGAGTGAGTTTATCTGCCAACGCTCGTCCAATTAAGGATTTGCCTGTGCCAGGTTCTCCTAACAGCAGGAGGTATGGTCCAGGGCTCAATTTGCTTTTCGCTGCTGGTTTATTTTTTTGAGGGGTCTCCCAGTCGTCATACCATTTTGTCTTCTCGAGCCATTCCAGTTTATGTGCCCATTCGTCAAGGCATAAGAAACATTCCTGTAGTGCCCTTTCTTGACCTATAACCCAAGACATTAGGTTATCATCTACTGGATATCCCATGGTGCTTTCAAAATTTGCCCAGCTCCACTTCACCTTAACCTTTTTCCCATTGACCGCTTTCTGGATAATTTCGGTATCTTTTCCGAAGTAGTCATCAGGCATAAAGAAGTACCTCCTGGATATGTTTCGTAATCAGTTTAGGTCTCTCCGTGCCTCATAGAAGACTATATCTGACTTAGTTTTCTAGAATTAAAGTCATTATTTCAATGTCGGAATATTGCAGAAACAGAATAGGAGAAAAGTAGTAACATATTAAGGAGTCATCTATGGTAACGCAGAAACAATTTTTTGTTAATCTTTCTTTGGAAGCTAACGCCTGCACATTGAAGTTCACCTAAGTCACTGGATTTCGGCCATATTTCATAGATGAAACGGGTACATTGCACGCGCGAAATCTTAATAATGATTCCAGACGAGCACGATAGTATGCAATTTGACTCTAAAGCTAGAATCATCGACATTACCAAAAGAAGTGAATATGAGAAATATCTTCACAGATGCCTAGTAGGTCCACCAGCTAAACGATACAAGAAAAGGATAGAATACTTGAATAGAGCCATCCCGAACGGTTTTCACAAGAAACTGCTGATTGTTGATGGAGATGTTGATGGAACAATAGAGTATGCACCCTCAGAGGTTTCCTATTATCCCATAATTGGAGATAACGTAATGGTTGTGAATTGCATTTGGGTGTTGAGAAAAGCAAAGGGACACAACTTTGGGAAACTGCTTGTAGAGGATATGATAAAAAGTGAGAAACACTCGTCATGTTTTGCCGCTATCGCTTTGGAAGATCACTGGAGTCCATGGTTCAGGAAATGGCAAATGGAGAAACTTGGGTTTAAGCCGCTGGGATCCATCAGCGTAACGCACAACGCGAAGTATAAGGGAAGAATCTTCAGCGTGTACCTTATGTGGATGCCGGTAACCGAAGACGCAAAACCACCAGTATGGAACCGCCAAAGACTATTAGAAGGCATAACAATGTGTATTGCTCACCCGCTCTATCATCCACAAACATACAAACCAAGGCAGATTCTTGAAGAACCATATGGCTGATTGCAATGCTCGCGGCTCATGAGAGAACTAATCAACGGTGAAAAAGATACATCTTTGGAATGTTGAAAGATTCAGCAGGTACGGATAACGGCTGAGTTATCCGAAGACCGACTCCACCAGCAAACGAGACAAGGCCTCTTCCTTGCTGGCGTGCGTGAAAATAGCACGAAGTGTGCCAAAGTGGTGCCAGCTAGGCGACGATTGTCTTCATATCGTCTCCCAGTCGTCGCGCGTGCAGAAATGCAAAATATCCGTACGTTGTGTAGGCAAGAAACGGTTATATTTGTGGAACAACTGTATTATAAGATTGAGAGAGGGAGAAGAAATAGGTGTAACATGATGAGCGACTTACCAAGAGAGATTCTGGAGACGGCTATTAAGCTGAGAGACCCCCTGAAGGATGTTTACTTGGCTTTGTACAAGTTAGGACCGTCTTCCGCAAGTGACGTTGCCAAAGACCTTGGACACGCTAGAGCTTACATCCACATGAGACTCAACCAGCTAGCAGACATAGGCATAGTCAAGCGAAAAGTCAAGAAGCGAGGAAGGGTGGAGTTTGAGACTATCGGACCAGCGCGTTGACATATTTTGCGTTCAATAATGCCGTGCACCTGCATGTCAAAAAAGTGAAGATGCAATTGTAGCTGCATGCCAAGAGTTATAAAGACGCGGGAACGAGTAACCGCGGTGATCTTATGGTAGAGAGAAGTAAAGTGAAGATAACGGTTTTGAAGAAGACGGATACAAAGCAGATATTTGGTGACACGCCTCCCACGGGACAATCTATAGACGCTTGTAGCCGATTTGAGATGGGTCAAGAATTTGTTGTTGGAGAAGACGGTGGAATGCCGGATGGTTTCTGCCATTGGGCGTGGAACGATTTATACAAAGTAGTAACCACACTCAGGTTTGGCGGAAACTTTCCATGGATGAAAGAGAAAGGAACTTCCGTCTCCTGCTGCACTGACGGATTAAGGCCAGTGATCTTTGAGATTAGAAGAATCGCATAGAATCACGCGCACGCAATAGTATTAAGTCATGCATTTGAGGTCTAGTTGTAACCACATATCATGCATGTTGGCTTAGGTTAACAATGTCTCTTCAGAATCGTTACTATAAGGATAGCTATTAGAAATGAAGATATAAACAGAGTTGATGGAAATTCTGGGATTTCAAGTTGTTCTAGATAATTATCGTCCATTACAGGATTAGGATATGCTTCAAGGTTTTCCGGGTAAATACTGATGTCATGGTAAGATTGGAGAAATTCTGGAATTGTGAAGACAGTTTCATTCATATATTGTTGTACTAACGATTTTGAATGGTTGAAAGCTTCCTCAATCGAGATTAGTCCGTTACTGTCTACATCTGCTGAAGGATTACCTAATGCATTGGTGAAATAGTAGTTCCAGATACTCCCTATGATTGGAAGCCCTTCTTCCTCTAGACCAGCCCAAGAAACCTCGTTTTTCGAACAACATGCTAAGGAAATGTGCGGTGAGAGATCATTATTGACTTGTTCTGTGAATTCTTCTGCAAAACATGTGTCAACCATAAGTATCTTCTTTGACACATCTAACTTC
The DNA here is from genome assembly GCA_029882515.1 of Candidatus Bathyarchaeota archaeon. Lineage (GTDB taxonomy): Archaea > Thermoproteota > Bathyarchaeia > Bathyarchaeales > Bathyarchaeaceae > JAOUKN01. Next base: position 11,494 of record JAOUKN010000024.1, read on the forward strand.
TTCCATTCTGTTGGAAACCAAGTATTCCATTGAAGATGGGTACGCATCCACTGTCCATGTGTGAATATGTATAGTAAGGCTACATCTTCGCTATCAGTGTTATTTGCAAGCCATTCAACTGCGTTCTGCACTACGGATATTGTTAAGTTATTGCGTGTTACTTGTATGTGGTTCTTTTGCCAGCCTAGGTTTAGTAGAGTTGTTTGTAATCTCTCGGAATTGATGAAGTCAACGTGCAGGTCAGACCATCCTTGGGGGAAATCGTTCATTTCAAGAAGTACAGCCCATCCATTAAGGAATAACCATCCATCTGAATCTTGAAAGGGGTAACGATCAATATTCTCTGCATCCATAAAGTATGGTTGTGAACCATTGTTTGGGTTGCCGATGCATGTGTGGTCGCTCCAGTAATTACCATTGCTGCCATCATCCCAGACATTCTTTGATTCCGTAGTGGATACTTGATTTGTATTGTTGATTAGATTGTTACATGAAAAACTGTTTCCATTTGAATCGCCAAGCTCTATCCCGTACTTGTTGTTTGCGATATCGTTTCTATCAACATTGTTACTTGAAGAACTGTTGATTAAGATGCCTTGACAAGTGTTGTATGATATGTTGTTTCTAGACACTATATTATTAGAAGATTGGCGAAGCCATATACCGTATATTTTGTTCGCTGTAATTTCGTTTCGGGAAATCTCATTGTGTGTTGATGTAACTAACCAGATCCCTTCATAGTTAGCTATTATGTTGTTTCTAGAAATTATGTTGAGTGAAGCCCAATCAAATCCTATGCCGCCGCCGTTACCTGTAATGTAGTTTTTATCCATAGTGTTGTTGGAAGCTCTATAGAGCCAGATGCCTTCCCAACTATTTGTTGAAATGTAGTTTTCAGAGATGGTATTATTTGTTGAATCAAGCCATATTCCATGGCGAGTGTTTTTGGTCAAATTGTTTCCAAAGATGAAGGTGCTGGATGAAAGGTCAAGTCCAATGCCATCTCTATCATTTTGAGTGATGTTGTTTCTGGAAATGATGTTGTTTGAGGACAGATCAAGCATGAGTCCATCGTGGTTGAATGATATGCTGTTTTCAGAGATGGAATTGTTTAATGAGAGATGAAGATTCATGCCATTTATGGTGTTAGATGTAATGGTATTTCTAGAGATAATGTTGTTTGAGGACCAAGAAAGGTTTATGCCATCCTGATTGTTTTCAGTTACATTGTTATTCGTAAGTGTAGAATTTTTTGTAGAAACCAACAGTATACCTTGTTCGTTTCTTGTGAGGTTAAGGTTGTCTACGAGTATGTTTGTACAGTTTATCAGCGCTACATACCCAGCGTTAGATAGAACAACCCTATCAGATTGGTTAATCCAATAACATACAAGTTTACTATCCACAGTGTTGGAGTCATCGATATTTTGTGTATAATGGGTAGGTGACTGCCCATAGACACCGAAGTTGTATTTACTTCCGGTTAGGTTGTTTCCTTGAAGTATGTTGTTTGGTGATTTGTAGAGTTCTAAACCATGGTCGTTGTTGGATACATAATTTTGGGATACATCGTTGCTTGAGGAGTAACTGAGTCTGACACCTGATCGGTTATTGTTGGTTATATTGTTTTCATAGATAGCATTGTATGAGGATCTTAAGAGGTGGATTCCAAACTCGTTATTCGAGACATTGTTATTGAATATGGTGCTGTTTGTTGAGTGGTCAAGGTAAATTCCAAAGTTGAATTCTTTGATTTCGATATTTTGGATTGTAACGTTGATTGTGTTTGAGAGATCTAGCCCTCTGGAATTCGGCGCTCCTGTTCCTTGAAGAGTATATCGTTGCCCATCGATCACAATGTTATCTCTTTCCACCAAAAGCATATCATAGTTATTTCCATTGAAAGAATAGGTGATATTATCAAACGTTGAGATATTTGCAGTGCTTGGATCTATCTTTCCATCAGCTCTAATATAGATTGTACTTGAAGCCTTGACTGGTTGAATACTAACCGTCAGTATAGTTGTTAGCGTAATTATGTGAACCAGTAGTAAAGTTCCGATAGCGCCTAGTATGACCTTTTTCATTCTATAATCAATACGTCATAAGAAATTTTTAACGTTGTAGCTAATTTGGCTCAATTTTGCAGCTCTTGTCCGAAATTGGATGTTGCACTAAGCATGTCGTCTACACGACCTGTTCCATGCGCACGTGTCTTCGATGCTTCGTGATTCATATGAAGTTGATGGGGGAGTTGTCGCATAATGCTTTGACTTGCCTTAGACTGAGTCACTTGAGAATGGGTAGCTAATCCGGATGCTGCAGTTGTTGGTAGGCGAGAAAATCAGAAAACAACAACAACCACGTCTGAACTGAGTTAGGCTTGGGCAGGTGTTTCAGAGGCTGTGTTGTCATCGCCCGAAAGACTGGAAAACACAAAATGACGACAGGTCAGCGTGGTCTTGGGAAAGGCGGCAAGGTCCTTGGTTTGCCGTCAGATCTTTTGCACGCGCACGCATAGGCCTCTAAGTTTTTCCATATTTTCTGAAAAGTAGTATGCCTAGAAGTAGGGATATGCCGCTGATGATTGTTACAACTGACAGGTCCAGCAGTATTGTTGGGCTTGATACGGGCGCTCCTCTCAAGAAGAGCGACGTTAGCGCATCGGTGACATAATAGCTGGGCATGAATTTGCCAGCTACTTGGGCACTTGGAGATAATGCAGCTCCAACGAATGTGCCCAGAAACATTTGAGGCATTATGAATATGAAGGAGATCCCAGTGGCTGCTCCAGAAGATTTTGCTATCGCTGCGGTGATAAGACCAAATCCGACATTACATAAAGCAAAGATTGACACTATGATGAATGCTAAAGTGAAGCTGACCACATCTATGTATGGACGGTATCCCACAAGATAGGCCATCGCGAAGACGAGGGCGACCTGAATCAGAGCTGCAGCCATATTTGAAATAGCCTGACTTATCATGAACTCTGTTGGCGTGGTGGGAGTAGTGTTGATTCTTCTCAACAGTCCTTTTTCTCGATCTTCAGTGAATGATTGAGCCACGGTCATTGTGAGGAAGATGGTGGCGTAAGCAAATATGCCTGGTGCCATATAGTCGAACATGGTGGTCTTACTGGCTTGGATCAATGATGGGCTGCCTATCTGAATTGGGGTTGGAATGGAGATAGGCTGGGTCCCGTAGAGTGTTGCGGTCAGAACTTGCTGTATGATTGGTGGAATTGCTTGGGTTGCAAACATGGAACCGCTGTCTAAATGCAACTGGAGTGTTGTGTTCACCCACAGGCTTGGGTTTGTTGGTGCAGTCCAGAAAGAATCACAGCTTTGACCAAAATTGCCGGGAATTACGAGGACCGCTTGGATTTTTCCTTGAATCAGATCGGCTTGTGCGGTTTCATTATCAGAGAAGGCTTGAATGTTCAGAAGCTCTATGTGGGTAAGGTTCTCAACGAAATGTTGCGACCATTGTTGGTATGGTCCCGATGATTCCATGTTTACTACGGCAATTTGGTAAGTTGCTGATTGGGTGCCGCCGATTGCTCCAAAAGATGCTCCAAATGCCAGCGTAAGCATCACAGGGAACAGGACAATCAAGAACAGTGTAGCTGGTTGTCTGATCATTTTCTTCAAATCTTTTCTCACAAGAGAAGAAACCCGTTGAAAATTCAACTCACAATTCCTCCCGTATTTTTCTACCAGTTAGCTGAATGAAGACTTCCTCAAGGTTTTTTGTCCTGAATTTGGATTTGAGCTGCTCTGGGGCGCCGAGAGCAATTAGCTTCCCGTGATCAATGATTCCAACCCTGTCACAGAGTTCCTCAGCCTCCTCCATGTAGTGTGTTGTCAGGATAACTGTCTTATTCTGCTTTTTGAGTTCCTTGATGAAATCCCAGACGGCGTGACGGGACTGGACATCCATGGCGACCGTAGGCTCATCGAGAAAGGCTATTTCAGGGTCATGTACCAACGCCATTATGAGATTCGTTCGACGTCTCATTCCTCCACTGTATTTGCGCACATGTCTATTGGCTTCTTCCAACAGCCCTAGTTTCTTTAAAAGGTCCTCAGTGTTCTTCTTCAGTTTCTCTCTTGGCATCGCATGAAGGTTTGCGAAGAGTTCCACATTTTCCCTCCCAGTGAGATATGAGAATACTGCTGTGTCTTGGGGGCAGACGCCTATCATTTCTTTGACTTTATCGGGTCTCTTCTGAACGTCATATCCACCCACATTGACTGATCCACTTGTTGGTTTCAATAGACCACAGAGAATATTGATAGTCGTGGTTTTCCCAGCGCCGTTCGGTCCAAGTAGTCCGAAAAGTTCTCCCTTTTCAACTTCAAGGCTAAGTCCATCCACGGCAGTGACATCCTCAAACCGTTTGGTGAGATTGTTGATGGTTATTGCCACTTCTTTAGGAGACATCATGGACACCGTTAGGGTAGTGCTTAGAGGTATAACTTGCTTAAAAATACCTATTTCCCACGAACAAATCAGCGACCCGGGGCTCTTCACCTTGCTCTCGCCATACCCGCGCGCCCTCAATATCTTCAGCGAACCCTTGTTTTTTCAAGATTTCAGTGCTAGCAGATGAAGTACACGGGTGCGTGCGGGCAAAGATTTGACGATGAACACATTCTTCAGAATTTAGTTAGGAAGTTCTGTAGGGTGCTAATCACTTCTTTCATCTCTTCCACAAGTCCATGGGCGGAATTCTCGAAGTAAACAAGTCTAGCGTTTGGTATGGCCTTACTCAAGATTGACCCATTCTCAGGAGGCACCAAGACGTCATGTTTGCCATGAAGAATCAGAGTGGGCGCTTTAATCTGGTTCAGCAGGTCATAGGTATCAAATTCCATTATTGCGTTCACTTGGCGTATGTAAGCCTCATTTGAAATTGGGGCCTTCAGGGTTTGTTGGATCCAAGACTCTACCGAATCAGGATTCTTTTTGAAGAAATCGTCAGTGAGAAAGAGGGGAATCATCATTCTGGCGATTTCCTTTGGAGAGAAAGTGCTCCTATCAGTCGCAAGCATACCCAGAATCCTCTGAGACGGCAAAACCGACCTGGAACCACCACAGTAGGTAGAACAGAGGATCAGCTTCTCGACTTTCTCAGGATATTTTAGCACCAACTCTTGAGCTATCATCCCACCCATTGAGATTCCAAGAACATGAGCTTTGGAAATTCCCAAGGCATTCATCAAACCTACAACATCGTCTGCAAACAATTCAACAGTGTATTTCTTGTTAGATATCTCGGTTCGCCCAGCTCCACGGTTATCAAACACAAGTATCCTGAATTTCTTCGATAGTTCTTGAATCATACGAGGGTCCCACCAATCCAAATTAGCGCTCAACCCCATGATCATTATCAAGGGAAAGCCTTCACCGTGCACCTCGTAATGAACCTCAATGTCACTTACTTTTGCTTTCGGCATCTTTCGACCCTGTTCTTACTTGTTTGTTTGGGTAATTTAACATTGCGCGAATGCCTAAAAGGCATACTTATTAGCTTTCCTTGAGATTGGTTATTGTAGTGGTTGTGGCTTCTGTGGGTGACGGGAAGCAACGGAAAAAGAAGAAGAAAAGGCAAATGGCTCTTGTAAAGGAGAAGGAAGTCGAAAGCCAGAAGTTTGTCGAGTTGCTCGAAGTGTTGGGAGAGTTAGAGAAGGATGAGAAGTATGTGGATGTGCAGATGTGTCCCCGTTGCAAGAGTCCAAGAGTTCGCAGAATCCGCTCAATGAATGGTGACATGTCTGGTCATATTGGTGTGTTACCTGTCAAATTCGAGTGTCTTGATTGTGGTTGGCGAGAACGATTGGTTGTGAAAGCAACCAATAGGAAACTCGGTTTGAAGCAAGTCGCCATAATCGCTGAAGCCTCAGATTTGCCGTAATGCGCCTGCACAGACTATTTGAAATATTAGTAAAACCAATCGCACGCACATTCTTGGAATAGATGAAGAGATGGTGACGCACCGGAACTAACTCCTGCCCACGTGCATTCTCCAAACAATTCCATACGCACGCATAGAGAAATTCTTTGTTAATGTGATGACTTCACTGAATGGACCGTCTTAGTAGTTCAATTGCCACGATCTCTATCCAAAGCAACTGCGCGCGTGGAAAAAAGGGAAGGATAAGGTACGCGTATGATTAATGAATGGGTTTTTCGTATCCGAGAGAATTTTCAAAGAAGTAGATGCTGTGGAACTCGATGCAATCGATGTGCCATGATTCGGTTGGTTTTGTAAGGTGGAATACTTTGGTGAACGTTTCGACTGTTGTTCCATTGAGGACCAATTCCCATTCGCTCGAGGTAACATGGTTGTCAGGGCTTTCCTTACTTGTATCGAAGACGTCAATGGACAAGGTGAAGTTTGCTGGAGAGCTTCCAGAATTGAATAGAGTAAAGTTGACCTCCACGCGCTGATGCTCCCAATCTAATATGCGCACATCCCATTCGTAGTCAATCAAATAGACGTTTGGTTCTGAGAATTGCTCTTGGATAAGGGTCAAGTCGTTCAGTTCGGAGGATATCTCTTGCAGGTGCAAATTCAGTGCTTGTATCGTAAAAGCTTGCCAAACATTAACTGCGAAAGATGACGCTAACACAATGATTAAAAAAAGCGCAAGTTTTGGCATATCTCAACCGATTTAGAAACGAGCAGTATCGGTTATATTTGTTTTTATGGTGGGGGCTCAGTTGCTTATTCCGCAAGTTTTGTAGCCGCAAGGAAAAAGGAAGGTCAAGCGTTGGTTTCTCTATTCTACGTTGATTTCTTATCTGACAAACGCGACGTGTTCAATTCTTTCTCTCATGAGTTTGCGCTCGCATTGAGCAGTTAGAGATTTTCGTATCATCCACCGAAAGACAGATATAATAATCGTTGTAAGACTCGGAATTGAGGATTGTGCAATGAAGGAATATGAAATTCTCTCCGATACCGGCACTTGTCGAAAGCTTGTCGCTAAGATCAATCACATGGCAAAGGAAGGATGGCAGGCTAAATCGATAGGCGGTTTGGGCGCTCCGACTGGCATTTCTGCGGTTTACGTGTTGATGGAGCGGGAAGTCGTCAAGCCCACATGAGCGTGACCCTGTCCGCAGGCGAGATACAATAGCATTTTCTCTTTTTTTCCTTTTGCGCGCGCGGCAATCTTAAAAACTTAAATTGTCTTCCATGATATCGGTACACATACTAAAAAGATCTCTTACCAGTTACTTGCTGATCATCTTGTTAGGAGAGAAAGTGATCCAGCATGTAGTTGTCTCCGTGTCCTTTTTCTATAATAATTCTGATATTCGCTCCACTGTCGGAGTCCAGTACGAAGTATTGATGATCAGCGGTGCTATCGTAGCAGTCTTATTTGCGGCGGCACTCTGGGGAGTAATCGAAAGAAGAAATTGGGGATTGCTTCTGGTAGCCGTTCTTGCCGCATTCGATATAGTTGGTGAATTCATTGCCCAAGGGACCATATTCATAACTATTACTGTTTCTATACTTGTGGCAATTGTCTTGTTAGTTTTGTGTTATTATAAAATCAGAAGTATTCAAGGAAAAAACCATTAATCAAAAGATTCGCTATTCCAATTGAAATCGGCGCGCGAACTCCTTTCACTTTCTCTTTCTGAACAATTTTACATGATCTATCTCTGTTACGTACTGAAAGCCAGCCTCGATCAGTTTCTGGGCCTCTTCCACTGTGGTCGCAGCTTTACAGATCCATTCATCCTCAGCAAAACCTACCAGGTGTGTGTAGATCATAGTGTGCTCTATGTTCTTATGGCGCGCGCATTTTCAACATGCTGGTACCGGGGTGGGACTTGAACCCGCAGTGTGCTGGTGATATCTCCCGCAAAACCCCATTTTCTCTAACCCTTCTTTTCTTTTTCAAGGTAGAATTCCACATAGCCACAATTCTTGCAGCCATATCCAAAGATCCTTCTAGGCTTTCTTATTCTCCAAAGGCTTTTTCCAGCACTCCAACTAAAGGCTCCAGGCAAATATCCTTCTTCCAGTTCTTTACCACATTTAGGACACGTTTTAGTTTCAGTCATAGCTCATTCCTTCTTCTCTTGTTTCCCCTTTCTGCATACAAACTACTTATAGGGTTACTTATTCAGAGGCTCCCCAGAAGGTGAAATCAGGCTGAAAGAGTTGGAATGTGTGCAAGTTGGTCACCACAAGGACGTAGGTAAAACAATTGAGGAATGGCAAGAGAATGGCTGGCGTCTGCACACGTATTCTTACACTCAAGCGGGTGTTGGAGCGGACGCCAATCATTACTTACTGTTTGAGAGAGGCGAGTGAGCGGGACAAGCCGTCTCTCAACGTTCCCTTTTTTTGTTTAAGACGGTATAATCACTTCTTCCTCGATTTCGGTATTCCTATCCATGCGCGTGCGCAGTTATCAATCAATCATGTGCGCATAACGCGCGCGAAATATGTAAAGACAAGAAACTTGAACCCATTTATGCGGTGATGTTAAGGGATGACTCTCGGGCTATTAACCATATGAAGGAAATAGGGTTTCCCACTAAGTATAGGTGGCGATACAGTGAAAGACGCTCTCAACCTAAAAGAAGAAGCTTAAAACCAGTCATGTACCTGAATGAAGAGAAGAAGAAATGCAAGAAATTTTGCACTTAAATACACTATATATCATGTATGACACACGTGCACTCTAGTAATGGCTAAACTTAAATTTGAGAAGCCATATCTCTTTGTTCTTTACTAACAGAATACGAACAGTTGGGTAAAGAACATGGAAAAGCTGAAGTTTGCGTTCTATTGGGCGGCGAGTTGCGGCGGTTGCGAGATCGCGGTCCTGGACATCAACGAGAAGATTCTCGATGTCGTTGCGAAGGCAGATATCGTCTTTTGGCCCGTAGCGATGGACGTCAAATATAAAGATGTGGAGGCCATGCCCGACCAACACGTTGACGTGTGCTTCTTCAACGGCGCCATACGAACCGAAGAACAGGAACACATGGCCAAGCTGCTGAGAAAGAAATCTAAAATCCTAGTCGCCTTCGGCTCATGCGCCTGTCAGGGCGGCA
>JAOUKN010000025.1 GCA_029882515.1 Candidatus Bathyarchaeota archaeon
GTGTGTTTAATACAGGATTTCGTTGCTGATTTTCACTTTGCCTTTCTCGATGGGAATTCCCTCTTTCTTGACCATGTTTCTTCTCCATTCGGCCCCTTTCTTCTCTCCACCGAACGAACCATCAGAAGCTACAACACGATGGCATGGAACCACTGGTGACAGACGGTTCTTGTGGAGAGCGTTGGCCACTGCTCGGTAGGCTTTCGGCTTACCAACTTTCTCGGCTATACGCTTGTAAGTACTGATCTTTCCCCGGGGAATTTTGAAGGTGGCAACATAAACGTCTCTTTCAAACGGTGTTTTGTCCTTCAGGGCCTCAATCACGTCTTTTTCCGTTTTGATTGATTTTATATCCATGGGCAAAATCCTCGTAAAGATGAATGTAACATGTCTGCCAACATCTTAAAAACCTTGCTTAAACGCAGCCAGTGACATGGTGTGATCGTTGGTATTTGAACTCTACAAACGCGCGCGCAATATGTCACCGGAGAATACACGGATGGTGGTAAGATATTCAGAAAGCGAAAGCAGATCGTCGTGTCCCCGGTTTGTTACTGGTGGGGTCGCGGGGATTTGAACCCCGGACCTCGCACGCCCCAGGCGCGAATCTTAGACCATACTAGACCACGACCCCACAGGGATGGACCTCGACCCTAGATATGACAGTTTTCTCTTCCTAAATAGCTTACCTCCGTCGTCGTATTCACCAGTAACTTATTCAAAGCCAGCTTCTATTGGTCCTGATGCTTCGTTACTGTCTTTGGCGACAGAGTTGACAACGATTACATAGGTTTGCCCTCAGGTAGCGACGATGAGAAAGAGAAGTGACTCCTTGGTCTTGCGCCTTCATTCAGTGAATATGGGTCCAATGACCTTTCGAAGATCGATCCAAATCTGCAGATTCAAAGCCAGATTTCAATTACACCAACAAATGAAATCGCGTGCGCGTGCGCACTGGCTTTATTATTGATGATTTATTTACTCAGAAGGTTATTAATATGAAAAAGCGAAGATGCTAACCATGAGAAGCAAATTTCTGTATATACTTATGGATTCTCTGAAAGAGATGAAAACGATTATTCCTGCCTTTTTCATCGCAACTCTGATAGGGGTAATACTTGAGTTCTACTTGCCCGAGGAGATCGCATTTATAGTATTGGGAGAGAACCCAATTCTCTCAATCCCGTTAGCAACAGTCATAGGCATCATTCTTCCCATCCCAAGATATGCCACCTATCCCATTGCATTCTCATTATTCAAAAAAGGAGCAAGCATTGGAACAATCTTTGCGCTAATCTCTGGAGAGGTCATCCTAGGGTCTCCTGACCGAGACGTTATGGAATTCAAATATTTCGGGTGGAAAGCCTTCTTATCAAGGCTAATTCTATCTACGGCATTTGTCATGGCAGGCGGTCTCGTAGCGGAGGCGTTACTCTGATAATTGACATAGTCTATCTCACACTAGAAAGGTTCTTGAGATTTTTGCCCCTTTTGGTTGTTGCTATTGTCTTAGCCAAAGCTCTTAGCCTGTACATTTCTGAGGATAAAATAGGATTGCTCCTTAAAGCAGAGCGAAGGAACCTTCTTGTATCTTCATTACTGGGATTGGTGACGCCGGGACCACTGGCTCCCTATCTTCCTCTCTTGAAAGTTCTACAAAGCAGTGGCTTGCCACTTAGCGTTGTAGCTGCCTTCATCACCAGTCAAACCTTGGTGGGGCCACTCCGCGCCTTTTTGGAAGTGGACCTATTTGGATTAGCCTTCTTCGCGTTTAGGGTAGCTACCTCGTTTACAATCGCTATCGGCATCGGAGTATGTTTCCAATTACTCAACAAACGTTTAAAACAAAAGACCACATGTGTGCGGGCATGATGGAAACATACAGGCGACTCGGTATGTGTGTAGACGAAACACCACTATCAGTCACGATGTACAGAAAATACTCGAGCACCAAACTTATAACATTAAATCTGCGCGCGCATGGACAGCAGGGTTCCATGGAAGAATATGATAATCCACTTAAATCAAGCGTGAGGGGTAGTGTGTTCTAAAACATAGAGTTATCAATATGTAGCCGCTTCTTGTCATATGAAGCAAGCCAGAGTGGTAGAATTGTGCAGTCAGATGGCTAGGCTGAAGTTGTTGCTTGCAGCGATGGTTTGCGGGTTCGTTGCGTCCTTGGGCACTGGGACCATTAGTAGTGGGTCTGGAATAGGCATACCTGAAATCAATCATTATGGTTACCCTTTAGCTTGGTTGGTGACCAATTTGAATGGGCCAACCGAATATGTTCTAACTAACCTCGTCATAGACGCTGCGTTTTGGATAACTGTTTCATTTGTCACGTTTGTCTTTCTGGAGAAAATAGCGTTTCCAAGTCTCGGAATAGTGATGAATCGGAAAACACTCCTGTTGTTAGTAGTTCTGTTCATTCCACTTGGGCTCGTCATGGACATTGCCCACGAGGCAGGCCATGCTCTATGGGGAAGTGTAGTAGGAGGGAAGCTCACTTACATGAAGATAGCTTACTTAGAGATTTATCCTCAGTTGGTCTTAACGTCAGAATTTCAGTTGGGACTAGCCAGAGTTGAAGACCTTCCGTACGCTTCATTTGCACACGGTCTCATGCTTATGGGCGGTTCGATGACAACTAATATCGCTTCGTGGATTATAGCTCTGGTTCTGCTCAATGTAAGTCTTGGCAATAAGATCCAAATTGCATTGAAGTTTCTAGGCCTCTTCGGCATCTTGGATCTTCCATTCTACGTTGTATTCCCGCAAGTTGGACTAGGTCACTGGATCTTTCTGGGGGGAGCCTGTGGACCTGAGCCGTTAACTGGAGCACGAATGATCGGTATCCCTGATCCAGCGTTCTACGGTATCGTTGCACTCTCAACTCTTGGACTAGTTCTACTCTACTCCAAAACCTTACGAGAGAGTGCATGGACCAGAATAGGAGCCCTATTACATAGTTAAGAATGAGAACTAGAGACGTACTGTGGAAACAGAAAAACAGGAAGGTTTTTCTGTTTTTCTTGCGCGCACATCTTCATCATGCAATAAGAAAATTCCAAAGCAATTTCAAGGGTTACTGCAGCCAAGATAAATCAATAAACGTTGAGGTAAGTTATAACGGCTAAAATGCCAGAGACAACGAAAGTTATACTCCAGACCATCTTGTTCCACCAGAAAACTTTCAATCCATCCAGCATACCGAAAGGCAGAAGGTTGAACAGAGCAATCCATGCATTGAAGGCTGCACCCCATAGCACGATTACCGAGAGAGGTGGGTGTAGATAGAAGAAAGAGAGCAGAAGCAAACTTGACAAAACAACATTTGTTAATGGTCCAGCGATAGCGGTTTTCCCTGCAATCTCTCTGCTTGCTGGTCCCGCGATCATGACGGCACCAGGCGAGATTATTTTGAATGGCAAGAAAATTGAGATTAGAGTGATGAGGGCACCAAAGATGGTTAATCGAAATTCTGCCCATAATCCAAGGCGTTGTGCTTGTATTTTGTGGCTGAGTTCATGGAGCAAAAACGCGAGAGTAAAAGCTATTGTTAGTCCTGCCAAGATTTCTGGTTGAAACCTGTTTTCTAAGATATAGGATAATCCGACAGATAATCCGATACCCGCGACTAACAGTGTCCCAATAACAAGATGCCTTACCTCTTGTGGGCTGAACCAGAAGATTCTTGTCATTGGTTTTGGCGCGTAAGTAACGGTATATTCGTAGGGTCTTCTTTGAACCATGGCTGGTGATTGAGGTTCTCGGCGAGGAATTTTTGTTTGCCAGTATTCAGGGCAGTCATGGTTTTCTGGTAACCTATGTTCGGTGCAGAACTGTTGGCTGCAGAACGAACATTTGAAGGGCAAAATGACGTCGTTGTCGCAGTATTGGCATCTCACTGTTCTTTTAACTTCCTTGGTGACCATCCCTTTTACTGAATGCCCGATTTAAATGTTTGACTCTTTAAGAAAACCTTCCTGCCTCTTGGAGTAATAGTTTAATAAATGGAGAATTAGATAGACTGACAACGCCGGGACAAACAGCCGGGATTATGACAGAAATAGAATTTTGCATCCCGTGGGCAGAGTGGATAATGCGCAGGCCTTGAGAGCCTGTGGTCCCCTAGGACCGCATGGGTTCGAATCCCATTCCCGGCGCCATTCTACACATAAATCCATCCCCACTTTGCACGGCAGTTCGTGTTGAAGTTTCCTGTTGCCGCTGACAGAGAATTGACGTACGAGACCTCACAAGTTTGAGACCTTCGTAAAAATTTGGTCTGGAACACAAAAGCATCAAGTAGAGGAGATCACTACTCTATACTAGTGCTTTAGGGAAGGATTTCAGTTTATGAGTCTTGCTCCATTCATTTATAGGAAGAAGATTCTCATAGATGATGCCGGCTGGGGCGACATCATACTAGGCGTGGTTATTGGTGCCTTGAAACTTCCTGAACGAAGATATATGGAACGAAGGATACCTGTTTCATCTTTCCAATCGCCAAACTTCGAGCAGAAACAGTATCTGGAAGAAGCTGTTAAGATAGCCGAAGAGTTTGTTGAGGTGATGCACCCAGACAAGGCGACTTACTTCGAGGTCTGCTCAGGATTCGTTCTATCGCGTATGCAAACTTACTTGAAAAATCAAGGTTTCCATGTGGACAAAGCAAAAATCACAGGCGAACTCCAAGAAAAAGTTGAGAAAGGCTTCATCGATTGGTGTGTAGAAGTGGGAGTTCCACGAGAGAAATTAGAAATCGAAAATAGACGGCGTTTCTACACCCTCTTAGAGTGGGTTGCAGAGAAAATCGAAATCCGAGAAAATCTTGTTAAAACTGGATGGGAGAGTTGGCAAGAAAAATGGCGAAAAGAAGCTTACAAAATTTATCTTCAGAAGAAAACTAAGACTAGAGAGAAGGGTTATACGTAATGTGAAGCCAAATCAACTTCTGGAGACCCGCCCTTGGCTTGCAATCTCATGTTCATCGGACACGTTTCCATAGACCGAGTAGAGAATCAGCATGGTGTTAGGGTGCAGGCTGGAGGAGCTGCATTGTACGCGGCAATAGCCGCTAAAATATTACTCAAGGACGTAACATTGGTCTCGGCTATTGGAAAGGATTTCAAATTCATGGATACGCTGAGACCTCTGGGCATCAATCACGTAAAGACGTTTAGTGTACCTTCCACAACGTTCAACATCAAATATAACAAGCTTGGAGAAGCTGAGTATCTCAAGGCGAGTCATGGAGCTGGTTCGAAACTAACAGCCTCCACCATTCGTACTCAACTGCTCACCCCAGAGACCATAGTTCACATATCCCCTTTGCAACCTATCAAGGTTGAGAAAATCGTCAAGAAGATACGGAAGACCTCCCCAGAAACACGAATCTCCATCAACACCTGGATAGGGTACATCAAAAGTCCAAAAAACAGAAAAATCCTCAAAAATCTAGCTTTAGAAGCTGACTTCTTCATTTTGAACGATCACGAAGCCAAGGCTCTTACCGAAACAGATTCCATCTCTACCGCATTGACCCTCCTCAAATCCAAAATGCTGATAATAACACTTGGAAATATTGGCGCCATAATAGGCGAAAAAGGGACGGGTGTCCAAATGATTCCCGCATTACACACACCTGGCAGAGACGTTATAGATACTACAGGAGCTGGAGACGTATGGTGTGGAGCCTTTCTCGCAAGCTTTAAGCTAACTGAAGACTTACTGAAATCAGTCACTATCGCCTCAATTTTATCTAGCATAAAATGTTCAGGCTGGAACTTCCAAAAACTCATCAACCTAAAATTCAGAAACCCTGACGAAGTAATTGAATATGTGATTGGAATGAAAGAAGGAGCCTTCCAAAAGAAAATCTTCGACTACACAACATAAAGCTGAAAATAGACACACAACTTCAACCAACAACAAGTATGTCATTCGCTTAAGGAACTCACGCTTTCTAGTGGTAAATACACTATAAAATGCGCGCGCCACAGAGGAAAAAACCCCGATATATTTAGCGTTTATAATGAACAGAGAACTTCTACAGAGTCAGAGGAAGATTGAAGCTTACCAAATGAACCCGATGAAGAATGGCAATCTATTTTTTGGTAAGAAATTCACGAATTTTTTTGATATTACCATTCAAAGAGAAAACAACACAAAAGAGTGATCAGTCACCCTCAATAACTAAACTTTGCAACAGCCGGGCATATCGACGAATCAACTCATCCTTAGCTTTTGGATTTCTCACTTCATTAATGTGTTGTCGAATGTTGTTCAGCTCTTTCCTGATTTCTCTGCGAACACTCATCTATTTCAACCTGAAAAACCGTTTCAATGATGTTGTAGTTAGCAGTTATGAAGGCAGAATCAATATCAATAATTCATCTTCACAATTCAGCAGTCGCTCTATGTAAAGAACCCGAAATCATTAAGTCTTTAAAGACACGATATAATGCGAAGGTGAGAAAGTGTCTGTTGCTCAGAGAAAATTCTTTGGGGAATTAGCAGCCTTGCTTGACAAAGCTGTCATGGTGATCACAAATGATAAGAAAGAATATACTGGAACGCTCATTGGAATCGTTCCTGACACGCTAAATCTTTGTTTAGCGGATGCCAAAGATGAAAAAAGGAATATTCTTCACAGATTGTTTTTGAACGGTAATGCTGTTGCCAAAATTTTCGCCATTGAAAAACCTTTCAATCTCAGCGCCTTAGCAGAACGCCTCGAAAAGGTGTTTCCAACAATGGTCAGATCCTATGAGGATAAGGGCTTCATATGGGTCATGGACAAGGTAAAGGTTACAGAGAAAGGTGTTGTGGAAGGAACAGGTCCTGCTGCTGAAAGGGTCCAGAAAGTGTATGATCAATTCATCAGTGAAAAAGCTAAATGACCCCGCGATATCTAGCTTCCTCTTTCGTCCTTTTTTCTATTGTGGAAGGAATCAAACCAAAGGATTCTAGCGTGGAACGGGTCGTCTTTGCAGCCACATCTAATCTACTCAAATCCACTTCTAGATGCAGAATTCTACCAATCGCCTTTAGAATCTCACGCGCAGCTGTGGCGTCTGGATATAATCCGAGAGTCTCGGCTAGGAGGCAAATACCTTCTATATCACGCAGTTTGCCCAGACCGACGAGAAGTCCTGCAACACCGAAGATTTGGCCTCTAAGAATTCCGGCACCCAAGTTTAATGCTTCGCTCAAGGGTTTAGAATCAGATGCTGCGCAATACAGTTTTGGTACGTCCACTTTTCGGTCAGTCTTCAGCCCGCCTAGAGTTATAATAAATCGGCATCCGAGTTCCTCTGCAATATCCAAGATACGCCCGCACAATTCGTACTGCCCAACTGTGGTCAAGGCTTGCGTGTTACCATAGAGAATGATGAAGTCGCGTTCACCATTCTTTCCTTTGTGATAGTAAAATTCGTTGATTGGGACTCTGATGTCTCCGTTTTGAGCAGTAGTGGCAAAGTCTTGAAAGGATGAAGAACGAAGTTCTGCGAAGAGTTTTGCCTTCAACTCTTGAATAAGATGTAAGGCGGCAATGTTTGCAACGAAACCTATGCCAGGTAACCCCTCAATCAAAACTGGATCAGTTAAGACAGGTTTCTCATGTACTCTGGTAACACAGACCATTATTCTATTTGCTCCTAGACAACCGTAAGTAAGAGAAGGCTTGTAATATTAAAGCATGTAGTCATAGAAGCGGAGATACTTTTTGCGAATCCTCCCTTTCTCGCTTTAAAACAAACAGACTAAATTGAAACTTCCATCAGAACAATAGAAGGAATCCTTAAACATACTGATTATCGACTTCCGTGGGCGAAATTCGAGATCCCACTACCTATGCGGGGTGCGTGTAGAAGGCAGTCAAAATCGTAAAAAGAATAATGTCTATCTGAATCTTCACGCGTGCACATGTTGTGTTTAAAATGATACAGTTCTCGCCATTTTCTTCGTGTATCATCGATCTGCCCAATCATCTTTTCCATCGCAACTACGCCATTTCCGCATTAATGATACAGCAAGATTAGCATAAAATCTCATGTAACATTGTTGCATAAAATTCTTATAGAAGTTTTATCAAATTATCATCAAGTTCAGTAAGAGAAAGGAGGAAGAAGTGATGAAAAAAACTTTGAAGATCCTGCTGCTGATGATCTCATTGACCATTTGTCTAGGGATGTCATCAATTCCTTTGGTCTATGCCTGTCATGCTGAGGTATATGTCGAAAAAAGTTGTTTGACCCATGGATATGATTCTGATTCCGGCGAGGATTCGGGAATCTTTGAGGCTACAGCAAGCAAGAGCGTCGGCTGCAAGACTCTTGGATCAACGGATACGTATGCTTATGCCTATGCGCAAGATAATTGGCCCAAAAAAGATAAGTTGAAAGTTAAGGTGGAGTGCCACCTACCAGGTACATACGCTCGTGCGAAAGCTGAAACTGACAAAGAGAAGGAGAAAGCTACAGGGCCCACTGCGTTATATCTGTCAGATGACATAGTTATCGTGCAAATTGGTTTAGGTTGGGCTAATTATTCAATAGATGCGTATGATGTCACAGCGGATATATCTCTTTTTTCCGCTGTGGCAACTTTTGAGGATGAAGTCTTTAGTGTTACAGGTGATTGGTTAATCGGAGATTGGTTGGTCGAAGGCACAAGTGCACGGTTTCCTGCAGGCACATTTGCAATTGTACCTAACGATCACGAGTATACCTGTGCACACACCTGTGAGGCGTATGCCTCTGACGGAACAGCAGAGGCAAGAAGTCTGCTTGTAGAAGTCGGAGGCGTCTGGATTCCTAGTGATAAGTTTGGCTTGCTGGTCCCTTACATTGGCGTAGCCTCAACAATTGTCGCCGGAACAGTTGCAGCTGCGATCTATATGAAGCGTAGAAAGAAACACCAGTGAATATTGTTTCACTCAATTTTCAACCCCCTCTTTTTGTTTTAAAGGATTAGGAATTATTCGATATGAAAGATAGAAAGAGGTCTAAGAAAACCAGAGCTAGAGTTCAGCGACGTAGGAAGAGATTACAGTACGTTGTCATAATCGCTTTTGTTCTCAGTATTGTTGTCACTTCAGTGGTCCTCTTCAAGTCGGTGTTGGACCGACCCTCATCCAGCCAAGCAGTAATTCCGAGTGTGGAACCCAACGCAGCGATAGTGGACCACTTGAGCCTCACGTATCCTAACCAGACGTTTATCCAAACGGCCACAAACATCCTAGAAGGAGCAGGGTTCACCGTAGACTACTATCCCGGCGAGCAAGTGACCGTGGAACTCTACCGAGCCCTGCCGACCCATGGCTATGATGTGATCCTTCTGCGGGTACATTCTGCGCTGAGGGAGGGAACAAAGTTCTTGGCGCTCTTCACGTGTGAACCGTATAGTACGACGAAGTATTGGTATGAGCAGTGGATTGATCAGGTCGGAATTGTCGAGTATCAGCTGGGTGGCGACTCCTACTTTGGGATAGGCCACGAATTCATTCTCTCCGGCATAAATGGACGATTTCAGAACACCGTCATCATCATGATGGGATGCAACGGACTAGAATACACACCTCTCGCAGAAGCCTTCATCCAAAAAGGCGCCAAAGTCTACGTCGGCTGGAATGAGTCAGTATCTGCAAGCCACACAGATCACGCAACCATAACTCTACTTCAGCATCTTATTGTTCAGAGGCAAACCATAGGAACAGCCATAGAAGAAACACTACAAGAAGTAGGACCAGATCCAACAGACAACAGCATACTATTGTACTATCCACTTGAAGCAGCAAATTTTGCCATCCAAAACGTCGAGACATAACAGGCGTAACCACGAAGATCCTTTGTCTACAAATCGGGTAGCACACGTTTTTGGTTCCGATGACTTGTCATGTTGCTAGCAGCTTTAGTTGTAACCTTCGAAACGGTTCGACCAAGAAATCTACTGACTTGTAAAATACCGGATCAGTCGCTTAGCAATTGTATATTTGTGCGTCCTGATGAACATGATTTTGGCTTTGTATCGTGCTCTATGTTTTACTGCGCATGTATATTGAGGCAACGTTTGAGTGTGTCTGTAATGTGAAGAATGTCAAAATTTTTTTAGGAACCGCAAGCAGAAAGCTGGATATTAATTCAGAAACACACCATAATAAAGGATGTAGGCGGTTGAGGCAATGTCCTTTGAAATAAGAGATAGAGATCTGCTCGCAAGACTAGGACGACTTCAAACCAAAAGCGGTGTGATTGAAACTCCTATATTGCTTCCAGTCATAAACCCGAATATCCAACTTATCCTTCCAAAGACAATGGAAACTGCCTTCAACTGTAAAGCACTCATAACAAACGCTTACATCATAAAGAAACATTTCCAAAGTGAGGCTGCACAGAAGGGAATCCACAACCTCTTGGACTTCACTGGTGTAGTTATGACCGACTCTGGCGCCTACCAGATTCTTGAATATGGAGAAGTAGAAATAACCTCTAAAGAGATAGCAGAGTACCAGGAAAACATTGGTACAGATATTGCTACAATACTTGACACGCCCACAGGTTGGACAACGTCCAAAAGTCGCGCGCAACATACAGTTGACGAAACGCTGAAAGCTGCCATAGAATTAACAGAGATAAGATCACGTGACGACATAGTCTGGGTCGGACCGGTTCAAGGTGGTCAGCATCTTGAACTTGTAGCTCAATCGGCAACGAGAATGGGGAAATTTCCATTTCAGATTCATGCCTTGGGAAGCCCCACACCAGTTATGGAGCAATATATGTTTGATATTCTGGTTGATATGATCCTAACAGCCAAGATGAATCTACCAATCGATCGCCCTCTTCATCTCTTCGGTGCTGGTCACCCTTTCATGTTTGCACTTGCAGTTGCCTTGGGATGTGATCTCTTTGATTCAGCCGCCTACGCGATTTACGCCAGAGAAAACCGTTACATGACAGAATACGGAACCAAAAAACTCAGCCAACTTAACTATTTCACGTGTCCATGTCCAATGTGTACTAAGTACGATCTACAGGACGTTTTGGATACGCCAAAGACTGAAAGACAGAAGATACTTGCCCAACACAATCTCTACGTTAGTTTCTCTGAAATAAAGCTGATAAAACAAGCCATAAAAGAAGGCAGACTATGGGAACATCTGGAAATGAGAGCACATGCACATCCATCCCTTCTTCAAGGCGTAAAACGTCTGCAAAAATACAGCCGATATATAGAAAAGCATAGTCCGATCACAAAAAAGAAGGGATTTTTCTTCTTTGGAAGTCTTGGACAGATTCGTCCAGAAGTTATTCGTCACAGAGAGAGGCTTTTGAGAAGATATTCACCACCCAAAGAAAGTAGGATTCTTGTTTTACTGCCACAGACTCCAATGAAACCGTTCCATAAGTCAAGGAGGAACCAGAGAATCCTGAGGGAAATTGAGCAAAAGTATAGTGGCAAATTACATGAGATTCATGTATGCATATACGCGACGCCCTTTGGCATAATACCTATAGAACTCGATGAAATTTATCCACTCTCTCAATACGAGATCGCAACACCATTTGATTTAGAAACGATGAATTATACAGCCCAGCAAATCACGAAGTACATTATGACAACAAGTTATGAGAGGGTAATCTTAGTTCGGGATACCTACTTATGGAATAGAGATTTAGTGGCACCATGTAGAAAAGCTTGTAAGAACAGAAATATTCCTCTGGTGATACTGAAGCTAAAAGCACCGTCAAACAAAGATGTGTCAGAGGACCTAACAACCTCTATGGAACAGTTCATCTGAGAACATTAGCTTAAAATCTTATAATGCCCAAAACAAATGACACATGACTTAACCGAATTGGATGATGAGTAATAATATGCCTCTGAAAATAAAGTTTCTTGGAGGAACGAAAGAAGTTGGAAGAGCCGCGATAGCTGTCAAAACCGATGATACTCAACTATTGTTGGACTATGGGGTAATGGTGGACCATGAACCAGGTTTTCCTATGCACATTCCACCAAAAAATGTAGACGCCATAGTTCTTAGTCACAGTCACCTCGATCATTCAGGCGCCATTCCTATCTTTCACATTCAAGACGGAAAACCAGTTTATGGAACAGATTTATGTTTAGACATAGCTCAACTGCTCATTTCAGATTTTATACATCTAGCAGGCTACCACCTCCCCTTTGAATACCTTGAGTTACGCACTATGATGAAGAAGAACGTTCATATCGGTTTTCGAGAACAACAAACTGTCGGGAATATTGGTTTTCAACTTTTAAATTCGGGACATATACCAGGAGCCGCTCAAATCTTAGTAGAAATAGACGAAAAAAGAATACTTTACACAAGTGATTATAACACAGTGGACACCCGTCTTCTCAATGGCGCAGATACAGATTACGACGAACTCCAAGCACTAATCATAGAAAGCACATATGCCGACGAAGACCATTCAGATCGAGCATCTTTGGAAAAGGGATTCATAGAGCAAGTTACTGAAGTTGTGGAGATGGGAGGAACCGTGCTGGTTCCCGCCTTCAGTGTCGGACGATCCCAAGAGATTGCATGCGTCCTTGCAGCCTACCACTTTGAACACCCCGTTGTGATAGATGGAATGGCCCGAAAAGTAAATCGCATCATGATGAATCACACTGGCTATTTCCGTGACCCTCAATTGTTCATGAATGCCATTCACGCAGCGTCTTGGGTTGATGGATGGAGAGATCGAAGAATGGCAGCTAAAAAACCTGGTGTGATCATCTCTCCTGCAGGCATGTTGAAAGGTGGACCAGCTGCATTCTACATACAAAAAGTAGGGAAGAAGAAAGAAAATGCTGTTTTTCTCGTCAGTTATCAGGTGCCTGGAACCCCTGGGAGAGAACTGATGGAAAGAGGAAGATGCGTGATTGATGGGAAGATGCGTAGAATAAAGGCACGAATTGGGCACTTCGATTTCTCCTCTCACTGTGGAGCCACTGAACTTCAAGATGCCGTGAAAAAGCTTGAAGGCAATCCAACAGTATACGTGGTGCATGGGGCTGATGGTAATTGTACAAGGTTTGCGAGATGGATTAAGCAGGAAGTGGGGTTGAAAGCCTTGGCGCCGAAGGCTGGAGACGTTTATGAAGTTTGAGGAAAAAAATTGTGGAACTAGCGATTCTGCGTATTGGATCAGTCAACTCCGACGTCGTACACCAAGTAAAACAACGGCTATCTGAGATTTTTCCTAAAATGGTCTGCGTAATTCTAGATAGCGAAATGCCGATACCAAGAGAGGCATACAATGCAAAGCGAAAACAATTTCATTCAAGCCGTATTTTGGCGGAGATCAATCAACACGTTGAAAAGACACAGGCGACTCGCGTTTTAGGAATAACTTACGGAGATCTATACGTGCCACGCTTAAACTTCGTTTTTGGAGAAGCAGAATGTCCCGGAAAAGCTGCACTAATATCGTTATGTCGACTCGAACCAGAATTTTATGGAGACCCATCAAATATTACACTCTTTGTGGAGCGCTCTGTTAAGGAAGCAGTTCATGAAGTTGGACATACACTTGGGTTGGCACATTGTCGTGCCCCTACATGCGTCATGTTCTTTTCTAACTCCATTCTGGAGACTGATAGAAAGAACCCATCTTTTTGCGAACGGTGTCGTTCATTGGTTGTAAAATACTGTTCTGTTCTTTAGACTTCACGGATTTCGCAGCGAAGTTTTTTTACAACTTCTTCGGCCTTTGTCGGATCAACTTTGAGGGTTACGAGTTTTCTTGGTGTTCGGAGTTTTAGCTTCACTATCTTTTTCAGTCTTTTTATGTTGCAGTATTCAGCTCGTTCTGAGGCTTCTACGAATTTCTCTATGTCGAAAATTTCTTGGGGCATTGGGTTAGTTCTCCGCTTAGTGATGAAATATTGGCTGGTCTATATTTGTTTTGGTATCGTGCAGGTTGGTCGTTTATGTATGCGAAAAGCCAACTTCATGTTTCTTGGCTTAGATGACGACGCAGAAAGACTTCATATTTTTCATCAATCGCCAAAAAGATCACCCTACCATCAAATTCAGGAGTAAAGCTTGCCTTAGATTCAATTACGATAAATATGATAACAAGTAATAAAATGTCTTCAAAAAATCGATTTTCGCGAAAATGTGCCATAGATAAGTTTTGGGTGCAGCCACAGTTTCTCTTCTTTGATTACAACTCTTGTTTACATAATGTTTAATAGTCTTCTTTTTGGGTATGAGTTTGGGCGGGTAGATCAGCTTGGAATGATCGCAGCGTTGGCATCGCTGAGGCCGCGGGTTCAAATCCCGCCCCGTCCACTGTGCATGGACACCATTGCTTTGACGGTGGAATTTCGAGTATTGTTTGGGAGTTAAGGAAGAGAGGTATGCGGAGGAGATAGTTGAAGGCGATTCTAGTAGTTGAGGATGTTGCGAAGCGCATGGACCTAGACAAGCCAGAAAAAGCTAAAGTTTTCGTAGCCAGTAAAGTACATCAGATGCACACGCAGGATGTAAAAAAAATAAATAGATCAAACCCTCTAGTTTGAACGGATGGAAGCTAGAACACTGAAAGAGAAAGGAGTTTTTGGGAGTAGAAAAATCCCCTATTTTCTAGCTTCCATCTCTGTCCATGCATGCATAACAGTAAATAGTCTATCGCCTCAATCTTTATAAGGTTTTCCTTTTTTCCCAGAAATGCATCTCCTTTTTGCCAAAAAGAAAACACGCCGACAAGCACGCGTTGGCTTGATTAAATCATGCTAATCTTAGGCGAATTTCGCTGTGGGAAAAAGGTAGTGCGTTAGGGTCACCATTCGCGAGATTTTTAATTCACTCATCTACTTGTAGACATACATTCTTTAGTGCTTCAAGTTTCTTCTTGAAGTCATAGGTCCACTTATTTCCTTTGAAGAACTCGTACGAGATAGTTTGACGCCTGAAGGACGCAACATCCAAGGATACATAGAGAAAACTCTTGGCTAGTTTCTTCTCGGCAAGATGGTTAATTGAGTCCATTAACCTTGAAAACTGAGTTTTCGGAGTATATGTGTGAACTATGAGAGAGTGTTGACCAATGACCTTTCCATAGTTGATGATGAAGGGTTTGTTTTGTAGGCTGTTAACGAATCTGGCTAACTTCCCTTCGTTTTCAAAGTCAATTATGAAACTGCACATGTCAGATGTCGGAAGTGGATATGGGAGTATTGCAACTGCGTAATCAGTGAGGAGATTGCGCCCAATGATATGTTTATGAAATCGATATCCGACTCCCTGCGGCGTTATGTTAGCCACTTCTGCCAGTTTGGTGAATTTAATGGCTCCGTTCTTCTCTAGTTCCTTCAAAACAAATATGTCGGTTTCATCGACTCGGACCGAATAAGTCTTAGGTTCCACAAGTTTCCGAGGAAGTTTCTCAGACGCATTTTGAACTTCGTCAACCCAACGTTTCCATTGAAAGTCCCATGATTTACTCTGAAAGTCAAACCAGTCAAAGTTAGGCACAACTTCCGCGATATTAGTGATGGGGTAAAAAATGTAGCGCGAAAATGCTTTTAGCTGCATGGCTTTATCTAGATATTCTGCTAGTTCCTTTTTATACTCCGCCGGAAAGGCAAAGATGGTGTAATATCCGTCGTATTTTCCATAGCATCTGACCATGTAGGTCCAGTAGTCAAGATTGCCAATGACTTTATGCAGCTTTTTTTCCTGTCCAGGCTTGGATTCTGCAATAAGAATTGCCTTCATTAATCCCAGCTTAGTGTAGTCTAGATTAGCCCGTATCTTAAGAAGGCCTTCTTTCATCAACTTTTTTATACGGAAGGAGACAGTCTTAGGGGGCAGTTCTATTGATTTGGCTAATGCCAAAGTGTTTCTTGGGCCATGCTTGCCAAGTCCTTCCAATATCTTTGCGTTAGTCTGGTCTAACATTTTTAGATATCGAATCATCCACTGGTAGTCTTCAAGATTACTCATTGGATTGCATCCTTGTTGGAAATCTGCAGATCTGTGAGAGGCTTACTTGAGGTGGCATTAATGGGGTGTTGGGTCGTCAATAAGGTCGCCCAAGATGCGCATGCGCATGCTTGGCTTGGTATTAGATATGTCTGTGTTTACATCAGAGCCCTCAGTTACTGTGATAGACCTAGAAGGGACAACATCTATAGAGTGGGCTGCGTGACTGGACAAAGCGAGGCTACAACCATAATTGATCGAAAAAACCACCAAACAGACCAACAAGAGAGAGGCGATTCTTTTGTCCATCTATTCCTAACCTCATTATATAATTACGCAGTTTGTCTATTTTACTTTTCGCAATAATTTCATAATGCTTTGCGTAAAAGGTAATATTCTAAGTGCTTGAATAACACGCGCGAGCTATATTGGAATGTGCCCACATTTGACTTGAGGAAGCATTGGCGATATCCGACAACGAACTCATCTCTTTTTTCGTCATCTCCGAGCACACGTGCCTTCAACCTTTGTACTTCCAAAAGCGCACAGATACGGACGACTTCATAGTGCACATGAAGGGTGAGTCTTGAATCGTTCAAATCACTTTGATTCTTCACTAACAGTAGTAGATGTGCTATCTCTCCTACTGGACTCAACTGATGTACCAACTGTAGAGAGTGGCTTTAGCTTTGCGATGAATCCATACAGAGTAGCGATTACGCCGACCGCAAGTAAAATGAATCCGAAAACTTGGTATGGGTACGTTGAACGGAGTTCAGCGTGGAGGTTCACGGTATAGGTCCCATCGGGTAGCTCAGTTACTATGACGTAGTCGTCTTCGGTTGTAGTTGTATAGGTGAGGGTGGCATGGGTTTTTCCCTCTGCACTGACTAGATATGGAACTGACGCGTTCGTTATTTGCATGACTTCAACCGTCACCCACTCAGCTTGCTCGTTACCGTTGAGCAGAATGAATGCGTAGGTATCGTCTTTTGGAGCTATGATGTATCCGACGCCTTCTGAAAGGTTTCCGTACAGAAGTGCATACATCTCGAAGTTAGCCGCCGTTCTATCGGCCCAAAAATTCACGTGACCTTCACTGTCAAAGACTCCGAAGTAAACGCTGTCTCCTTGACTCACGGACCATGAAAAAACAAATAGACCTCCCTCATTAGAGAGAGCCGTGTTCACTACATAGACGAAAAGTTCACCAGCGATGAAAGTTTCGTTGAATATGCTATGATTGACAGCGACAGAATTAAAATTCTCACTAGTCGTGACTCCGAAGAGGACATTCTCTTCGGGAGGTGTGTCAGAAACATCAAAGCTCGCAGTCACCGTTTCCCCAGATGATAGATGTAGGGGCTCTTCAGGGGCCTGAAATATACGTATAAATCCCTCGAGTGCCGGAAAAGAGTCATCAAGAGTAGTTGTTGTGGAGTAGGCGCTCAGAACAACGCCTATAAGAAGTAACGCGATTCCGGCTGCCACAAATACCTTTTGCATATGAGATAACCTCTGTTTACTTTTTCTGTTGTGTCTTGCAATTCAAGGGATGGAGACTTTTAAAAGTATGTGACTGTTATACCACAGTAACAGCATCACGTACGCGTGAATGCACAATATTGCTCTGGTTCACAATAGACCTAACGACGGCTTTCATCTAGTCCAGCCCACGTGTCATGCGCACACTCTGAAGATACAATCTTGAACTGACAGGATTCTGGAAAGAAGCTTCTTTGTTGAATAGAATATTGTTTCTGAAGGGTTAAATGCCTGAATTACATATTTGTAGAGGAGAGAAGGGAGAAATGAATAAGAAAATAGTTTCTGGAGTAATACTCTCATTGCTTCTTGTAAACATCGCTACAGTTACCTTTGACGTTTGCCGTTTCTCCGAGGCTGTTGAACAGGACACTGATTGGTGGCCCATGTATAGACATGATCCGCAGCACACAAGCTATTCTACTTCAAAAGCTCCCAATGCAAATCACACATTATGGATTAGACAATTTGGAGATTGGGTTCGTTCTTCTCCAACCATACATAACAATAGGGTATTTATAGGTGCAGACGACGGAGCGTCTGGCGGCAGAGTCTATGCGTTAAATGCAGCCACTGGGGAGCAGATTTGGAATCATACTACGGGAGGAGATGTAGTGTCTTCTACAGCGGTCGCTTATGGCCGTATATATTTTGGTTCGTATGACCGCAAATTCTACTGTTTACTTGAAACCAACGGTTACCTTCTGTGGCGTTTCTCAACAGGAGGAACTATTTCTTCTTCTCCTTGTGTAATGGAAAATAAAGTCGTGTTTGGATCGAATGACTTTAAAATATATTGTCTGGACGCTACAACTGGGGATCATCTATGGAATTTTTCAACTTTGGGAGAAGTTTGGTCCTCTCCAGCAATTGTTGATGGAAAGGTTATTTTCGGGTCTCTTGACGCAAAAGTCTACGCATTAAATCTAACTAACGGCACTTTAATTTGGAGCACTACAACAGACAGTAGCATCAATGGTTCACCTTCCATAGCAGATAACAAAGTGTTCATGTGTTCCTCAAAGAGAGTCTACTGCTTGGATGCGACAAATGGTCACTTAATCTGGAGCTATACGACAGGAGGCACCATTAATTCGTCACCTGCAATTACTAACGACAACGTCTTTATTGGGTGCAATGATTACAAAATGTATTGCATTAATGCTGTAGATGGACAATTGAAATGGACCTTTACCACCGGAGACATTATTTATTCTTCCCCAGCTGTAGCAGATGGCAAAGTTTTCTTTGGATCAAACGACCAAAAAGTATATTGTCTAAGCACCTCAACCGGAACACTCATTTGGAGTTATAATACGGGCGGCAAAATCAAAACCTCTTCTCCTGGAATTGCTCAAAGACTCGTTTACATTGCCACGAATTATTATCCACCCTTCAGCGGCAAACTCTTTGCTTTCGGTCGCCTTACAAATACGCCACCGGTTGCTACGAACCTAACCATAACGCCACCATCACCCGTGACAACTGACAACCTGATCGGAAGCTACCAGTACTATGACGATGATGGAGATCCTGAAGATGGCACAGAAATAAGATGGTATAAGAATGGGACCTTACAACCAGAATACAATGATACATTAGAAATCTCATTTGGTTCAACCACGAAAGGTGAAAAATGGAACTTCACAGCAAAACCTAAAGATGGAATAGACTTCGGAGATCCACAAATCTCTTCTGTCGTGACCATCCAAAATACTCCACCTTCAATCGAACAGGTAATAATAACTCCGAATCCCGCGTATACAAATGATACATTAATTGCTAATCCAAATGGATGGTTAGACATCGATGGAGATTCAGAAGGGTACTCTTATCAATGGCAGAAATATGACGACGTGGTTGGCTGGCAAAACGTAACTGGAGCTACAAATGAAAATTTAAGTCATGACCACTTTGTGAAAACGGATTCGATAAAAATCCTTTGCATTCCATATGATGGTGAAAACTATGGTGATGCTAAAGAAGACACTATAGTGATATCTAATGCCCCACCAGTAATCAATTCTTACTATCCACTGGTTGATCCAACAATCGCTGAAGGCGAAAGTCAGGAATTCAACGTAACAAAGTTCGATGTCGACGCCGATTCTTTAACAGTAGCATGGTGGAAAAACCAAAGCCACACGGGAGAAACATCAGACTTCTATTTGTTCACTGCAGATTATGAATCCGCAGGAATATACAACGTGACAGTTATTGTATCAGATAGTCTTTCCCAAGTATCTCACCACTGGTGGTTAGCAGTCATCGATTTGGAACGTGACGTAGCCATCACCAACATAACTCTCTTTAGAAATATTGTAGGCGAAGGAACAACTTTATCCTTCAATATAAAAATTACAAATCAAGGAGAACTTACTGAAATTTTCAACATTACTGCTTATGCCAACACAACTACAATCGCCACGGTCACAAATGCTACCCTTACAAGTGGAAACTCCACAACTGTAACCTTCATGTGGAACACTACAGGCGTAGCCAAAGGTAACTACATCATAAGTGCTTTTGCTACTCCAGTTCCAGGTGAAACGGACATGACAGACAACACCCTGACAGATGGTATAGTTATAATTACATTTCCTGGTGATGTGAATGGTGACCGCAAAGTTAGAATTGACGACATACTCGCCATAGCCCTGGCTTTCGGTTTAGATTTAGGTGATCCTGATTATGATCCCAACTTAGATGTGAACGGAGATGACAAGATACGTATAGACGACATCCTTATAGCAGCCCTGAACTTCGGACAAGGCTGAGAGGAGCATACAAATACAGTTTTGCTTTTGTCTTTCTTAGCTTTCTTAGCATCCTTGTACTTGCCGATCTCGCGCGCACATTGTTGTCGGTGATTCCAGAAATGGCTCATTATATGATCGCAACAGGTTTTGGTTTATGAAGGGAAATTGTCGGTGTGTTCCCATGAAGCCCGCGTGATAACGGCTATCTAAGATTTCAAGGAGTTAATA
>JAOUKN010000121.1 GCA_029882515.1 Candidatus Bathyarchaeota archaeon
TTGGTCTATTTCTGATTCTTCTTAATCTGATCGCTTTGATTCCTCTTATTGCAGTTCCAGGCTACTTACATATCGCAACAGTGGAAGAAAAGTTACTGGTAAAACGGTTTGGTGAAGCGTACATAGAATACCGAGATGCGACTGGTAAAATCTTTCCCAAAATTAAGAAATCTTAAACATATTGCCATCACTTATTACGCTCAATGAAACATTACTTTGACGGAGTTGCCGATATTTGCGTGTTGCTGTCTTAGTTTCTGGTGGAAAAGACTCTGCTCTATCTCTTTATCGCGTTTTAGAACAAGGTTACGAAGTGGAATACCTAGTGAGTATGATTCCCCAGAGGGAAGACAGCTGGATGTTTCACTATCCTAATATTCACCTCACCGATCTGTTCGCAGAAGCAGTCGAAATTCCACTGGTCAAGGCGGAAACTACTGGGATCAAGGAAACCGAACTTAAAGATTTGAAAAAACTCCTTTCAACCCTAGACATTGAAGGAATTGTTTCAGGAGCCATATCATCCCAATATCAAAAGAAGAGAATAGACAAAATTTGTCAAGAATTAAACGTAAGGTCAATTGCACCTCTTTGGCAGGAAGCCTCCTTGCAGCTATTAAGAGAAATCATAGAGCTACATTTTGAAGTAATTATTGTGGGAGTTTACGCTTACGGGTTAAACGAAAGCTGGTTAGGGAAACAAATCGACGCCCATACGTTAAATTCCCTTCTTGACTTGAACAGGAAATTCGGGATATCACTAATTGGCGAAGGGGGTGAATACGAAACGTTAGTTCTTGATGCACCCTACTTCAAGAAGAAAATACGAATATTGCAGACGGAGAAGGTTTGGAAAACTCATAGTGGATATTTGCTTGTCAAAAAAGCTAGGCTGTTAGATAAGCCGTTAAAGACTTAAAAAGGTTTATTAACAATCTGCGGGCTTCATACCTACAAGCTATCTGCGGGCATCAATCCGTTGGGATGTAACTAAATGTTGAACCACAAATGGAGAGGAGATTCCCTTAAATGACATATAAGTATGTTACGCAGGCTTGGAAGAAACCAGAAACCTCCTACGTAAAGGATCTAATGTTTCAACGGACCATCAAATGGCGCAAACAACGCACAATTGTCAGGATTGAAAGGCCGACGCGCCTAGATCGGGCACGAAGATTAGGATACAAAGCCAAGCAAGGGTTTGTCCTCGCTAGAGTTCGTGTTCGACGTGGAGGCCTAAGAAAAGTTCGCCCCAAAGCTGGTCGAAGACCCAAACGAATGGGCGTAAAAAAATTCAAGCCAGCAAAAAGTCTAAAGCTTATTGCAGAAGAGAGAACAGCGAGAAAGTTTCCAAACCTTGAAGTTCTCAACTCCTATTGGATTTGGCAGGACGGTCGCTACAAGTGGTTCGAGGTCATTTTAGTAGACCCTAACCACCCAGTTATAGAATCTGATAAGGACATCAACTGGATTTGCGAAAAGGGTCATCGTGGAAGGGTTTTTAGAGGATTAACCAGTGCTGGTAAGAAGATGCGAGCCCTTCGCCACAAAGGACACGGAGCTGAGAAGATTCGACCCAGTCGTAAAGCGTCGTATGAACGGAGGAAAGAGAACAAATAATCTATAACTTGAATATGGACACCCACGCTTTCTTGATGCTAGGGTTAAGGTCTTGTTTTTCTGAACCTACTCATCGTCCGCCAAATACTTCAGATCTAGGGGCTTCATCTTATATCCTGACTCAAGGCTAACAAGAAATGAATCAAATCCACTTATGATCTCTCCCCATTCCATGGCGAAGGTGCGCATAAAATCAGCGTACTCAGAATAGTTTCTATGAAACGATATCGTGATAACGTCTTTTCCAAGGCCTTCACCATCTGCAGCGAAGATGATGTTAGGGCGGTTGCTTACCCATTCTTGAGCAAGTTGCACTATATTTCCAGCTTTTTCTTGACTTGGGTAAGTTTTCATTTTTGTGAATGTAAACGCTAGTATTTCGTACCCAAGTTTTCCAAAGTCTGGAATGACCGTGTAAGTTTTTACATATCCTTCTTTATCGAGTCGGCTTCTGGTTCTGGAAACGGTTGGTTGGGAGACCCCCATGACGTTGGCAATTTCCCTATCGCTCCTCTTAGAGTTCTTTAGCATCTCCTTGAGTAGTCCCAGAAGTTTCTGTTTGTTCATGTCTTAACTATCAAAACACAGTTCTTAAAAAGCTTAGTGCACACTTTAAGGTATGTATATTAGTGTTGCTATGACGCAACCATAATCATTTCTAGGCACTTTGAGGGTTTCTATTCGATAGTTTATTTTGTCGATCTTTATCTCTCGTATCTTTGCCATTTCTTTGATCTTCCATTCTAGGGTTTTTTTCAAGACCCTTCTATTCATGTACCCATTAGTTTCTGCCACAATTCCATAATTCCCGACTTTTTCCCATGTCCAAGCGATTCCAGCTCCAATGGTTGCCTCTCCTTGGGTATTCATCCTCGCCACCACCGCATGTGTTATGGAACCGATAGGCATCTGTCTGAACTTTATCTCTCTGCATCTCGGAGGAAGAACGGAACTTACGGACACTAAATTGCATTGGGCTATTCCAGCGTTTTTTAGAGCTAAATCAAAGGCGTTAAGCTCGGAAATTGGGCTGGTAGCTTTGCCACTTGTTACAAAGAATTCTTTAGGGATCATTTTACTCCTTTTACCTTTCGACATTGCATAGCAATCAAACCTGATTATTTGTTTTATGGTTTGTTGGCATAGTGTTTTTATCACGAGAGGTCATAACATACGGGTTGAGGAGCAATGAAGATTCGACCAATAGTGCGTAAGAAGAGAAATAGGCTGAGAGAAGGAAAAGGATTTAGCAAAGGCGAACTAAGAGCGGTTGGAATAGATTTCAAACAAGCCCTCAAACTGAAAATTCCTATTGATATAAGGCGAAAGACAAAACATGAAGATAACATAAAGACCCTTAACCACCATCTCAGAAGTTTGAAGTCTCCAAAGCCTAGTAAGAAACGTAAATCGCATGCAGGTTAAACATTTTAAACAGCTTACGAGATGTACTTTGCAGAGTGGCATGATTGTCCAAAATTCCAGTAGCCTTCGTTGAAATAAGACTATTTGCCCACGCAACAGAGGACCTGACCAAAGTCACTAAAGCAGTGAAACAAATCTTTCCAATTGATTTCATAGAAGAAATGGAATTTAAGAGAACCGGCCTAAAAGGACATTATAGAAACCCCATTATACTCTTCGAGACAAAGATAAAGGCAGAAAATGTAAAAAACGCCTTTATTGATAGCCTTTTTTCACGTATCGGTGTTACAGATAAAGAAGAACTACTGAGAGAAATTGATTTACACGTGGAAAAAGGTAGTCTCTACCTGCGATTAGATAAACAAGCTGCTTTTTGCGGCGAAATCCAACTTGGCACAGAAGACCCCATTCGTATTCGCATCCGCTTTATGAAGAGAGGAATTACAGACATTCTCAGAATTTGCAAAGAATTCGGGATGTTGCCATGAGAAAATTTGTCGATCTCCACTTGCGTCCATCGATAAGGAATCTCGATCAAGTAGAACAAATGATCAAGAGGTCATTTGATCTCGGGTATTGGGTGGTTGGCATACCACTTCCCTCTAACATAAAGCAAGAAAAAATTCGCCAACTGAAAACCATTTCCGAAAACATAGGAGCAGATCTGGTGACAAGAGTTGATCTTTCGCCAAAAACTTCTAGTGAACTACTCCGAAACCTGCGTCATGTCAGAAGAAAATTCGAAATCATATCTGTAAAATGCAATTCCAAGAATGTTGCGAGGCAAGCGGCCAAGGATAGACGAGTCGACATCTTGGCTTTCTCTACCAGGTTCTCACGCAAACACTATTTTGATACGGCAGAAGCAGAACTTGCTTCTAAAGCGGAAGGTGCATTGGAAATCGACTTGACTTCGCTCCTCTTTTTAACTGAGTTCCCAAGAATTCGATTTCTCTCTAATCTTAGGAAGGAAGTTGCGATTGCTGAAAAGTTTAAGGTGCCAATTGTGATTTCTAGTGGAGCGACTAACGTGAGTCTTCTGAGGGGGCCCTGCGATTATGCTGCTCTTGCCATGCTGTTTGATTTGCCTATGTCAGTTGCCTTGCGTGGGCTTTCGGAAAATCCTTTGAGGATTGTTGATAGAAACAGGAAAAAACTTGGTGCAGGATACGTGGCTCCTGGTTTGTTTGTTGTGAGAGATGTAAAGCGTTGTATGAACGTGTGAGAAAACGTTATTTGGCTTTGAAAGTTGAGAGTGAAGAACCGTTAAGTGAAAAAGATCTTATTAGGGCTATTTGGAGCTCTATTCTGCAGCTTTTTGGGGAATATGGTGCTAGTCAAACCAATCTTTACCTTGTTGAGTTTAACCCAGAAGATGGACATACCATTTTGCGATGTTCTCACAAGATGGTTGATATAGTTAGAGCTTCTATTGCGGCTATAACAAGAATCAATGAAAAATCTGTGGGCATTCATGTTGTGAGAGTTTCCGGAACTTTAAGGGCTCTTCGCAAGAAAGTCATGATAAGAAAGTAAATAATTTGGATCTTGGTAGTATGGAAAGGTCATCCAAACATGTAATCAAAGTTGATAATGATCACAAAATTATATTTGATGATTTTAGAAATGTCAGATTGGATGAGGAAGCAAGCTTAATATTTGCAGACCCTCCTTTCGGTATCGGCTTTAATGGCAACCTTCAGACGTATCACAGGACTCCAGACGCCTTGTCCTATGTTGAAGTGCCAAGAAAGGAATATCCCAATTTCATACGAGAACTTCTAGACTGGTCCTACAACTCGCTGAAATCCTCTGGAAGTATGTGGTTGCTCTCTGGGTGGAACAACCTAAGCACAGTGCTCAACGCCGTTGAGAATGCAGGATTTCGTCTTTTGAATCACTGTATCTGGAAATATCAGTTCGGTGTCTTCACCAAAAAGAGATTTACTACATCCCATTATCATCTGCTGCTTCTAGTGAAGGACCCGACTAACTATACTTTCAATAAACCAGAACATTATGCTGAAGACGTATGGGTCATCAAGCGACCCTATCAACATGGAGCAAAAACGGCTGGTAACGAGCTTCCCGACAAACTTGTCGAGAGGTGCATATTCACGTCGTCCAATATAGGGGATCTGGTGGTGGACCCCGTATTGGGATCGGGCACGGCTATGAGAGTCTGCCTAAATATGGATAGAAGATGCATTGGGATAGAAGTCAATCCTACACTAGGGCAGCGTATAAAAACCAAGTTGGGCTTAGATCACTTTGATGATGCGTGCT
>JAOUKN010000122.1 GCA_029882515.1 Candidatus Bathyarchaeota archaeon
GACACGTGTCAACTCTCTTCTCTTTGGCACATATCCTTATCTTGCAGTCTGGGGACCGCCATCTGTTCTACATGTGTAATCCATTTTTTGTCAGTTCTGCTAGAAACCTCCAGAACACAGGAACCATTTCTTTCATGGATGGACGATACTTGTACCATGAATCGATGCCTTCGTCGTGAAGTGTTTCCTTCAGTAACTTTGCACGCTTTGGAATGCTTGCTCTATAGGTACATAGACCACAGTATAATCAGCAATATACCAAAAGACGAAGATTGTTTTTCAGTCATCGGTAAGTAGGAATGATAGAAAGAATAAATGTCTTTCCACGAAGCGTAATATCATTCTACCATGGGCATTTTGATGTTCTTCAGTTTCGCTATTTTCTTGGCTTTTTCATAGCCTGCGTCTGCATGTCTGACTATTGCTGTTCCAGGATCGGTGGTTAGGACTCGGACAAGCCTTTTCTCAGCTTCTTTTGTGCCGTCTGCAACAAGGCACATTCCAGCATGAATGCTGTACCCTATTCCAACGCCTCCACCGTGGTGTACTGAGACCCAAGTTGCTCCGGCAACAGCGTTCAGTAAAGCGTTTAAGATGGGCCAGTCTGCAATAGCGTCGCTTCCGTCTCGCATTCCTTCGGTTTCTCTGTTTGGAGAGGCGACGCTGCCACCGTCTAAATGGTCTCGTCCAATCCAAATGGGACCTGAAAGTTTCCCTTCTCGAACCATGTTATTTATGGTTTTTCCGAATTTCGCTCTTTCGCCGAATCCGAGCCAACAGACTCGAGCTGGTAATCCCTGGAACTTGACTTGCGCTTTTGCTTTGTTAATCCAGCGACACAGTTCCTTGTTATAGGAGAACTGCTTTAGGATAACGTCGTCAAGGGTGAATATATCTTCAGGGTCACCGACGAGAGAGGTCCATCTGAAGGGGCCTCGTCCTTCGCAAAACATCGGTCTGATGTATCTTTTTACAAATCCTGGAAAGGCGAAGGCTTCTTGAAATCCGTCGTCATATGCTTGTTGTCGTATGTTGTTGCCGTACTCGAAGGCAACGGCGCCTTTTTGCATCATTTCTACCATGGCCTTTACTTGAACATGGATGCTTTTCTTGGCTTTCTCGATGTATCTTTCTGGATTGTTTTCTCGAAGTTTGTCTCCTTCTTCCTTAGAAAGACCAGTGGGATAATATCCGTTGAGGGGATCATGGGCGGAAGTTTGATCTGTCAGCACGTCTGGAATGACTCCTTTTCTCAAGAGTTCGGGGTGAACGTCGGCGGCGTTACCTAGTAACCCAATGCTTTTGAACACTTTCTCTTCTTTAGCGTGCTGGACCATTTCAAGTGCGTCGTTTAGGTCGTCGGTCCATGTTTCGAGGTAGCCATGTCTAAGCCTTCTCTCAATGGCTTTCTTGTTAATTTCAATTACCATGGCGACACCTTCGTTCATCGTTGTTGCCAAGGGTTGGGCTCCTCCCATTTCGCCCAGTCCCGCCGTCAGTACGAGCTTTCCTTTTAGGCTTCCTTGGAAGTGTTCTTTGGCGACAGCTGCTAGGGTTTCGTAGGTTCCTTGGAGGATGCCTTGTGTTCCTATGTATGCCCAAGATCCAGCCGTCATTTGGCCGAACATGATAAGTCCCTTTTGTTCTAGTTCGTAGAAGTAGTCCCACGTTGCCCATTTCGGCACGAGCATGCTGTTCACGATTAACGCTCGAGGAGCCCACTTATGTGTTTGAAAAAGTGCAACTGGTTTTCCGCTCTGAATTAGGAGTGTTTCATCGGGTTCTAATTCAGTGAGGGTTCTTACGATTTTGTTGAAGCATTTCCAGTTTCGCGCTGCTTTTCCGGTTCCACCATATACAATGAGGTTTTCAGGATCTTTGGCAACTTCAGGGTCAACAACGTTATGTAACATTCGGAGAATACCCTCGATCTGCCAATTTTTGCAATGTAATTCAGAACCAGTTATGCATTTGGTCTTGTTTCTCAATCTTGTTCACTTGCCAGTAGGCGAGTAAATAACAAGCCGCTTTATAAGATTTTTATTCCTTCCTTCAATTGACACGCGTGCATGACTCTAACAAACTTCATCTTTCTCATTTTGGATCCTTATTGGTATTGGTCGCTATCTCAAGAAGCTTTTTCATGTGTCCTTCATGGTCGTAGATCCACGATCGATCTTTGAAGAATTCGAACGAAATAGTTTGTCCCTTTCTTCTTGTGGTATTCTCGATTGCATAATCGTAGCTTTTCACTAATCCGTTTCTAATCAGTTCTGAAAGACTATCTGTGAGACCTGTAAATTCTTTTCTTGGAAGATAAACATTTACAAGAAGAGTATTTTCTCCAAAGATCTTACTTATGCCACGCACAAAAGGTTTGTTCTCTAGTGAACGGGCGAATTTGGCCATATTATTCTCATCATTAAACATAAACATGAAGCAATAGGTATCAGAAATGCCTTCGAAGTGTGGAATGAGAACCATATAGCCTTCAATAAGGTCTTTTGAGATTACGTGATTTTGGAAGTGGTATTCTACTTTTTGTGGGCTAAGATTTAGCAGTCTTGCGATATTACTTAGTTTGCAGTCTGCATTTTTCTGCAGTTCTTTTAGGATAATGATGTCAATTTCGTCTGCTTCTTGTGGGTAGTTCGCTGTTTCTATTAGCGTTTTGGGAAGCGAGGTTTCTTGTCTTTCAATGTCTTTAATCCATTTGCTCCACTCGAATACCCATCCTTCAGATTGATGGTTGTACCAGTTGTCGCTTAGATTTACCGTTTCTATACAAGTCGACCAGTACAAATCGATGCTCTGGGCAATTCCTAGTTCCTTTATTTCCTTGACAAATTGCTGGAATTCATCAGTGTGGCCTATTGGAATCCCGTAGATTCCATAATAACTTTCAGGAGCGTCGTAGCGTGCAGTCAAATATAACCAATATCCATCTGCTTGCATGGCTTCCCAGAGTAGTCCTCCATGCCCAGGAGTTGCTCTTGCGAAGACAAAAGCTTTCTTTAGGCCGATAAACGTGTGATAAATGCTAACTCGGAGGCGCAGAGAAAAATGGGATTTTAACTGTCTTATTCTGAGGTTTATAGTCTGCTGTGGCATGTTTAGTTCTCTTGCAATATCGGATATGTTCCTTGGGCCGTGGATTCCTAGGGCTTCCAAGATCTTGATATCTAAAGAGTCAAGCCTCTTCTGTGTTCTCTGATCTTTCACTAGACATACACGCTTCAGTGTCTGATTGTCCTAACTGAATATGTTGCTGAATCTTAAGTTTTACCTACGGCCAGCCAGGTTCGCCTTCAAATTCTTCTCCTAACGGTTGAACCCAATTCATGTTGCTATTTGCAAATGGTATCGCACATTGAACTTCGCACCCCAATTCTTTTGTTGCATCCAGTATCGTGGCCGTCACATTGAAGATCATGGAAATGCTGAGAAGACACAGGAATACGATGATCAGAACTTTCAGATTCATAGCTGTCTCACCTCCGTTTTTTGGTTTTTTCTAAAGATACTCAGAATATGATAGAAAAACCCTTAAATTCTATGAAGTAATAATATGAAACTTCTCTAAATATTCTAAGCATGTCATATGAATGGGTGGGATCGAGCTTGGGAGAGACCGTGGAGGAGCTGAAAGATAGACTCTTCATGGAATTTCTAGATATGTTAATCTTGCGTGTCTTGGCAAGGGGGCGGCCTCTAGGCGGCTACGATATCATTGCGTTGGTAAGACGCGAATTTGGTGTTCCAGTCAGCGCGGGAACGATCCGTTCTATGTTACACTCTATGGAAAGAGCTGGCACATTACAGATCGCCTTGGAGGGTGAAAGGAAAAAAGTCTTCTATCTAACAGATAAAGGGAAAGAATTCGTGAAAGCAGTCCTGGGGAATAGGCAGGAAATCCTTGATCTCGTGTCAAAGCTCTTGTAGGGTTCATATGCGCACACATGCATAGATCCGAAGAAATGTGTCGTAATCGACATATTTCATGCAAGTCCGAAATTATGACAAAGAAAGAAGGGTAGGCAGTCGTGAGAGAAATTGAATTGAAGGTTCTGTGTGAGTTGATGAAGAACTCCAAACAGAGTGATAGAAAATTGGCAAAGATTATCAGAGTGACGCAATCCAAGATTACGCGAGCAAGAAGAAAACTGGAGAAAGAAGGATATATCAAAGAATATACGTTGATTCCTGAT
The DNA here is from genome assembly GCA_029882515.1 of Candidatus Bathyarchaeota archaeon. Taxonomy (GTDB): domain Archaea; phylum Thermoproteota; class Bathyarchaeia; order Bathyarchaeales; family Bathyarchaeaceae; genus JAOUKN01. The sequence goes on from JAOUKN010000122.1 coordinate 4,209, forward strand.
TTCACTAAACTCGGTTTTGAACTCATGGCTTTGACTTTTGTCCGTTACAAAAAAGGGTTGGCTTCAGATGATCTCGATAAGATCCGGAAAGCAGCCAGAAAAATGGAGCAGGAAAATCCAATACCAATTCTAATGGCTGTTTCAGGAGGGGGTTTAGGATATGAAAGAGTTGCCATTACCTTTCACAAGGACTACTCATCCTTTGTGAATATGATAAGGCTACTAAGGATGTTCCCATTGGGCGCGATAGATAAGACAGAAAGCTTCTTAGTGGCTACAGCTGAGGCGAAACAATATCAGCCTTGTACTTTTTCAAAAATGGCCAATTATCTACTGATGCAAGAGGAAGAAAAGAAGAAGGAATAGCAGTCTTTGTTCGCCCATCTTTCCACATGTGCCATACTTCCTTTGGTTTCCATACTCCGTGCGCGCGCTTTATGTTTTGGGCTAGTTCTGTGTGGTCATTGTTTATCTTAACTTCATAAATCAAATAAGAATGTGTTTTCAGCTGAATTTGGATTGTTCATGAAGAGAATTACTATACACTATGTAACTCACTATGTATTGGGCTTTGCGTTGTGTCTTGTCGGATTAACGGTGTTGCTTGCAGTATTGTGGAAGGCATGGCCCAATGTCTTTGCTTCGCAGGACGTACTTTCGGCTTTGGAGGTTTATCTTTGGGCAGATGAATTCGACTTTGGCTTCTACAGATTGAAACTGATGCACTTGGTTATGATGGGGGCTGGTGCTATAGTTTTTGGAGTTCTTGTTCTAGCGGTCCGCAGACAAGTTTTCTATGCGGGAGAGCATGTCTTATTGCAGTGTCCCTTCTGCAAAAACCAGTGGAAAGTAAGCCGAGCAAAAGCACAGGTTGAATGCCCTCATTGCCTCCAATTCGTCCAACCAACATTAGTGAAGACTAGAAAATAACCAGAACGTATGCGGCATGTTTTTCTATTTTTTGCGAGGTATAGGGGCGAAAACCCCCAAAAATATCTAAAAAGGCAGATAAGATTTTTATCCATCCATCCATCCATCCATCCATCCATCCATCCATCCATCCATCCATCCAACCAACCAACCAACC
>JAOUKN010000123.1 GCA_029882515.1 Candidatus Bathyarchaeota archaeon
CCTTCAACTTCTGTTACATACTCGAATCCTTGTTCTATCAGTTTCTTAGCTTCTTCAATGTTTTTAGCTGTAGCTGAGTGGTATTCTTCTGCTTTAAATTCCAGTAGTTGTGTGTATCTCAGAGTACTTCTTAAGTCATGATGCCCTAAGAATGTCTTAACAAAGAGTAAGTCTTTTGTTTTATGATAAAGCATTGTTGCTTTCCAATGTCTGAAGTCATATAGCCTAATTGTTTTGAATGTGTAGTCTTGCAGTTTTTCAGCTAAGTTATTCCTAATTCTTCTAAAGTGGTTACTTACTGTACTTGATTTTACAGGAAATAGTCTGTCATTCAGACTTAGCTTATTTATGTTGATGTATGTTTTCAGCATAGCTAAAGTGTTTGAAGAGAATTTCAGTATTCTTCCTTTTCCATGTTTAGCTGTTTTGATAGTTACTAATTTGTTTTCTAAGTCAAAATCTTTTACTCTAAGCCATGTTATTTCTATAGGTCTACATCCTAATTCTTTCATTAGGCTAAGTATCAAAGCATACTTGTTTCCAGCCTTTGCTATGAACATATTCAGCTGTTCTTCTGTTGGTATCTTTGGTAGTTGCTCATATCTCTTGTAAAATGGTTTATTCCATTTAATTCCATAAAATGTAGCATAGTGATTATATGCTTCTATTAGACTCTCCTTGAAACCATTGCTACACTCTTTGTTAGCTATGAATCCCTTTACTTCTTCTGGATTGTTCAAGTTTGTTTGTTTAGATAAGTGTCTTAATCTCTTTCCTGTTGCAATTATTGTAGTCTCTGCATATCCCTCTTTCTTTAGATACCACAATACATTTAGTAGGGGATGGTGTATTTTCAGTGGGGGATGATGATGCCGTCCCAGACCGACACTCGTGGATGAGGATCTCATGACGGGCAGACCCCAAAACAACTTCTCCGAAGCGAAAGTCGTGAAAAAAGAGAGAAAGCGGATAAAGTTTTGTCCAAAATGTGGCTCCACAAACATCCAATGGGCTAGTGGACTGCCTCAACTATGGTCGATCTGGGAGTGCAGAGACTGTGGCTACCGCGGAGCTTTCATAGTTGAGGACAGCACACTAGCCGAAAAGATTCGAGAGAAGTTTCTGAAGGCAGTTAAAGAAGAATAAAAGCAATATACATAACTCTGTAAAACAGTAACCGAGGGAAAAGTGTTGGTTTCGTTAAGAACTCTCGCCCCGTCATTAACCAGAATCACAATAGCCGCGGCAGTGGGAGCCGCCCTTCACATAGGACAAGGCAACCCTGAAATTGTTGATCAACGAGCAGTTGATTTTTCAAGAGCAGTGTTAGCGCAGATGGAGATCGACGGAGAAGTAATTTCCTGCGAAGGACCGAAAGACAACGCTCCTGCATTCAGCCGAAAAGAGAAAGTAGGCATTGGACATGGACCTAAAGTAGAGTTTGTCATGGACCCTGTAGACGGCACAACAGCTACTTCAAAAGGAAGAAAAGACGCAATCTCCGCTCTAACGTGCGCTCCGAAGGGCTGTTTGCAAGTCCTTCCAGACGACGGATATTACTTCAAAATGGCGACAGACTATCACTCAAAGGATAAAATTTCGCTTGCCATGTCTATTGAGGAAATTGTGCAGACAGTGGCTGAACAGAAGAAGATGCAGCTTGAAAACTTCACAGTTATAATGCTCGAACGAGACAGGCATCGGGAGATTTTGGGGAGGCTGAGAAAACTGGGAGTTAGGATTATTCTGATACCAGATGGAGACATTGCAGCATCTGTTGCCACGTGCATTCCTAACTCCGGCGTTGACTTGCTGCTTGGAGCAGGTGCAGGTCCAGAAGCCACCATTGGAGCAACCGCAGTAAAATGTCTAGGGGGAACGATGTTGGTTAACGTTTGGAAAGACAAAAAGGACGATGCGAAGAGGCTGGGAAGACTGGAAGCTGAAGGAGTTGACGTTGAGAAGACATATTCTGAAAGGGAATTAGCCAAGGGTAACGAACTGGTCTTTGCGGCATCCGGCGTCACGAAAGGGGAGCTTTTAGATGGAGTGCGTTTCATTTCCAACGGAGCCATAGTTAGCTCGCTCTGCGTAAGGCTGCCGAGTGGAACTTTCGAGAAATCAGAGACAATGCTGCAGTTTAAAGGGCATCCAGTATACAAGCGGCTAACATGAAACTAGTTTTGCTTTTTTCTACAGTTTCAAAGAGAGAGGGCTTAAGAAAGCTCTATTTCCTAGATTTCATTAGTTTCTTAGAAAATGTGTACTTTGCTATAAGGTTGACGCACAAGGTTTTTTAAATAACAGCGTTTCAGTTTTCCCTTTGAGAATATCATGGGTAAGCTCACTGTAATTTGTTTGGTTTGGCTTTTACTCTTTGCTGTAACCTTGATTCTAATAGATGAGCAATTGAGCGTGAATGAGCTTGAGCAAACGTCGAATGGTGCACAGAGACAGGAGCGAGACAATGGGACTTCTCAAAGTTCAGGGTTCGTAGCGTTGCAGGTTAATGGTAATTTAACAGATGATTTCTGGGAGCGGGGAGTTAATGATTTGCCTGTGCTTACTGTTGCAGTCAGCTATGTTGTTGAGAATGTTGGGAATGTTTCAGCAGATGTCATAACTGTAGAGATTGCGTTGGATTCTGTGTACTATTCCACCGAGACCGTTTATGATCTATTGCCGAATTCCGAGTTTGCAGAATCTATTTCGTTTTCCGTGGAGTATGACCAGTCAAAGACTGTTGAGATAGAAGCAAGCTGCGACGACGTAACGGATTTTTGGAGTCATACTGTGGACGCGGTGTTGCCTCGACACTTTTCTTTGGGGGTTTCGAAGTTTTTTGTGACTCCTGACGAACAGTGTGTGCAGTCGGTTTATGGGGAAATAGCGAGTGACATATTTTTTGTTCATTGGATTGCGATTCGAGACTGGGTTGGAAGAAACATTGACTATGTGGATGATGAGGATGTTCATGGTGTGGGTGAATTTTGGCAGTTGGGAAGAGAAACTTTGGAAAGCCGAACGGGTGATTGTGAAGATTTTGCGATTCTGCTTTGTTCGTTGTTGAGAGCCGATGAATGGAGCATAGAAGACGTTTATGTTGTTATTGGACAAAATGACGTGGGAAATTATCATGCTTGGGTGAAGGTGAAAATCCCTTTTGTTGGATGGTATAATATTGAGCCTCAACTCGATGGTTGGAACACGTTGGTAGGAGATTTAGTCGCGTTACATGGATATACAGCTATCTACAATTTCAACGATCAATACTTCACAGAGTTATAAAGCGATAACAATTTTTTACTACTGGTGAGGCTACCCGTGCTTATACCTAAAAGGGTTCAAGTCCATATCTGTGCTAAGCCCTCAGAACTCAGGAATGGCGAAAAATCTTCTGGATTTTTCCGCGCGCAAGTGTTCTAAAACATAGATTAATATGCAATACAAACAATCAGATATAGGGGAGTTTAAATGAAGCTTTCTAGATACGTGTCAGCTTTTTTGGTTGGATTACTGGTAACATCAATAATCTTCTCAGCATCTTTACTTTCAGCTAATGTTACCGTTAGCGGGCAAACTATTTCTTATCAAGGGGATATTGATACAAACGCAGAATATGCAAACGGTTCCATTCCTACGCCACCCACAGGAGTGTGGATATGGTATACATGGGTCAACATTTCTGAGACACAAGTTATCTGCTATGCACTCTTCTCTGACACCTACAACTCGCCCATAATGAGCTTTCTAGGTCAACACTTCAAGGTGGAAAATGACACCGATGTTTTTGTCGGAACCACTTTAGCTTTAATAGAGGTCTATAATGACACTAATGAAGATGGCATTCCTCAAGCGAATTTCACCTCTGGTGAATCCGAAATCATCTATCAGCTAGGTGTGAATAGCAGCGTCAATTACCAAATTACTCACATTCAGAAAGTCATGGAAGGAGAAACTGCACATTACATGTGGGGCTTTAAACACGAAACAATTGATGGAATTCTGCTTTATCCTGAGCAATATATAGGGCATGTAGCAGCTGCATTTGTGACTATTGATTATCTTAGCTTCAATTATGATTTCTACGTAGTGCAGAACGTCTCCTATCTGAAGACAAGTTTTGAGATTGGAAACATCACGGACATCCGACCCTATGATGACCCTTCGGTGTCGCTCGAAGGCCTCAGCCTTTCCTTGCTTTACAGCACAGTGACATCCTCTGCTAAACCATACACTGCATACGTCAATGACGAGCCTTATGATTCTACAACGGCACCCAATTCCGCTACAACAACAAGTAGCAGTCAAATTGCGGTTGAAATGATAAAGGCTTATGAATTCATTTTCGGCGAGAGTTACAACCTTACAAGAGGCGAAAACACAGAAACATATGAGGTTAAGTCAGAAGCAGCAGCCACCGCCAGCGTTCATCCAGAAGTAATATACGGTTTGGACTGGGCTTTTACTCGGTTTGAGAACTATCTAAACCTGAGCGAATTGTTTCCTTCAGCTGGCGGTCTTGGAGGACAAGTTGACTTGAACTGTAGTGTCTCAACTTTGCTTTACAGAAATTGCTATCCTGTTTGGGATGGACTACCGATTCAACATGATCCGACTTACGTTGCCTATCTCTTCAGCAACACAATTATCCCAGAATTCGCGATGGTTCTACTGCTTCCATTGCTCGTTGTCGCAACATTTTTCGTTGCAGCGGTGTCAAGAATCCGTAAACGCCAGCCACTCTAATTCTCTCCCTCTTTTTCTTCGTTCCTCTACGTTTACAGCATTATTGAGAGCTACTGTAACAGTCTAGACTAAATGTGGTATTTGCTGTTTAAGAGCTATCTCAACTGCTCAAAGTTGAAAATCAACAAGAGAAATGAAGCATCTCAATAATCGGCAAAGCAATTGAAAGAAAATTAGATTGGTTAGGTTCTGGAGATATTAAGAACTTCTTTTTCTCTGAAAGCTAGAGTCTTTATTTCACTGGCTTTCAGTTCTCCCTCTGTGGGCAGTTTCTATCGCAAGGCTTAACATCTTGTACCAAGAGTGATTTCTTAGAATGTGATGGCTTTGGATGAAGAAGGTTTCAGAAGATATCTGAAGAAAATTGGAAAATCCGAAAGAAAAATTGAGTTTGACATTCGCAACATGAAGAAATTTGAAGAGTACTTATTAAAGCACAAAGGAAAGAAGCTTGAAGAGGCAGCTCCTGAAGATCTGAAAGATTTCGTGAATTGGGCAGAAGAAAAGGGAACGAAGATTTGGTTGTGGGTATTT
>JAOUKN010000124.1 GCA_029882515.1 Candidatus Bathyarchaeota archaeon
ACATCCGCGTGACAGGCATGGAGATTCCAAAAACATCTAGATCAATGTTAGTTAGAGGTTTTTTGGCTCACTGTCAAGTACGTTTTCCAAGGACATGGTTCTGTCATACATGAGGTGTTCCCACTGATGAACTTGCAGGCAGCGGTCATGAACAGAGTTACCAGAAAATTCGCAGTCGAAAAAGCGTATATACATGATGAGGAATAAGTAATTTCAGAGTTCTCACACGCACGCAGCAGGTGTGAATCCCTCTACGTGCCCTAGTGTTCTAGTTTCCATTCTACATACTCCACATAGTCCATGACTTTCACAATCTTTTCATTTTCCACTAGTATCCAATATGCTGCGCCAATGCCCTCTGACTTATGGGAGATCTCGCCTCCTATAGTCTGAAAATATCTAATCCACCCCGTCCCACCGCCAATGCAGTACATTCCGTCACCTTTGTCCAGTGTCAACGTAACGCGCAACATTTTGCTTTGATTTGCGTGCATGTCTCCGGACCAAGATAAGGTTCCATCGATCAAAGTAGGCACGATGTAATCGTAGCAATCGATATAGAAGGAGTTTTTAACCGTGAAATTCACAACGCGCGCGCTGCCCCACTCACGAGGTGGTTCCAACACCGCAGTTACGTTAATTATGCCGTCAATTACCGTGTCGTTCAAAATAACAACGGTGTAGTTTACTTGCGCCCACGGATATGGCTTTGGCTTATCGCCAACAAGTGATTGAGAGTCAACTATCTGACAGTAGACTCTAGGGATTCCCACAGGGAATAAAGTGTTAACGCCCCAAGTCGCGAACCCTGCAATCACGGCTCCTACGATACCACTCAGAAGAACAAAAGCGAAGAATCTTTTCGTGGAATAAACCCGCAACCTAGTCTAGCCACTTAGCTAACTTGTTGTGGCAATATTTTAATCCTTTTGTTGTACAGGATTGTACAAGTTATACACTTTTCTTCAGCAATCGATAAGACTGAACGGTTTGATAGATGCTTGCAACCAATCCAATGACTGAAGGGATGAGAGCCCAAATGAGTTGTTCATTGTCTGGAAGATATGTCAGAAAGACTACGCTCGTCACTGCGAACACAATCGCTATGAACAGGGTGCGTGGAACAATCCACGTTCCAACAATAACAAATAGCTTCAGAATCCCGAAGCTTTTGGGAACTACATGATAATTTCCGTCCCAGTTTTTTCTGACAAGACCAAGGTCGACGAGTTTTTCCAAGTGATACACAGCCAGCGTGGGAACTGAAAGACCAAGTGCCTCTTGAACGCTTTTCACGGAGCCCTCTCCCACCTTTAACATATGTAGATACACACAGAATCTATAATATTCACCAAAAACCTCTTTCTCCAAATCCCCAGATTCAACGGAACACATGTTTCAAACCCCCTCCTCATCTAAACCCATGCGCACGCATTTACTTATGTATTTGCGGCCGTATTTCAAGTGTCTTTTGCGCTACGGGCGCTTGTTCCAAGAATCTAGTGAGTCTTTTCACAGTTAGTCAGCGCAGTTTTCAATTCTCTTCGTCATTCCACATTTTCTCATCTCACAGATATTGCCGTAGCCGATGTGTTGCTCATGCGCGCAGACAATTGGAACCTAAATGCTGCTTCTATGTAAAAGATCATTCATGCGGGGTTTCTATGTTTAGCGCAATGATCAGAGCTATGACTGCCAGTATCGGAGTTGCTATGATTGTAGCTATGAACGGGTTGTACGGCGAAGCTTGGTAGAGTACTCCTCCAATGTAGGGAGCAGGAAACGCAGCCAACAAACTTGCCGTTTGCGCAACAGCCATCCATCGTCCACGTGTGGCTCGGGGTGTAAGCGAACCCACAACCGCACTCATCAACGACCAAATCACATAGGAAGCCCCCATCAAGAAGGAAGCTAAAGCCAAGATTGGAAACGCCGTGAATGAGGTGAGTATGCTGATAGATATGGCCGTTAGCAGTAGCGAGATGAAGATAGCACCCGCTTTCTTCCATTTGTCTCCTAATTTGCCGAGTACCACGAGAAGAATGGCTGAGCCCAGGTAAGTAACCGAACCTAAGATGCCGATTCTGACGTCAGCTAACGCGTATTCATCATGGAGAAATTGTGTGACAGATGGTCTGAAGAGAATTAGTACAAAAAAGATTGCGGCGAAGAAAGATATCCAGACGAGTAGTTTCTTTTTTCTGAATGGGGCAGAGGAGGCAGAAGGTTGTTCGGAAGGCGTGGCTGCATGTTGGCTTCCAACAAATAGAACGAAGACCGTAGCTAGGGTATAGAGGGCAAACGACAGATAGAAGACCAGTTTCATTCCAAAAAGAGAGGCGATATAGCCTCCTATCCCTGGAGAGAAGATGTAGCCAAACCACCAAGCCGCAGAGATAGTGGTGAAAACGGACGCCATCTTTTCCTTTTTCGCCGAAGTTGCTACATATGCACTGCTAGCAGGTCCCCCTATAAAACATCCTAATAAGAAACTTCCCGGTATCAGCTGGCTCCAGTCTTGTGCCATAGAAAAAAGCAGTGGAACCGGTATCCATATCAGCCACGCAAGAATCATGATCTTCTTTCTATCATATCTATCTGCTAAAAAACCGCCAGGAATCGGCGTCAACGCTGCAACCAAACCAAGTATTGTGAAGATAACCCCCACCTCGGCTGGTTGGGCACCTAACTCTCGAATATAAAGAGGCAATATGTAGAAGTAAAGACCGTCTCCAAAGGCACCAACAAAGTTGGTTAAAAGAAGAAGCTTCAGGTCTCGGTTCAACATTCCCGAAAGAAAGTTCAAATGAAAGACTCCTTGCGAACCGGAATCGAGACACAGAATAGATTCCTTCTCAAATCCATGAATAACCTTCCTTCTAAGCAGTATTTCATTAATAGTTTGGTGTCATCACCTCCAACCAAAAGAGGCTTTTATACTATTTGGCATGGGCATAACTAGGTTGGCTTTACAATTCTCATGCCACACTTTCGGCAAATTACAGCATTAGCTTCATTTTCTGCCCCACAGTAGACACAATGTATTTTGGCAGGAGGTCCGGGAAACGACGGCTGAGCTGCAGGAGGTGTTGGTTCCGGAATTTCTAGGAGTGGAGACGGCGGCTGTTCCCTTGCGACCATAGAATAGTAATAGAGCGTCACCGCGATCGGAAGAATGGGTGAAACTAAGGCCCCAAGAACACTGCTTACGATCCAGCGGGCAGGACCACGAAATCCAACACCACTAATCTCAACAAAAATAAACGAGGCAACCGTAATGATAATATAAACGATCAGCAGAAGCGCAAAGGTCTTGAGCCAGCGCCCTCCAACCATTTTTCTGCTACGAGAAAGGCTCTGAAATGTACCAGCTTGTTCAAGAATGATCACGGGCACAACGAGCGAGAACATAATTACCAAAATAATACCGGGCACAACCAAACAAATGAGCCCCATCACAATCAAAACACCGGTAACGATTCCAGCTCCCAGCAATGACAGCAGCCGAGTGGCAGTAAAATTGAGAGCCTTCGAAAGATCAACACTACGCCCCTCTAAGATGTCAGAAGCAACTTTAACTGCAATGCCTCGAACAATAGTGTCAATGATCCAACTAACAAGGATTGTCAAAGGCAGCGTCACAGCCAAAACTCCCAACATGGAGAAAAAATACGACAAAAGAACATCCGGCGGAGCAGTTGGAGGTGGTGCAGCTGGCTCTGGAAACATCCACCTCACTGCCTCTCCCCAGGCTCCTGTAATCAAACCAGCAACAAGAAATGGAAGGTAAAACAACAAGAACCTAGAAGAATAGAGACTGAAGGTCTTCCCTAAAATCTCTCCCAAATCTAACTCTCGCAAAGGCTTCTTAAATCCCAAAAGAGCTTCGCATCCCAATCAAACTGTTTTTTCACTTCCATTAATTAACACTTGCCCTGAAACACGCAGCTTGGCGCATTCTCATCCTCTGAAAGGGCTTCTGCAGTGCTTTCTCTGTTACCGTCCAATAGATTATTTGTTGATCATTAAGTGTTCGATGAAGCCTTTCTGAGTATCGTGATGATTCAGAAAGCCTTATTATCCGCTAATCAGAGATGTGCGTAGAGGAAGATGGAGGCGTATGATGAATTTTAGAACTGTTCTGTTGCTACTTGTCTTAAGTGTGGTGTTTTCATTTTTTTCGTGTTCGACGCTGTTGCCTGTGAGAACAATCAAGGCAAATGAGGTACCACGCTCCTTGAAGGTCTATGTAATAGCGTTGAACGGTGTGACTTCATACAGAACGGAGACTTTTTCTGAAGTTGTTGAAGGCGTGTGTGAAGCGGCGGCGGTCAACAAAACCAATGTGCGCATTGGTAGCGGTGGTTGGAAGCAAGTGGAGTTCAATGTTGGTTCTGATGTTGTGATGGAATGGGCTGGTTACAAAGTGCTGGTCGAGTTTGGTGTTGATGTGATTATTGTTAATGCTCATGGAGAGTATCTCCCAGTGCCTGCCGATTATTCCAAAGAAGAGTGGGTTGGCAAGATAGCGAATGCGATGCTGAATCGACAGGTAACATGGGTTCATACCGGCGGCTACCCGTTTTATCGGGTTCAGTATCAAAACGGAGAAATTGAAACTTGGGGTGAAAAAGGCTTCCAAGAACTTATGAGCTATATAGGGAAAAGCGATGTGAACTGCAGGCCTCCACCCGGCAGTGACGGATGGGCCTCTACCTCAACTTATGGAACCCAGTCTCTTCATGATTGGCGAATGGATAAGGTAGATGAGGTGAATCCGACTAGACCGCTAAAAAGAAACGATTTCAAAGATTTGTTAATCCTTGACGTTTATAGCTGTGGTTATTCGGATGTTGGAACGATCCATCCAGGAGCTGTTATTCGGTTCTCGCTGGTTAACGAGACGTCTAATTTTGGTTTTTATGTTCATTTGGGCGCATGGAAATTTCAGGATGATTATACCGATGAAGAGGCAGAGAACACAGATTTCTATATGGGTTATATTCCGACTGCAGCTGCCATCTGGTCAGAAGTTGGCTTTTCAACCTACATGCTTTATGGTGGCGTCCCTAGAGATATAGAGACCGTCAGTGCCACAGGAAGAACGCAAGGTCTCGATCAAGCGGAATCCCTTCTTCAACAAGCAATAGATGCCTACGAACAGGGAGAATATAAAACTGCTATTGCACTTGCCTATCAAGCAAGAGAAACTGCACGAAGCGCTGTCAAACCCATTGACTATTTAGTAGT
>JAOUKN010000026.1 GCA_029882515.1 Candidatus Bathyarchaeota archaeon
ATAGTTCTTGATGCCATGATAAGCCCGAGACGCTGGGTCATCTAAGCCATGATACGCCTCAGTCTCCACTATAATGCCCTCCAAGAGATTCTCGTCCAATCTTCTGACCAACCTCTTTCCCAATAATGTCTTCGCAACAACTTCCGGATCTCTCTCGTAGAATTCTCTGGGCAAGACTTTCAAAGGCGCATGTCTCCAACTAATAAATGCTTTAAAAGGCTTAAACTCCTTAAAAGAATTACAAGTGATAGAGATGAGTTCAACCTCTCAGCCAAAGGGACGATTTTACACCCGCATAAATGATCAAGATTATCTCGGCATCACAATATGGCATGGAAAGACCGATCCAGAAGCCGAAGTTATTGTGGCACAACTCCGACGCAAAGAGGGAGACAACTGGGAGACTATCGGACGACTAGCCATTTACAGATCATCGAACGGAGAATACTCCAAACTCCCAGAACGCAAATGAACCTGCACATATACAAAGAAAAAAAGAAGTCTAGATTCGCTTTGTGCGCGCGCGCATGGTTCTCAGCACTTCATTGAGTGCCATTGCTTGTTTCTTTAGCATGGATACTTCTTTTTCCAGTTCCTTAGCTTCTCGTTCCGCCTCTTCTCCAAGTTCTTCTATCTCACGTATAAGCTCGGCTCTCTCCTTTTGCAATCTTTTCACTTTATCCATAAACTTGTGTAGAGCCTCCTCAATGTCGATCTCAGTTTCCTTCTTTCTTTCAAAGAATGGGTTTCCTCCTGCAGTCATTTTCACGACTTCCTTGTATATTCATAACTCTGTAGTGCTTTAAGGTGATGGGTTATCTTTTAAGATTTGAGAAGTAACAATCAATATCCTCGTTATGGATCATGACATACATGCGTTAACCCCCGATCTAAATCCTCACCAGTGAGCATCAGACATGAAAGCGAAAACACGATCTCACTCTATCCGCAAGGCACCCTCAACAACTCTTTTTTCCGGAATCTTCAATTCTTCTGAAATCCAAAGTTTCAATAGCCTCGTATCTTGTGGGAACTCTCCACTAAAGGTCAGGACCTTGCCCTTTTTTAAGGCATCAATCTGAACAACCTTTTCTGTCTCCTCAATTAGGAAAGAAACCATTTCAGCGTTAGTTGAGAGATTTTTGAAATCTTCCCATTCTTTACATCCAATTATGACTGCCAGTCCCCGTGAATAAAATGGTGCTTCCTGCAAAGCAGAGATAGAATCAATGAGATTTGAGACCTCGGCTCGAATGGCAGAAAACCGCTCTTCAACCTTCGTGATCTTTTCGCAACGTTCCCCTACTTCGTTTAATATCTTTGCGGTCTTGCCTAACTCTGCAACTAAACGGTCGAGATCATTCTCATGTTCTTTGAGAGCATGTGTAATTGAGTCCAGAGCATCAAGGGCTTCATACTTCATCGGCGTTTTTGACATGATTCTCTCCTTTGCAATTACTATTGATATGGATTTTGTAAATAAACGTAGTGAATCAAAGACAGAATGTGACTAATACCTGAAATCCGATTCTTTTCTTTGAATGATAGTTACACGCAACAGATTTGTGGTCCTCGCGACAACAGGGGTGTCAGCCGTCACCTTTTTTTGACTCGTGTACGGGTCGTGTCGCAACTTGTTTACATTTTCTTCCCCTTTTGCCACTGTTGAATTCACAATCTTCTCAAGTAGAGCAATCTTTCCTCTTTCCAGTTCCTCGATCTCCTCTCGCAACTTTCTGATCGTTTCTACGAGTTCCCCCATCTTTAGAACCAACTTTTAGACGGCTACCTTTTCGGAGTAATCATCATTGCCATGATAAGTGAAGCAGTAAGGACAAAAAGTGCGGATTCCCAGAAATGTTCTTCTACATTCCACACACGTCTTATGACTCGTCATGGTCATATTCCTAACGGGCGTTGCTGAAACTAGTGGGGCGCCTTGAGTTGTTGGCGTTGCTAGCTTCACTGGTGTGATCGGCGTTTTTGGAGTTTCCAACTTCCTCGCGGATCTTTTGGTGGTTGCTGATGTTATTGGTGTAGCTGGGATTATTGATGCCTTCTCTTTTCTCCGAGACATAGCCAATCCAGAAACAACTAGTGTAGAGATTATCAAGCCAAATGCTAGGCAAATCGCAATCAATGTCAAAGGAACTGGAGAGAGAGACGATGGTAATTGGAGAATCGGCTGAACATTTTCGACTTGGTTGGTTGATTTTATCTCAAAAGTCATTTCCTTTGTAACATATTGGTCAGCCCCGTAAACCGAAGAGATTAGCGTATAAGTTCCCAACTCGGTTTCAGGGGAAAGATTGAAAATCGTAATGAACGCGCCAGCTTGATCAGTTTCAACAGTTGTGTGAAAAAGATTGGTTCCACTTGGTGAATTTATGGATATGGCAATGATCCATTCGACAAGTGGGTCCGTTCCCAGACTCAAAGTTCCGCTGATCCTCACACTTTCCTCAGGCATATAGGCTAGCTTGTCGGTGGAAACGGCAAGGTTTAAGGGAGGAAGGGCACCGACAAATGAAGCCATATTCAAAACAATCAAGAAAAACAGCAGAATGCAAGGCGCGAATTTGGTGATCTTCAAACACTTACCTCCACAAAGAATTTTACAGGCATGAAATCTTTTTACAGTTTCGCATGTCTCTTACTGCCTCTATGCGAGTTCTTTCATGGATAGAAGTAACTTCTAGAACTCTTAAAAGGAAATTTTCGGAATGACTAATATATCCAAAAAGGAATGCATGTGCAATAATTCTTGGTTTCGTCTTGCTTTGACTGCGAAATAACACAGATCCTTGTAGCAGAAAAAAGAGAAGTACAGTGACAGTCCAAATAATGTTGATGTCATGATGCGCGAATTAAAGCGTGTCCTCAAGCATATCAATGAATTCTTCAGCTTGTTTCATTCCTTTCTCCCAAAACCTCTCATCGGTGATGTCGAGGCCCAATTCCGCCGCAAGCTCACGAGGAGCTTTACTCGAACCTGCCGCCAAGAGTCTTTTGAACTTAGGAACAAAGCTCTTATCCTGCTCTTTGTAAAGCTTGTATAGCGCGAATACAAACAGTTGAGCAAATACGTAAGGATAATTGTAAAAGCGATAGTTTGCGATATAATAATGGATTTTCATTGTCCATTCCCACTTCATCACGCCCAGCCAATCAACAGAATCCCCATAGATTCTATCCCGGGCTGTAACCCACAATTTTGCAACAGTTTCTCCATCTAAGAACTCACCGCGTTTTATGGTGTCATACATGCTTTGTTCAAAGAAAACCCGTGCAGAGACTTGAAAAGCGGCCATGCCGAACTCGTCCAGCACATTGGCAATGATTGCCTGCTTTTCCTCCTTTGTCTTGGCCTTGGAAAGCAACCGTTCGGTCAAGAGCAGTTCGCCAAATATACTTCCGGTTTCAGCAATACAACTACCTACCTCGAGGTTGCTCGGCTTCTGCGCCCTTGAACCAAGATACGCATGAGCAGCATGACCCAGTTCATGTGCTTGGGTGTAGACATCACCCATCTTCTTGTTGAAGCTCTGCAAGATGTAGGCACTCTTCCCAGCCATCCACGAAGAACAAAAAGCTCCTGAACTTTTTCCTTTCCGCACTTCCCCGTCAATGTGTCGTCTCTCAAACATCTCATCAACCCAACCCCCCATCTGCTCATCGAATCCCATGTAGGCATCTACTATTTCACTATGAGATTGCCCCCAACTGTAGTCCATTTCGGGAGCGTTAGGCAGAGGAGCAACAACGTCATAGTTGGCTAACCTGTCTAGACCCATCAACTTGGCCTTTAGCCTAAGATACCGTTGATATAGACTCACATTCTTCTCAATAGTATGCATGAGGCTGTCAATGGTCTGCCGGTCAACGTCATTCGCGATCAAGCTCTGGGTCATCGAGATTGGATATTTCCTCAGTTTACACATCTGTATATGGTCTTCACACACTGCGCGGATCGCACTTGCCCAGATGATCTCATCCTTTCCAAGATTTTCATAGACTATCTGGTTGGCTTGTTTCCGGAGATCACGGTTTGGACTCTGGTACAGACCGATTATCTCGCCGTAGGGAAGTGTCTTTGTTTTACCTTCAATTTCTATGTCAAAGGTTCTAGTAGAGAGCCAATCACTCTGAAGCATCTCCCATGCGGCAATTCCGTTCTTGTCTTTCATGATTATCAGGCGTTCCTCGGGCTCTGAGAGCATATGCGGGACTTTTCGCAATACCCTTTCAAGGTAATGTCTATACTCTGCCAGCACCGGGTCTGCGACCAGTGACGGGTCCTTGGCAAGAAGCTTACCCAACTCGATATCCACGAAGGCCAATGCTTGACCAACTTTCATATATGCCCTGCGTGCAGCATCATTAAGCTGTTTCGCGACCGTGTCAGTCGAATTAGCTGAATACATTAAACGGCAGTACTTGACAACGCCTTCAAACTTGAGGGTATAAGCATCTTTCATTTCCAAAAGTTGTAGGACACCCTTCGCATCAAGGCCTCCAATCTTCCCATGGTACTTATCACGGACTTTCTCCGCTTCAACTATCATAGACTCTAGTTTCTTTTGAATTGAAGTGGGATCGGTGCTCTCAACCATTTGTGAGAGATCCCAAATCATCTCATCTTCAGTCATGATTAATCAACCAGCCAGTCACTAAATTTTGGCAGCGTCTTATTAAAGTATATGCTGCATCTCATGTGCGCAAAACTAAATAAGAAGATGCTGGCACTGTTGCCATTCCGAAATGATTGACAGGTGAGTTGAAATGAGTAAACGTATGGAGAGATGGATTACTCATTTGATAGCTGGACTGGATGAACATGTTGATAAGGAAACACGAGCCAAGGTATTAGAACAATGCGGGCGACAATGTCAATCTCAAAGTTTCATCAAAAAAGCTAGAAACATCTACCAGAAATCGGAGAATATTAACGAATTCTTGGATAGGTTTGGGCAAGTTTACAAGCATCTTCACAAGGAAGGAGACAGCGTCTATATCATCTACCCAAAATGCTACTGTTCATTTGTCAACAAGATTCCTCCGGAAAAGTTGTCAGCAACGTACTGCAACTGCTCTAGAGGATGGGCGAAGGCATTGTTCAAGGGTGCCTTAGGACGCTCAGTCGAAGTCATCATGGAAGAATCAATCATGAAAGGAGATAAACAGTGCAAATTTAAAATTATTCTGTGAGCCCTATTTCTCTAATAGTCTGTTTTTGTTATCTTTAGAGTCTCCATAAATCTACAATCTTATAATATCTTAATGGCATCTAGATTTATCTTACCATGAGCCTTGACATGAGTCCGTTTATCCACTCTTTCGGCTGCTGCTTAAACACCTCCAATGCAGCTTCTACTCCTGAACCCTTCACATCAAAGCCAGCTTCTGGCAAAACTTGTTCTAGAGCTGCCAAGGTCGGAACTATGTATTCTGGCGAGGCTACCAAGCCCATGTGCCCAATCCTAACCAACTCCCCCTTACCGTAAGTCTCCTTACCCTGCACCAAGCCTCCCAAGCTTGCACCCATCATTATGTTGAACTTCTCCATCATCAAGTTCCTTATCCTGTTCTCGGCGCCCGTGGGAACTTTCACCGCTGTGATTGTTCCCGCTGCATCCTCCTCTTCAGGCAAGACACCCAGACCCATAGCCCTGACCCCTTCTCTCATAGCCTTCCCAGCGACATCATGTCTCCTAAAACGATTCCGCAAACCTTCTCTTAACGCTATCTTCACAGCCTCACCAAGCGCCAATACATTCATTGTGGGCATGGTAACTGGGTGAGTCCCACCCCACCTCATGTGCTTCCAAGCCGAGAAATCTATAAAAAAAGGTGTCATGTATTGAGATTTCTCTTCGATACTATCCCAAATTTCCTTACTCACAGCTATAGGAGAGAGAACATGTATAGAGCCGAGGGCCTTACTCGCATAACCTAAACAGATGTCTATATTCCAATTATCCATCCTCAACTCAGAGCCTCCCAATGAAGCAATGGCGTCAACAATGCAGGCTTTCCCCGTCTCCTCAGCGATCTCAGCGATTTCCCTAATCGGATTCTCCACCCCAGACGAGGTCTCGACGTGAACCACACAGATAGCCTTCGCATCCTTTTCCTTGACTGCAACCTTCCTCACCTTCTCCGGGTCCATAGCCTTTCCAAAACTCTCCCTCACCAGAATGGATTTCCCACCAAAAGCCTCTACAGCCATATTGATGTAATCCCCGAAAAAACCATTCGTAAGAGTTATCACCTGGTCTCCAGGCTTAACCATGTTCGCGACTACCATGTGGGTTGCCGCCTCACCCGAGCCTGGATACAAAATGATTCCTCCCTTCGTTTGGAAAACCTTCTTCAGATCTTCGCGTACTCTGCTGAACGCTTTGTCCCAGTCAGGTCCATAGTGTGGAAGAACCCGATTCTGAAGTTTGTCTAGGATCTCTGGATAAGGCTCACTAGGACCCGGGAGCATGAACAATCTTCTCTTAGACGATATTTTCCAATCCTCCATGCACCATGTCAGCATACATGCCAACCTTAAGTCTAGCCAAGAATAGATAAAACTAGCTGCTTTGTGCTCCGCGTGCTAGAATTATTTTTAGGTGTCTTGTAGGAAGTATGCACGTGAAATAGGTTATGAAAGGGCTTCCGAGTGCAAACAAGGTCATACGTGCAACGATCATCTGCCACACTATGCTTAGATCATCTTCGAAAGGTAGTGGAGCGACTGCACGGGTATGGTTAATAAATGAGAGTTGCATGTACGCTGACGAAGACAAAATGAAGATTATCCCAACAGTATAAAGCGTAGAATGAAAGATGTTCTTTCTGACAACCTTAGAAGAGTGGGCTCTGTCAAAGAAGGTAAACAATGAGACACTAAAGTACATGCTTAACAAACTAATTGCGTACAGTCCAATCATTGAGGTTAAAGAAATGGAACCTGCAATAAACTGAACTGAGATATAGATGTCAACACTAAGAGTGATGAATAACGTAATCCCGAGAATTGTCGACAGATAAAGCAGTACACGAATGAATTTTCCGAAACTCATAGGATTCTCCAGTCGTTCTATTCTAGAAGACCGTCTTAAATCTTACGATTTACCAATATGCATCACCATTGCTTGTAGGGTTCACAATTGATTTCTTCTGAACCTTTCTCAGAAGGTGTGAGGTGAATTAAGACTGTTTCTCTTTCCTTTTTGTCTCAAATTTGAACTCAATCTTGTAGCAGGAGGGACAACAACTCTTAGTGAACTCTATCCAGTCTGCTGACCATTCGATACACTGGGTTAAGGCTTCACCGCCTTTCTCTGTTGGTTCATAGACAGTTTTGCCATCCTCAACTCTCGCTTCTTGTATGTAACCCTTCTCCACCAACTTAGCCAACGTCTTATAAATTCCTCCGGGATTCAGCTTCCATTTCTCACCAAACCTTTCGTTGATCGTTTTGAACAGCTCATACCCATGCATAACCTTTCTGTTCAAGAGAAGTAGCACTAGAAATTGGATTGGAGAAAGATCACTTGGCCCGCAGCAACACCACATTATATTCTGTTCCTCGCTATGATCTTAAGTTGCGAAATACTTTTATATGTTCCGACGTAATATATTCCGTTGGAACCTATTACGCTGGAATATAGAAGAGGAGGTGAGTGAATCAATGGAAAAGAAAACCCTATTCACGATGAAAGTGGAAGAAACTGACAAAGGGATCACAGTCACTTGCGAAGGAGAATCGTGCAAAGAATACGTTGAAAAAATGAAAAGGGGAGAAATAAAGCCAGGTTGTCATTTCTGTTGTCCGCCGACTATCGCATGCTGCGTACCTACGGAAAAAGAAAATTAAGCCTTAGCAACATTGTTTCCTTGAAGATCGACCACCAATCTCTTCCATTTTTTGCTGAATGTCATAGGTCCTTGTATTTGTTAAGTTCCCAGTCTGTAACACTCCTTTGAAATTCATTCCATTCACTCGTTTTCGCCTCAAGATATTTGTTGAACACATGGTCTCCCAACGTTTCTCTCATCAACTTACTCTTCCTAAAGTCATCCATAGCCTCTCCCAAATCAGCAGGCAATGTCTTTATGTAAAACTCCGTCAGTTTACTATCATCAAATCCATACACGTCTTCTTCAACAGGAGCTGGAGGCTCAATCTTCTCTTCAATTCCCCTAAGACCAGCCGCCAACATAACAGCGAAGGCCAAGTAAGGATTGCAACTCGGGTCAGGGCACCTCAACTCAAGCCTGGTCGACTTCTCCCGCCCTACACTGTATCTTGGAACCCTAATCAACGCAGACCGATTCCTCTGACCCCAACAGATGTAAACCGGCGCCTCATACCCACGCACCAACCGCTTATAGCTATTAACCGTCGGACACAAGACAGCTGCAATCTCTCTGATATGTCTAAGTTGCCCACCTAGAAAATAATAGGCAAGAGAAGAGAGTTTGTACTTGTTTCCTTCTTCGTAGAACAGATTTCCGCCATCCTCACCAAAAAGCGACTGATGAGTATGCATTCCACTTCCATTAACGCCCAAAACAGGCTTTGGCATGAAAGTTGCATACAAACCACTGTTGTTAGCGACGGTCTTGATGGCCTGCTTGAGTGTCATAACATTATCGGCAATCCTTAGCGCATCTCCGTATTCTATATCGATTTCATGTTGGCTGGGTGCACACTCATGGTGAGTCATTTCAACATTGACCCCAAGGGTCTCTAAGGTTGACATCATAACGGCTCGTATATCGGTCGCTAGGTCTCTGGGCGAGAAATCAAAATATCCTGCCGTATCGTGATAGGTCCTGCTTTCCTTTGACCTAAATAAAAAGAACTCAATCTCCGGTCCAACGCGGTAGAAATATCCCTTTTCTTTTGCTCTCTCCAGAATTCTTTGAAATACATAACGAGGGTCACCAGCAAAGGGAGTTTTACCTGGCTCATGGACCTCACAAATCATTCTTGCAACATTCTTTTCACTACGTGGCCACGGAAGAAAAAGGTACGTCGAGAGATCTGGAATCAAGAGCATGTCACTCTCATGTATCCGAGTAAAACCTTCTATTGACGAACCATCAAACCATTTTCCATTATCCAAGCAGTCCTCAAGTTCTCTCGGCGACATGGTCACACTTTTTAGCCGCCCAGACAAATCAGAGAACATTAAATCAATAAACTCAATTTTGTCAGTTTTCACCTTCTCCATTATATCCTTTTTTTCCATAGCTTTCGCTTTCCTACACTTGAGTGCCATTGAACCCTTTAAGTAATCATGGTCTTTGCTTAAGGCTTTTTTCAACACAAATGAACAACGTTTAATATAAGTCAAAAGCAACGAAATAGAGTAGTTATTCATAAACGTTATTTATCCCAAACCTTCAAGAAACATTTCACTCATGAACGAGGGAAACCGAATGAAACAAAGCTCGATCTTCAAAATCGACATAAGCCAAGTTGAAGGAGCTGGAGACTTCCAATGCCCAAAATGTGGGATCATCATCTCTCCAGAGGATGAAACTGAAACCGTGTATACTATCATCAAAACAAAGGTCAAGGATGACGCCTTGGAAAAACTCCTATTGCAATGTAATAAATGTAAGAGTAAGATACAATTGGTGGGCTTCCTAACTCTTCAGAATCAGACTAGTTCTTCATCATAACAGACTCTAATACATGATATTCCCAAAGAGAGACTTTGGTGGACCGAGCGGGATTTGAACCCGCGGCTTCCGCCTTTTCCGAATACATTACTATGCGAAGGCGGCGTCTGCACTAATCCCGGTATATCTATGGATTTATTCATGCCAAACTGAACTACCGGCCCAGTATGGTTTGATAATGGCGTGAATATTAACATTTTGAATTGGCTAGAAGGGGACACACGAGGCTGTCTTAAGAATTCCCACAGACTATAACAACAACATAGCAAATATAAGCAACCACCGCAACCTATAACAAACCAAAAAAAAGGGGACACAACATGACTGAAACAACTACAACAATCACCATACCCACATGCACATCATGCCACAGAACAATCCCTCCAGAGACTGAAGCAACAAAATTTCCTTGTCCAAACTGTGGAGAAATCATAATATGGCGATGCTCACGATGCCGAAAATTCGGGCGTCCCTATAAATGTCCCAAATGTGGATTTACAGGACCCTAGAGACATTTAGGGGACGTTTCATGTTTGTGGCGCGCGGTAGTAGTCTAAGGAAACAATTGATGGAACTTCTGAGGTAGCTTGTGTGCTTGTATGCGCGGTCATACAAATTGTTGTTGATTTGTTGCGTGTGCGCATCAGAATGTTTACGTCTTTATTCAATCCAATAATTGTCATCCTCTTTCGCGTTGATCTTAAAGACCAATACTAGAAGGTCGTCATCCGTATCATTCACCATGCCGTGCACTTCCATGGGCTCACATAAGAAAATACTATCATGTTGGGCTCTGAATCTTTTGTCTCCGAAGAAGAGAATTGCATTTCCTCTCAAAACCCAGCATATTTAAATCGTTTGCTCATGATAGTGCAGTTTAATTTCTGTGTGAGGCTCGCTCTTGACAATTTGGACAAGATGACCTCTTGATTTTAGCTCATTCGCAGTAAACAGAATCTTTTTCGAATAACCGTCTTTTTCCAACCACTCTTTATCGTCAAGTTTCACAATTTTCAAATTACCTCAACTCTACTAAAATAGGACACGCACGCCTATGATATTAGTGTCCATTGTAATCTCTTGCTCGTTTTAGTCTTTTTTGCTTGATGTTATATGACAGTTTGATTTCAAGGAATCCTTCAATTAATGAGCAAAGTTCACGGATATCCGTTTCTGATTTATTAGGATAGATCGCGTGAACGAGTTCTTCATGATATACACGCGCTATTCTCAGATAGTAGAGTTGTGGTGGTGTAGCAAAATTCAGCGCACCACCACAACTACAATGAAAGATAACGTTGTCGACGACAACAACTTAGAAACTTTAAACTGGATTGTTTCAAAGAGGAGGGGACCCCGTAGAAATCCTGCTGTACTCGTCGTCGTGTAGAAATAGCTGAAATTCTCGAAGATAGAGACAAGGTAGTCGGGTATTTGTGGGTGACGTTTACCGATGTCAAGGGTCACAACATCACATTTGCATCTGTTATGGATATTATCGTTGTTCCTAGCTATCAGCGTCGTGGCATTGGGCTAAGGATGATGAAACATATTAAAGAAACGGCCCGCGAGAGCGGAGCTACTTTACTCCGTTCTGACACTGGGCTTCAAAATGTCGCTTCTCAGAAACTTCATGAAAAAGCCAAGTTTAAGCCATGTCGAATTCATTACGAAAAGGTTCTTGAATAAAACATCGCTAATCTTCCCAATTGCGCGCACACATTTGCAAAAGATTATTAAACCAGAACCACTTTTGTATGGCAAATTACAATTTGTAATATCGAACAGAAAAAAAAAAAGTGAAGTTGCGGGGGATATCTCCATGACGCTTTTCAAATGTGGATTTACGGGATCCTGAACATAGGAGTCTAGAGGAAATGGGGCAAGTTCTTATATCCTTTAAAATTTACCCGACAGACATAATGGACCTAAACAAACTGAAACAAAAAATCGAAAGGCAATTGCCAAACTTCGCCAAGATTCACAAAACCGCGGAAGAGCCAATAGCGTATGGCTTAAAGGCGCTAATAGCTCAGATACTTATTCCAGAAAACCAGGAAGGCGCCCTAGATCAATTAGAACAAGTCATGCAAGCGATCCCTGAAATCAGTCAAATCCAAACAATCATGGTCTCAAAGACCTAGAAACTTGATCTTTAAAGTTTATATAGGAATCTACTCTTTCGAAATGTAGACATTCTGATTAGGAGAAACAGAAACTTGAGTGAAGCAGAGTTACGAGTTGGCGACGCAAGGCAACGTGATGTTGGTAGAGGAATCGCAAGAATAGGTCAAAAGGCAATGCAAAAACTCGGTATATCTGCGGGTGATGTAGTCGAAATTGTAGGGAAGAGAAACACCGCAGCAATTGCATGGCCGGCCTACTCAGAAGATCAAAATAAAGGAATCATACGAATAGATGGTTTCACTCGGAAAAACGCTGGAGTCGCAATAAATGAGTATGTGGTTGTTCGCCCTGGAAAAGTGGCAAATGCAACAAATGTTGCTTTGGCCCCTGTTGACATGCGGTTGAATGTGGATGAGGATTTTACCAATTTTGTCAAAAACAGGCTGATGGAACGGACTCTTGTTGAAGGAGACACAACGTTGGTCATGATGTTGGGTCACGCTATACCGTTTACTGTGACTAAGACACGCCCCCACGGAATTGTAAGAATAACGTATGACACAAATCTGCAGATCCTAGCTGAACCAGCCCCAGAGACAAAGGGTGTTCCTCGCACTACATATGAAGATATAGGAGGGCTTCAGGAGGAGCTTCGAAGGGTGAGAGAGATGGTAGAACTTCCTCTACGACATCCAGAGCTCTTTCAAAGACTCGGAATAGAACCGCCAAAGGGAGTATTGCTTCACGGTCCACCAGGATGTGGAAAAACTTTACTCGCAAGAGCAGTAGCAAATGAATCAGAAGCTAACTTCCTCTCCATAAACGGTCCTGAGATCATGAGTAAATTCTATGGCGAGTCTGAAGCCCGATTAAGGGAGATGTTTCAGCAGGCACAGAAAAACTCACCTAGTATTATATTCATTGATGAACTCGACGCCATTGCGCCAAAACGTGAAGAAGTTACTGGTGAGGTAGAGAGAAGAGTAGTCGCCCAGCTTCTTGCTCTTATGGATGGATTGACCGGTAGAGGAAACGTCATTGTTATAGGTGCCACAAACAGGCCGGGGGCCCTTGACCCTGCTCTCCGCAGACCTGGGCGATTCGATCGTGAAGTAGAGATTGGGGTGCCCGACAAACAGGGTCGACATGAAGTCCTGCAAATCCATACAAGGGGGATGCCGTTACCGAAAGATGTTGACTTAATAAAATTGGCAGCAATGACCCACGGCTACACTGGTGCAGATTTAGCTGCTCTAACTCGTGAAACTGCCATGAAAGCTTTACGTCGCTACCTCCCGGAAATAAACCTAGAAGAAGCGAGAATCCCACCAAGCGTTCTGGAAAAGATGGAAGTTCGAATGGAAGATTTCATGAATGCTTATAAAGAAATCACGCCAACCGCCATGAGAGAAGTTTACATAGAGATACCTGCAGTTCATTGGGATGAAATAGGCGGTCTAGAAGAGGTGAAACAATCTCTTAGAGAAGCTGTAGAATGGCCCTTAAAAAATCCCGAAGTCTTCAGTAGAATGGGAATACGTCCTCCTAAAGGAATTTTACTCGTTGGTCCGCCGGGCTGCGGAAAGACTATGTTAGCTAGAGCTGTTGCTACAGAGAGCGAGGCAAACTATATCACGATCAAAGGGCCTGAAGTCTTTTCTAAATGGGTCGGGGAGTCAGAAAAAGCCATTAGAGAAGTCTTTAGGAAAGGAAGAATGGCTGCTCCCTCTGTAATCTTCTTTGATGAATTTGATTCTCTCGTGCCTAGACGAGGTATGGGATTCGCTGACAGTGGCGTTACCGAACGGGTTATCAGCCAACTATTGACAGAAATGGACGGGATCGTCGCTTTAGAAGATGTTGTCGTCATCGCCGCAACAAATAGACCAGACATTGTTGATCCAGCTGTCCTACGACCTGGCAGGTTTGACCGCTTAATTTACGTTCCCGAGCCAGACAAAGATTCTAGGCTGCTGATCTTCAAAATCTACACAAAAGACATGCCTTTGACCAAGGATGTTGATTTATCTCATTTAACGAATATTTCTAAAGGTTACTCAGGAGCTGATATACAAGCTCTTTGTCGTGAAGCTGCCTTGCACGCTTTGCAAAAGGATATTAAAGCTAAAGAAGTGAGTTCAAACGATTTTCAAAAGGCTATTGAAAAGATTGGCCCAACCATTCGGCCTGATATGGAGGCATGGTATAAAGGCTTTATGGGACAAGTTCGGGCGATGAAGAAACCGGCAACTCCCGTAGCATAACAATGTATTGTGGTGTCACGAATGACAACTAAAACCTGGAGACCATATCCCCTGCATTTGGCGATTTTGGAAAGTTTGGGAAAAAAAGGGGGGGCTTTGACTGATTCTGAACTTTCCGATTTTTTGGTAGAAAGTTTCGGAGATGTTGGATTTAGGACTTTGAATAAGGAACTGCTAAGGTTAGAAATCCAAGGTAGAATCCATGTCTCAACTTTAATGAAGGGAAAGCGTAGAGTGGAGTTGATCAAGCCAAAAGATGAAGGTTGAAGGTCCATAATACGTAGCTTTGCCTTCTTGTTTGCAGGTGAAGAGTGAGCCGCAAGATTTATTGGCTCTTGCTTTGTTGGGGCTTTTGTCACGTCTTCATGTAGACTGTAAAAATCAGCTAAAATATTTGCAGAAAATAGTGTCATCAGCTTTAAATCGGATTCTAGAAAACTTTATTCGAAGGAACAATTATCTGGATGTTGCTCTGGTACGTGGCTCCGGTAGAAGATAGGAAACTGCCCTTTTCATCTACCGAATATAGCCAGGTTAAACATCCTATATGGACTAAGTATTCCGGCCTTTCGAGCCGGAGACCCGGGTTCGAATCCCGGCCGGAGCACCATTCTTCTCTAAAATAGATAGCATGTTCTGAAAGATATGCTGGTGATAATATTTTCCGTTTTTAGGGGGTGTAAGCAAAAGGAAGGACGTGAACTCTAACCATAAGCTTCATTTTATCCCATTTCTTTCTTGAGTTCCACGAAGAATGTAGACACTATCTAATTTCTCTTTATTGCTATCTCTTTTGCTGTTTTGGTATAAAGGTGGGGGATCTCTAACCGGCCTATGTGCTTGGTAGCGTAAGATTGTTTGAAGGTTTCGGACTCAACGGCTTCAGATACTTTCTCAATCATTTTGTTGGTTAAACATGCTTCAATGAATATTGTACTATGCCCACTGCACCAACCTTGTCAATAAAATCTGCGTCACGCAGAATTTTTGCCTCCATGGAGCTTGGTTCTTAATACAGGGTATGTCAACGCTTTTCTTTTTGGATTAACATTCCTTCTTTGGTCGAATATTGAACCTGCACTTGAGTTTTCTTCAAATAACTTCGTCGGGCTGCCACTATATATTCAGTGAATGTTAAGTCAGTTTGTTCTTCATTCCATTCAAGATTTTTCTCGATTTTTTGGTAAAGTTGCTTTATAATGAGAATTTGCAGAAACTTAGCTCCCAGACCAAAAATCTTCTCAAGCGCTTCAACAAAATCTTCAATCTTGTCAGGGATCTCTCGCCTGTTAATATTAAACTTCTTTTCCAAATAAAAATAGACTACTCGCTTTGGCGATTCCCCTAAAGCAGACAAACCTTCGTCTATTGCATTAAGCAGGAGCCCTTCGAAACTATGTTTAGGCAATCCATGATTCCTCGAAGTCACAACCTAAATAAGAGTTCCAAATATGCGCGCGCGTGCATATATATCTCTTGTGAAGTGTCAATGTATATTTTTATTTATATTTCCTCTGAATCAGAGTTCATTTATAAATAGGATCAGAATCAACAGTGATCACATAAGTTAAGGCTGTAATGAACTCGCGTTGAGCTTAAGTATGAGATCACCAAATCCTTTTTGCCATGTATATTGACGCGTGAATGAATTGTTGCTCAAGATCGACCTCCATGTTCACACATGCTATTCAACAGATGCAGCTACCACTCCTCAAGAAGTCATTGCCTACTCCAAAAAACGTGGTCTTGATGGAGTCGCGATCACGGATCATGATACTCTGAAGGGAGCACTAAAACTAATCAACCACGAAGAACTAATCGTGATCCCTGGAATTGAGATAACAACTGCAAAAGGACACATCTTAGCCCTGAATGTCGAACAAGAAGTTTTGCCGAAAATGGCTCTCTCAGATACTATTCGAAGGATCCACAAGTTAGGTGGCATAGCTGTAGCAGCTCACCCAAAGGTCATCTATGGTGGCGTCCAACAACAGATCACTTCATCCTTAGGTTTTGACGCTATTGAGGTAATCAATTCTGCGGCCTTTCCCTTCTTTTTTTCAACCTACCAGAGTCGCAAGGTTGCTCTTCGGCTAGGTCTTCCGCAGATTGCTGGAAGTGATTCTCATTACCCTTTTGAAATTGGGTTGGCTTACACGATTGTTGATGCAGATCCCAAGGTTGATGAAATTGTACACGCAATAAAAAGAGGAGCAACTGTTCCTTGTGGGAAACCGACACCTTGGAAACTTAGAATTGAAAGAAGATACTTGAAATTCAAAAGGAGACTTAGCAAGTCCTCTGCAGAATGCCTTTAAACCTGCAATTTGTGACTTCCAAATTTAGTCTGCATCTTCTAAAAATTTGATTGTGGAAACAAACTATAATCTGTAATGTCATATTATAGTGATGTCGACTCGCTCAGTTTTTTCAGTTTTTCTCGTTCTTTTCTGATGTCCATGTCTTCAACTCTTTTGAAGAGTATTGTCGGTTTATCGATGTGGTGTTGGCTAGGTATCTTCAATTCTGAGGCGGAATTCCAGTTTTGTTTATGAACAACACCTTTCAAGTTTAGTAGTTGCCATAGATGTTCTGTTGAAAATGGTATGTAGGGTTCGAGTAAAATGGCTAGGCTTCTAACAGCATTGACACATAGATAAAGAGCTGTCTTTGCCTTATCTTTGTCAGCCCATGGTTCTTTTCGTTGAAAATACTGGTTACAAAACGCCGAAAATTCGGTGATTCTTCTCAATCCTCTACCTAATTCGTTTTTATCGATTTCTTGAGCTACATCCTTTGCTATAGTCCTGATTCTCTCTTCCAATTCTCGATCCAACTCGTCAAAAGTCCCAGGTTCTGGCACTTCTCTGTTATAGTTTGACCAGATAAAACTCAGAGTCCTGTGGATGAAGTTCCCAATGTTGGCGATAAGCTCATTGTTTATCCTCTTCTGAAAGTTTTCTAAGTCAAAGTTCACATCCAATTGACTGTAGGGAGTAATCGCGGCTAAATAATATCTTAAGTAGTCTGCTGGAAATCTGCTGAGGTAATCTCTTAGACTGACGTACCATCCTCGGCTTTTTGAAAAAGGATGTCCTTCTAGCATGAAGTAACCTCTGGTCGGAATAAAGTCTGGGAGCTTGAACTCCCCAACACCCAGTCTCATGGCAGGCAAAAACAGGTAATGGTGGTATACTATATCTTTTCCGATAAAATGATAGATTCTTGCGGAGTTCCAGGCCTGCCTCCCGTTGATTCCCTTTTCTGCAAAGTATTTTAGTGCAGTTGAGACATAGCCGATGTGGTTGTCAAACCAACCATAGAGTACCTTTCCCTCGGCTTCTTCTAATGGAATGGGTACACCCCAAGTTATATCGCGGCTGATGTCCCAGTCTTTCAAACCTTCTTTTATCCAGCTTAGAACATAATTTTTGACTTTCGGCTGGAGATTCTTATTTTCTACCAGCCACTTTTCCAAGGAGCTGGAGAAGTGACTGAGTTCGAAAAAATAGTGTTCGCTTTCTTTGGTTGTGGGTTTTGACCCGCAGATGGCACAGTGGGGTTCTAGGATATCTCCGGACTGGAATGCTTTTCCACAGTTTTCGCAACTATCTGAGTATTGGTCGGTTGCGTCACAGTACGGGCATGTTCCCCTAACGTATCGGTCTGGAAGGAACTTGTCACAGTTTTTGCAGTATGATTGTGATACAATCTGTTTGTGAATGTAGCCTTTTTCATAGAGTTTCTTGAAAAAATATTGCACGAGTTCTATGTTTTCCTTAGAGCTTGTTTTATAGAATATGTCAAATGATATTCCTAGGTCGTTAAAGTCTTTTTGGTCTTCCTTGCCCCAATAGGCCACAAATTCTTGTGGGCTGATTCCTCGTTTTTCTGCTTCAACTAGAATGGGGGTTCCGAAGTCATCTGTGGCGCCAACGTGTATAACTTCGTCACCTCTGAGTCTACAGAATCTTACGAATATGTCAGCGGGCAAGTATGTGGACGTAATGTGTCCTAAATGGATTTCACCATTTGCGTATATCAGAGCAGTTGTGACAATGATTTTTTCGAGGATAGTGCACCTCCAATTCTCTTAGAATGTTCCAAGTTCCCATACTTAAGCACAACGGAGACTTACTTCCTAGGAGACAATGAATTGAAGAATTCTATTTTCATCGTCAACCGCTGCAAGAAAAGAAAACGTAGCTTTAGCCATCTGATCCTGAAATTGTCATCATCAGAACAAAAGAATATAAGACTAGCAGAATCTTCCTTTGAAATATGACGTTGCTCGCCCAGAAGAAAGAGGAGCCATCGCTGGCATTTGGTGGCCAAGCTCTGATAGAGGGTGTGATGATGCGCTCTCGCACACATGTAGTTATGTGTGTTAGACAACCAAACAACGAGATATTGACACACACCGAGGAAATAAACTCCTTATCTAAGAGATACAAAATCCTTGGATTCCCTTTTCTAAGAGGTATAATTGCATTGTTTGAAACTTTCTATCTCGGTGTCAAAGGCCTTTATTTCTCTGCAAACGCAGTTTTAGAGGAAGAAGAGAAATTCACCTACAAAGAGTTTGCTATAGTAGTTGTCATGGCTTTGTCATTGGCTTCCTTTTTCTTCATAGTACCTTATCTCTTGACCGCGTTGTTCGGTCTCACAGGAGTGTTCTTCTACATTGTTGAAGCTGTGCTACGTCTTGCGATGTTTCTCCTATACTTAACATTAGTGACTATGTGGGGTGAGTTCAAAAAAATACTGCAATATCATGGCGCAGAACATAAGACGATCAGCGCACATGAAGCTGGAGTACCATTGAACATCGCTAATGTAAAGAAATTCTCTAGATTGCATCCTCGGTGTGGAACCTCTTTCATCTTCATCGTGTTTCTTGTTAGCATCCTACTGTTCTCGATCATGCCCGATTTAGGGTTTGTTGCGAAACTCGCATACAGAGTGCTCCTAATTCCGGTGATTGGAGCCATATCTTACGAGCTTTTGAAGCTCAGCGACAGATACAAGGGTTCAATGATCATGAGAATTCTGACAATTCCCGGCTTAGCATTTCAACGTTTGACAACCCGAGAGCCGGATGATGACATGATGGAAGTCGCAATAAAAGCCCTGAACGAAGTGAGCAAAATAAACGGTTCCTAATACGAGTGCTTTACTAATTCAATGTTTGACTGCTTTGAAATCTTTTGTCCAACCGTATCAAGCGCGTGTCAGTCAATAACCAACTGGTTTCTTCGGCCTGTAGTTATTGAGTTATTCTTTAACATCGTGTGTGTGCTTTCCCAACAAGGCCTTAAGAGTGGATAAAGGAATTAAGAAAGTATTCGTGGTGCTAGGAAGATAGTGTACTATCTCACCATTCTCTTTACGCATGCGTGCGCATTATGGAATCTCTCGTTCGAATATTTGCAGAAGATATATGCGTGCAAAGTGTTTGTTAGTATGTGTAAACTGATAGTTAACTATATATATCTGTTTAGTTATTTACCTATACGGGACTTGACATTATGAGCAGAATAAAAGACTTCTTAAAGATGTATTCCAGCAAAAGCACGATCCGAGCTTACAAGTGGGCTCTGACAGAGTTCTTCAAAGTAGTTTATGGCGAGAATGAGAACCGTCTAGACGAGCGTGGTGACAGATACTTCAGGGAAACGCGCAATTATGAAGAGGACATTCAAACCTTTCTAGTAGCAATAAAGGACAGTCCACCTAAATCAATCAAACTTATGTTGACTGCCGTGAGA
>JAOUKN010000125.1 GCA_029882515.1 Candidatus Bathyarchaeota archaeon
AAATCTATTTGCCTTGGAACGATTTGCTCTTAAGATGATATTTGCCGTTGGTCTCGTCATTTTCTCAGCAATTCTGATTCCGGAAATCACCCAGTTTTCTGAGTACTCGCGTTTTGGATTCATACTCTTTGTGCCGTTGATTTCGTTGTTTGGAGTTTTCAATCTGAGGATCTACAGAAAGCTGCGGGTCTATGTCTCAGGAGGCTTTTCGTTTGGGAGCCGACGTCTTGGGGCTCTTCTTATTCTGCTTGTTTTTGTCTCTATTTATGGCCCGTTTGTCTATCACAGGACGATTGATGATGCCCATGTTCTTGCTGGGCATTTCAATGTGTACGCAGTCACCACCCAAGATGATTATGATCTTATGCTTTGGATAAAGAACAACCTACCTCAGAACGCTTCGATATTGGTGAATCCGTTTGAATCTGGGTTGTTCATACCTTCGATATCTCAGAGAAAGATTGTCTATCCTTTCTCAGCATATCATTTCGGTCACAATTACAGTCAGCTCACGTATCTGTTGTCAAATGGGATATTAAACTGTACAACGTTTGATTACATGGATTCTTTAGAAATCACTCATGTGTACGTTGGTGTCAGAAAGAGCAATGTGCCAACCCAAAACCTCACAGATGCTAAATGGTATCCACATCTCTTTCTCGGAAACCCGAACTTCGCTCTAACCAAGAGATATGGGGATGCTTATCTTTTCGCATATGATAAAAAAGATGATAGTAAAGCTCTATTGGACAGCTTCGAATATAATCAACTCTCAGATGGAGGGTGGCAAATTACTGGATCACCAGAAAGCGACGGTGAAGGGAAGTGCACAATCAGCTCGCAGCATGTCTTCAGCGATCTTCGCAATTGCGAGATAAAATTTAGAAACGTAGATGCACCATCTTGGATTTCCATATACAGGAGAATTTTCGTTTCTAATACGTCAAATGTTATGATTTCATTTCATTTGAAGGAGGCTGAAGGGTTTGGACCAGAAGACGCCTTGCTATTAATTGTTTCGAACGTTTCATGGGGAAACAAGGTCTGCTTCACAGCTGGATATGTCCCGTTACCGTTTGAACATATCCCCTTGCCGAACAATGTGGATGGCTATTTTGAGTTCAACATTAGTCAACTTTGGGAAACCATCTTTAATGAGGCTCTACCCCAATCTTTTATCATACAGATACTATGTTATGACGCCGATCGAGTCGAGAACGTTGCATATGTTGACGCAGTTTCAGTTAGTTATGGTGAAAATCATATCTTTGCTGATCACAGCGTCATTATTCGTGAAGACTTCGAGTATTCCAATTACAGCATTGGCGGCTGGTTTTTCCATGCCCCTGAGGAAGCCCAAGGCATTGGCCACGTTGCGACAAGCAATCTGCAATCGTATAATGGAAATCGTAGTCTTGAAATCAGGTCACAAAAAACGAATGGAAGTTGGTATTGGTGTTCCGCCATCAAGAGTCTTAGTCTTTATGATATTTACTCAGACGTAAATCTCTCCTTCCATCTGAATGCAACCAAGGGCTTTAACGAAAATGATACTCTTATGATAGTAATCTCAGACTTATCTTGGAGTCACCAGATATATCTTTCAACAAATCCTCGGATTAACGTTTCAAGGCCACTAGTCCCAATAACCGACATCATGGGTCATTTTGAATTTAACATAGGCAGAATCTGGGCAGATTTCTACGCAGAACCTTTGCCAGAGACATTCTTCCTGCAATTAATGAATTACGACACAGACGGAATCCAAAACATCGTGTATCTGGATGAGATCATAGTCAGAGCGCGTTAGACAATCATAGATTAAGATGAAACTAGAGCGCGCAGTTCCGTCCGTTGAAAGTTGAGTTTTCTCCGTATATCTCTAGGAAAATTAAGAAAATCAATCAAGTAGTAAAGACAATGGGAGTAACTGAGCAAGAAGCTTTAAAGCAGATGCTCGAAGATGATGTTGAACTGGTTGCAAAAGCTACTGGAAGATTTGCTACGCCGAAAAGAATTCCAAGAAAGAAATACGCATGCAAGCGCTTGAAAGAAAGAAATTCAATGTTAAAAACGATAGACACCAAATAGAGTAACAATCTTCGTTTCTGAAGTGATTCTCTTTTTTGCTGTGACAAATTAAACGGGAGCGAAAGCATTTTAAAACACAAAAATCAAAGTTTGGAATCAGAATATTCAACAATAGGGGAGGAGCGAGACTTGAAAAAAGCAAATTTGTTAATTGTTGGTATGTTGACATTTTTAGTAGTTTTGACACCAATATTATTTGTAAATACATACTTTCTTGCCACTAGGGTGGTATCTTTTGAAACTAGACTTGAAGTATTTGAAAATCTAACTCAATACGAAAATGTGATTTTCTCTTCAGACGATGCTCATGTAATGTGGATGACATTGAATTATGGCACGTATGAAGATGTTTCTGACGTGAATTTTGGAGATTCAGAATGGCTGCAGGTGGCAACTTCAGTAGGAGGGAATAGAGAATCTAGAATTTTCCTCAAATTTCCTTTAAGCTCAATACTGGACCTAAACATTGTTTCTGTAAAGCTGTTTCTCTATAAAACATCTAGACATGCATCCGGGTGGGTTAGTGTAGGAAATATTGAAGCTAGGATAGTTAGTAATGATTCTTGGACTGAAGACACCATAACATGGAACAACCAACCAGAATATACCACTCTCTTAGATGTTATCCAGGTAACATTTGAATCTAATCGATGGTATTCATGGGATGTAACTCCTCTCGTACAGCATGACTATGTTTCTGGAGACGAGTATGTTTCGATTTGTTTGAAAGCAGAGAATGAAAATCAAGGAGATTTATACAGAAGTACGGATTTCCGTTCAAGCGAAAATGGGTTTCATCCATATCTATCTGTAGAATATGAAGGATAAAAAGCAATTGAAAACGATAAACCTGATAATTGTTGGTATGTTAGTTTTTTTGGTGATTTCAACTTCCTTGTTATTTGCATACACATACACCCTTAGCAATAGAGCGGCATCTCTTGAAACACGACTTGAAACAATGGAAAATCTAGCACAATACGATAACATTGTATTTTCTTCAGACGATGCTTATGTACAGAGAAGATTAAAAACTGGGGAGTCTGCTGGGACACCTGTGTATACAAATACTTCTGACATAAATTATGGAGATTCAGAATGGCTTATAATTGGGAATGATGAAGACCATGAAGAATATGCTAGAATTTTCCTCAAATTTCCTTTAAGCTCAATACTAGATTTTGAAGACATAGTTTCTGTAAAATTGTTTCTGTATAAATCAACAAGGCATTGGACTACATGGACTGGTGTAGCAAATATAGAAGCTAGAACGGTTAACAATGATTTTTGGACTGAAGACACCATAACATGGAACAACCAACCAAGATACACAACACTCTTAGATGTTATCCCTGTAGAACATGAATCTTATCAATGGTATTCATGGGACGTAACCCCTCTCATACTACGTGAATATACTTCTAGAGACGAGTACGCTTCAATTTGTTTGAAAGCTCAAGATGTACAAAAAAAAGGAGATTATTACAAAGAAACAATTTATTCAAGTGAAAGTGGTTTTCATCCATATCTATTCGTAGAATATGAAGGGTAAAGAACTACTCGCGCGTGAGTGTTGTTTATTGATGTCTTGGTTCCGTGCACGCGTGAAAGAAGATTCGCAAGCAACATAACATAGTACACTATAATGTAGTGTGATGTAGCATGTCTGTGTTTGGACTCAAATCTTTAGTACAACTAACCTGTTCAAATCAGGTGGAGATCAGGGCCAGTTGACACTAGACACGACGTCAAAGCGGGCATTGCGGGATTTCTATGAGGCAGAGGGCCGACGTTTTGATCATCAGGCTTCAATGTATGCAGATTCTGGCAACGCTGAGTTTTGGTGGCATAGAAAGAGGCTAATGCATGTCCAGTCCTATCTCTACCAATGCTTGGAGAAACCTGAGGTTTCTTCCTTTATAGATGTTGGTTGCGCAGAAGGCTATTATGTAGGTCTTGCTTCGAGAATTCGAAGTGGTTTGGATTGTGTGGGCGTAGACATATCGTGTGCATACATCAAGAAGGCCAAACTTCGAAATCCAAGCGCAGATTTTGTACTCTGCGATGCCGAATTTCTCCCATTCAAAAAGGGGTCTTTTGATTTAGTGCTTTGCTCAGAAGTTCTAGAACACGTGCCAGATTATTCCAAGGCGCTAAAAGAGCTGTTAGATCTGGGCAATATGTTTGTGATACTTTCCTTTCCAGGGCACTCTTTCCTCTACAAGATACTGTCTAGGTTTCCTCCACTTAGAAAAGCCATGAATAGAGTGTTTTCATACAAAACTGGTCATATATCTGAGGTTACCGTTGGCTTCGTAGAGAGCTTGGTTCAAGTTCACAAAATGTGGAAAAAGTTAGCCATCAGCCAAAGCGGTGCGCTGCCGATTCAGATCTACAAGTTTATACCATCAACTAGAATAATAGATACAATCGATGGTGCCCTCTGTAATTTCTTAACTCGAAAACGAATACTTGGGATCACCACAATACAGGTGATCAATATCTCCACTGAATGACAATACTGCTTGATTCAGTTGAGCTAGTGTGCGTAAGTGTCATTAACCACTTTCCTCAAAATCTCCAAATCTCTTCTAGCAACATTTTCCCATCTGAGCCCCTCTATGCATTTCTTCACTTGCTGAGAATCTGGGTCAGGTGATCTGAGGAATTCTATAATCTTCTCTGTCGCATCCTTCACGTCGTTCGCGTTAGCAAAGATGACGTAAGGACATGTATTCCATTGTTCATAAAGGGTTATTATATTGTAGCATGCGACCGGAACTCCGCATGCTAAGGCTTCAGCGATCGCCATGCCCCATCCCTCGGAAAGACTCAATGTAACAAACAGCCTTGACTTCTTAATTGTATCATACATTTTCCTGTCACTTAGTAATCCCATATAGACTATGTTCTTGTCTAAACCGTGACTTCTGATGATTTTCATAAAGTTGCGTCCACGTGTTTGTGTAGGTCCTACAATCGCAAGCTTGGCATTGGGCAAAATACTAACAACATTTTTCCATACATTCAATAGATCAATAACGCCCTTCCGGG
>JAOUKN010000027.1 GCA_029882515.1 Candidatus Bathyarchaeota archaeon
GAGAACAGCTGTGTAAGAATAGAAAAGAATTGGTATGACGATTGGAATGAGATAGATTCCAACAGTTTTGGCAAAGAAAAAGTTGTTTGTCGATTTCTTGATGGCACTATATTCAAAAAGAGCCCATACGAAAGCTGGCCAGAAGCCAAGTTTCAGATGTTCCCACACACTCTCATTGACGGCTGAGAAAACTCCAACGACTGATTGATGACCAGACAATTCGAAAGTGAAATGCAGCATACTGCCAATAATCACTATGAAAACTATTCCTGCTAACTCGTAGCCAAAAGTAGACTTCCTTTCAGGCTTACTCATCACCGTCACACAGTGTAAATTTAAGAGGTCGATTATTAAAAACTATCACTAGACTAAGTGTAAATGGTGTTGAGTTTGACTGTAGTTAAGTTACCCAAAATGGAAAAGTATGAGATAGAGAAACTTCTTCAAGAACAAATGCTTTGCCGCATCGCTTTCAAGGGAGACAAGTACCCGTACATGGCTCCATTCCAGTATGTTCTGATGGATGGATTTCTCTATTTTCACTTTACAGATTATGGTAAAAAAATGAGACTACTTGAAAGGGACAAACGGGTTTGTGTTGAGATAGAAAAGTACAGGCCAGATCTAAGTGAATACAACTTCGTTGTCTTAAGAGGGGAACTGGAAGTTGTGAGAGATCCTAATGAAAGGGCTAAAGTCATCAATAGAATAGCGGAAGAAGGAAAGCAAAAACTTTCAACAAACTTTCTTGCTGCTCATGGCTTCAAAAAAGAGGAAGGCTGGTCTTCATTTGCTCCAGAAAGACAAGTGGTGATAGTCAAGCTCAAGGAAGTAGCTGAGGAAATAGGTCTCAAATCACCCGAATGAAGTACCAAGAATGAAAATTTCCCTCAAAATTTCCGACAGGGACTGGAAGTCGAACTGGAACATGGGATACGCTTCTCAGAGGCAAACCTTACTAACAATCGCCCCATTTTAACTGGACAAATCGTGTTGGCACACTTCAAAGAGTCGTTAGATTATTACCAGCGCCTGGAAGTGGCTGAAATAAAGGGTGATCTATTGAAAGCTGTTGTCGCCAAGAACGCCTTGAAAGTCCAAGCCCTACATAGAAAGCTTATTAAGGCAAAATTGGCGCGTGTCAAGCAGAATCCGATATTTTGTGACCTCACGATTCTCTTATAGGGGTAGAATCTGCCAGACAAAAATCTTCGCGCGCGCTTCATGGTTTAGATGGCATATCGGGCATATGTATATCTTGTAGGATCCCAACCACGGGAAACTTGTCAAGGACCTCTCCGCCGTGTGGAGCTTGTTCCAAGGCGTCCGTCAAATCCACGCCAGCACGGTGAAAGACTTGATGTGTCCCTTCTTTCCAGAGAAAACTGCCTGTTACGTTGTACACTTTTCCCTTGTACGACACATATGCTAGATTTCCGTTCTTCCCATCATATTGAGCGAGCTCTTCCTCAGTGAACTCCTTCATAATTGATCCATCCTAATCTTTTCAAGTAAATAAACAGTCTAGTAGCATCATGATCACAAATCCAACTATTAGACCAAAGGTTGCTTCTCTCTCAAAGCCTTTCCTATGACTCTCAGGTATCATCTCATCGCTCACGACGAAAAGCATGGCACCTGCTGCAAAGGCAAGTGCCCAAGGCAGAATTGGGTGGAAAATGGAGACCAGTGCAACGCCCAATAGACCCCCAACAGGTTCAACCAACCCGGTCAACGTCCCATACCATAGAGATCTTTGCCTGCTGTATCCCTCTCTCAGCAAGGGCAGTGCAACTGCCAATCCCTCAGGCATGTTCTGAAGCCCGATAGCCATCGCAACAGCAAGGCCTGCGGCCACATCTCCGCTGCCAAAACTGACTCCCACAGCTAACCCTTCAGGGAAATTGTGGATAGTAATGGCGATGACAAACAGCCAAACTCCTGATAGCTTCGAAGGTGGTCCTTCTTTACCCAACGCTGGGTGGAAGTGGGGAATGAAGCGGTCAATCAAATGTAATACAAAAGCTCCCAAAACAAGCCCGAAAACGGCAACCCAAGGACCACTCAAATCAATGGCTGGGACTATCAAACTAAATGAAGTAGCTGCCAGCATGACACCAGCCGAAAATCCAAGCAGGATATCCAACAGCCTATCTGAAATCTTCGTAGTAAACAACACCGGTAAAGCTCCAGCCCCAGTCGCTAAACCCGCGGCTAGGCTGACCACAGAACCAAGCAGAATCGTTTCCTCAATCATGCCAACTCACAAACCTTCACAATATCTGATGGCCCTAAAAAAGTGAGGGAAACGTGGAAAAAAGGCTTACCTGAGGAACTTGGAGACGAAAGGCGAAGTCTCACCTCTTCGCATGAAGTGGCCAGATGGTCCCTCACCTAGGAATTCAGAGAACCAAGATTCATGCTCAATTTCTTCGTTAAGGATCGCTTGAGATAAATCGTAGGTTCGATGGTCCTTGCCAGCAGTCATATTACAGATGTGAGTATACCCTCGCACTGCACATCTCTCTGCTTCCACCAACACTATTAACATTGCCTTGATGTCTGTTGGATCTTTTGGTAGTTTGGCAGGGGGACAAGCCGAGATATCATGAAAAATTTTCATATCCTCTGGCAGTTTGCCTCCTAACTCATATATGCGAGGAACAAGCGCCTCAAAATGATTACGGTCTTCAATGCGAGCAGCTTCTGCAATCTCCTTGACCCCTTCTCCTTCGAGCCCTATCAGATTACATCGGAGGATAGTATAGTAATAGTAAGTTGTAAGCTCAGCTGCAGCATTCTTGACTAGCAACTCAACTAACTGGTTAACATTGATGCCAGCCTTCTCCACCATTTCTCGCGCTACTCTAGCCATATTATCACCTCACTTACTGTGAGTATTGGTAGAAGTCTATTTAATTTTTCGCAACGCAAGATGCCCTGTAATAAAGGCTACTGCGCGCGCCTAAGCATGGCAAACACATTAAACATCGATTTGACGCCCGCAATCTTCGAGAAGATAGAACGCAACAAGAAGAAATATCCCGCAGATCGATACAATGGGAAAGCAAATCTCAAAGCGCATTGATCAAAAAGGGGGGCTTTGGGGGAAAAATCGGGAGATATCTCCAATTGTCAGAAGTTCAAACCCCAGCGACCCCACCACAGTAAACCCGGGACAGCTACTTCCTTTTTCTAGATAATATGATGTCGTCATAATCGCAGACAAATTCAAACTCTTCTTCTATCAGCTTCTGAGCTTCTTTGACGTTTTTTGCAATTGCTGAATGAAACTTATCGCCTCCGAAGTCCATTAGTTGAGTGTAAATGAGAGTATTCTAAATATCCCTGTGTCCAAGCATTTTCATAACATGCAAAATGTCCCTAGTCTTGTGATACTCCACTGTAGCTTTGAAGTGGCGGAAGGTATGGAAGATTATTTTGTCTATGCGTTCATTATTTGTTTTGTCGGAGATTTGTTTTCTTTGTCTTCAATAGGATTTTCCGAAAATTTTTTATCAAGAAACAACAGAGAACTCCTTAAGGTGGTCATGATTGACCAAGACTGAAACTATGTCATGTTACAATATTAGGAATCATAATTCAATCGTGACAGGTGCCAGTAGCGGTTTGGGAATAAGCTTTGCCGAAGCCTTAGCAGAATGCGGAGCAAATTTGATAATAGCTGCAAGGAGATATGAAAAGCTTGTTCATGTCGCCAACGATTTAAAAGATAGACACGGTGTTGAAGTAATTCCTGTCAGAACTGATGTAAGACAGGAAGATGATGTGAATAGGATGGTGAAGAT
Source organism: Candidatus Bathyarchaeota archaeon (assembly GCA_029882515.1). Lineage (GTDB taxonomy): Archaea > Thermoproteota > Bathyarchaeia > Bathyarchaeales > Bathyarchaeaceae > JAOUKN01. Next base: position 3,810 of record JAOUKN010000027.1, read on the forward strand.
GGCTGTTGACAGCTTCGGTTCGGTTGAGATTCTGGTAAACAATGCTGGAGTTGCATCGCTAAGTCCCTCAGTTGACATGACTCTCGAAGAGTGGAGAAAAGTTATTGACATAAACTTGACAGGAGTCTTCCTATGTGCAAGAACTGCTGCGCGCGAAATGATTAAAAAGAAATATGGCAAAATCGTCAATATCGCCTCGATATATGGAGCAGTAGGAGACATTTTCCACGCGGCACCTTACTATGCTTCCAAGGGTGCCGTAATAAACCTCACAAGGGCATTAGCTATCGAATGGGCACAATACAAAATAAACGTTAACTCTATTGCGCCAGGCTTTTTCCCAAGTGAAATGACAGAAGAAGTCTTCAAGAATGAAGATGCCATGAAGCATATACTTGCAAGAACACCAATAGGAAGAACCGGAGAACACTCTGATCTTAAAGCGGTGCTTATCTATCTCGCATCGCCGGCATCAAACTATGTGACAGGACAAACGATCTTCGTAGATGGAGGATGGACGGCACTATAGTGCTCAAATACTACCATGACAATTACTAGCGGTTTTCGAGGCAGAGTCGAAGCCGGCATAATGCATCAATACTGGAACTAGAGAAAGTGGGAGTCTGCTGGGGAGTGAATCGGGAGATATTCCAGTTGGGGGAGGGTTCAAATCTCTGTCAGCCCACCTAGAATTACTTCAGGGAGATGCGCGAGCAAAACCTTACCACTTGAAGGAAAACACCAAAAGATAGAAACTCTCTTAAAGAGATAAACTAGGAGATTATGTAAATGGAAGGGCAAAATGTCTGCTGTTGAAGCACATCAACTTTCGCGGGATTATGTCTCAACTAAGCGAAGCTACTTCTTTGGGAAGAAAAGAAAAACTGTTATCAAAGCCCTCGATTGCATCAGCTTTGAAATCCAAGACGGAGAGCTTTTCGGCCTTCTCGGACCAAACGGAGCTGGAAAAACAACAACTGTGAAAATTCTCTGCACACTGCTAGAACCAACAGAAGGCCATGCCTTCGTGAAAGGCTATGATGTAGTAAAAGACGCAAATAAGGTAAGAAAAATAGTAAACATGGTGGCTGGCGGCGAAAGAATGCTGTATTACAGACTAACTGGTCGAGAGAATCTGGAATATTTCGCTGATCTTTACGACGTTCCAAGAAGCGAAGTATCAATCAGAGTGAGCAGGTTACTTGACCTCGTGGGTCTATCTGACCGAGCAGATGATGAAGTCGAGAAATATAGCAAAGGTATGAAGCAACGCTTACAGATCTGCAGAGGGTTGATCAACAACCCACAAGTGCTTTTCCTCGACGAGCCAACCTTGGGATTAGACGTAAACATCGCAAAAGACATACGCAGATTCATTCGAGAAAAGATAGTGAAAGAGCAAGGAAAGACTGTTCTATTAACTACCCACTACATGTTTGAAGCCGAAGAAATGTGTGATAGAGTTGGATTCCTTAACAAGGGCAAACTTGTAGTGGTTGGACGCCCAGACGAACTCAAAAGAAAAACACCTTCAGAATTCTCTATAGAAGCATTAATAACCCGTCTAACGCAGGACACGTTGGAAGGCCTAAGAGAGCTTAGACAAGTCAAAAACGTAATCAAAACTGACTATGAGGGAGAAGCAGAAGGCGAGAAAATTGATCGCATAATAATTAGTGTTGACAGCGACAAAGCTACACCAGAAGTGCTAAACTACATAACCACTAAGCAATGTCGAGTAGTTTCAGTGAACCTACGTGGGCCAACTCTAGAAGACCTTTTCGTGTTTTACACAGGGGAGAAATAATGTTCTTTAGAGTTGTATTAGCAGAAGCCACGAAAAACGTTAGACAGCATTTTTTTTCTGCTAGAGTATTATTTTGGACACTGGCTCTGCCACTAGGAAATGGTCTCTACCTGTACTTTTTGTATTTGCCTTTCAACGCAAAAACAGTTCAACTTGAATACAACGCTTCAAGTTTCACTCTGGATCTCGCTGGCTTTACTCTAATCGGACAATTGCTCTATTCGTTCTTTACAATGATGCTGCTTGCAGGTGTAGCGTTTGATACAGAGAGATGGCAGGGCACTCTGGAATCTGTCCTACTGTCTCCGGCTAGCCGAGTTGCAGTTCTCCTAGGAATGGCCTTTGCAAACACTTTGAACTATGTGTGGCTTTTAATGGGTGTGTTGCTCTCTTGGGTTGTATTTCTCAACGTGACTGTGCTTATAAATGACATTTTGGCTCTTTTTGCATCTATTCTACTCTCCTACCTTTCGCTTGTAGCTCTCGGTATGAGCCTCGAAGCCTTTTGCATTTACTCAAGAAGAGCACATATGTATGCAAATATGCTCCAAGAACCTATAATGTTTCTTTCAGGTCTTATTTTCCCACTCCAATCAATGCCGAAAGCCCTCTTACCGATCAGTTATCTGCTACCTCTAACATTTGGGCTTATTTCTGTAAGACTTACTCTGCTAGGTGGAGCATCAATATCTGATGTTGCAGTTCCGCTAATCATGCTTTCATTAATGGTTGCTTGTTTTTCCGCTTTAGCCATTTGGCTAATAGGCTATGCTGAACGTAGCGCTAAAGCAAAGGCTACATTGACTCAATTTTAAGGCGGTTACCATATGGTCTTTCACAGCATTAGAGTTGTCGTGGCGGCGGCTAAGTTCAATCTGATTATGACAATGCGATTCTTTAGCGGAACAGCCATAGCACTGCGTCTCTTCGCTCCAATAATGACGCTTGGATCAGCATGGGTCTTGTTCAACCTAGTTTACAAAGGTTTCTTATCTCCAGAGTTTGAAAGTGCCGTGGGAACCTCTAGCTATCTATCCTTCATCACTGTAGGCAACGCGTTCTATGTATTCGTCTTTGCTGCAGCATTTGTGGTTGGCAGGGTCATGTTTTGGGAGCGTGCAACAGGCACAATTGAAGCAGCTTTCATGACACCGATGAATCGTTTAGCCTACATGGCGGGAATTATGATTGCTGCATCTTTGAACTCTCTTATCGATTTTATAGCCATTTTTCTCATAGGAACACTATTCGGATTCCAAGTAACATCCTTCAACTCTCTTCTATTTTTCTCTAGCGTGTTGCTTACCGCAGTAGCCTTATTTGGGGTGGGTTTGATAACTAATGCAATAACACTAACTTTTAGAGACAGAACGAACACAGCCAACACGTTAATGATCTTGTTTATGGTTTTCAGCGGACTAGTCTGCCCTATAGAGCTCATGCCCCACTGGGCTCAAGCAATCTCAAAGGCTTTGCCTTTAACCTATGGACTTAGGATAATGCGTGCCTCCCTACTCGGAGTTGAAGCCTTTGACCCAATATATGACGTAGCCGCTCTCTGCATTCTAGGAATAATCTACATCGGGATTGGTGCATTTGCGCTTAAGTTGATAGAGAGAAACCTCAAGAAGAAGGCATTGTTATCTGTCCTCTGACCTGCACTCGCTCCTCGCTGTTTGTGTATGTCTTTTTCCTAAAAAATTGGATTGTGCGGGGGAAATCTCCACCGGTCTCTTGTTCGAATCCCACTCCAAACCCAAACCAAAATTTTAAGTGTTTTTCTCTTGTATGAATGTTGGGTGTGCTTATGGAAGAATTATGGTTAATAATTGCCATTGCTGTTGGAATTATTTTAGTTGCTATCGCTATTGCTTTCCAAACGAGGAAGAAGAAACAAGCAATTCAGGATGATGCTCTTTTGACTTTTGGAGTCACGCTTGTGGTTCTTGGCATAATATTCGGTGATGACCGTTTAGTAGGGTACTCATTCATTGGAGTTGGAGTATTGCTGTCGATTGTTAGCGCTGTTAGAGGGTTAAGAAAGAAATGAATCCAGCAAATCTGGTTTTTTCGGGTTAAAGTTTAATCCCCCCCAAAAAAAATATAGCCCAAGTGTGAGGTCATGGTATATTGTAACCATGCGTAAAACTTTCAATGCATCCAATGATGAGGGGTAATTTTTATCTGCTTTTTTACCCCTCACTATATTATCTCCCTATTCCATCCTTCCTTATTCCTATTCCATCAGAAGGTACCAACATGTGGGAGTATACAAGTATAGGACCGCCTTTTAACCGTTAACCGTCGTCCGTCGTCGTCTCCATTGGTTGGTTGGTGGATTAAAAATTTAATCCCGTTGGTTGGTTGGTTGGGTTAAAATTTAACCCCACACACACAACGGTTGGGGTTAAAGTTTAATGCGCGCGCGCTTTTTGCCTGCAGCATAGATTCTTTCAACGGGTATCTCGAAGTCGTAAGGTTGCCTAGTTTCCAGAAAGATCAGCTCGAATCCAGAGGTTTGTAAGTAGGTCTCCAATTCTTCTTCGCTGAAACTAGTGAAATATAAGCGCGTCTTGAACCCTACCAACTCGTCCACATACCCTTCTGTACTACCTTTCTTCACCACAATAAGGATCTTGCCACCTTTCTTAAGCACTCTATTAAATTCGCGAAACAATATATGCATAAATCGTTTTGGAGTGTGTATGATTGAATAGAAAGAGACGATTCCATCAATCGACTCATCTGCAATGTCCAATCTCGCCATGTCCATTACTTGAAAGCGCAATTTCGGGTTCTCTCTTCGTGCAATTTCAATGCACCTTTCAGATATGTCTATTCCAAAAACATTTAGCCCTTTATCAAAAAGGTACCTAGTGATGTGCCCAGGACCACACCCCACATCACATATTACCGATTCAGAATCAAAATTACTTGCAAATCTGTCTAAAAGCACTCGATCATATTCTTTCTGTTTCATTTCATCTTTGAAGAGTTCATAGTATTTCTCGGCGGTTAAGTTGAACGATTTTCTAGTTTCTTCGTTTGTCTGCTTTAATTCTTCGACTTAGATCCCCTCCTGATTCTCGCGCGCGCTATCTAACCCCCAGCACTTTTCAGTCTCGGGGTTTTTTTCTTCTTTTTCAATACATAAATAACCCAAGGCGCAATCCTTGTCTCATTGACCCATTTATACGGTTCACTCTCTTTCGCCAATGGCTTGTAGGTCTTAATTAGTTCCAGTCTAGCTCTCCTATAGGTCTCTCGGTAATACTCGTCCGTCCAGAGTACATCCTCTACTGGCCTTTTGTCTTCAATGTCTGTTTGGATTATTCTTACTTTGTCTCCGCTTTTCGCAAGTTTATTCTCAGGAAAATCTTTGGTGGAAAACGACGCCCACTCATGCGTGTATATTTCGGGCGAGGAGACTAAGTTAACTATCCTGCCTTTATTTTTGAGCAGAGTCCCAAGTCCTCTGAAATTCCTAACCTTCTTTTCTAATGTAGGTATGTTATCAAATGTAAATGCCGACAACACAAGATCGTAAGTATTATTTTTGAAATGGCTAAAGTCGCCATCTTCAATGAAGCGATAATCTCCTTTAGGACCTTTTTCTCTTGCTTTCTTTATCATGTCTTCTGCTATGTCAACGCCAATAACGTTAAACCCAAGTTTTCGTAGAAATCTTGTAGAACGCCCAGTACCGCATCCAAAATCTATCGCTCTTCTTCCTTTGACATGTTCCAATATGATTTCAGGCAAATCCCTGTACGCCAAATAATACGTGCCAGGAAACTCTAGTTTAGAATAAGCTTCTGCACGCTTTGCATCCTCATAAACATTGAAGGACCCCATAATTATCTCCTCTTTGTATAATCTCTTTCTTTATGTTTGCGCACGCCTTCCCTGTTGCCTTTTCAAAGCGGACTATGAGATGCTAATCTTCTTTATAGTTGTACACGCGCAAATCATCTCACCTTGGCCCTGCATTTGAACTGAAACCAATGATATACCCACATTTTCTTCACACATAGACGTAATGCCTCTCAAAAGTTCCACGAAATTGCATGTCCTCAATATCGTCCTTATCTAAGTCTTTATCACATTTAGGACATTTCAGCTTTTCTTCACCTCCATTTCTCCAAATCTCTTTCGGCCCGCCACTGACATCTCGAAAGATGACTCATTAATTTTATATACCCTCTTCAACTGTAACGAGAGTTTTGAGGAATCATTATGGGTGAAACAATCGAAAGAGGACTCAAGAAAATCGGTGTGACTGTCTCAAAGCCTGTGCTTGCTCTGATTGCCATTATCTTCGGTATTCTGGTAATAGTGCTTCCCGAACTCCTTCAATGGATTGTCGGATTATACTTCATCATACAAGGTTTGTTATTCTTCGCCGACTACTTAGAGCTGAGGAAAGGATAGCCAGAAATCTACTCTAAACCCAACAACCCTTTCTCTTTTTCCAACTGCTTTGCAATCAATGTTTTTCCTTACAGCAAAGCAACTAGATCAGTCACATTTAGAGTTATTGTACGCATCCAGCAAATCCTTTATCTGTAGAGCATTTCGCCTGTCCTCACCTTGAGGATCAGAACCTATAGGATATTCCATTAGGAATTCGTCAGCGTCTTCGATGACTTCGTCAACATCCACTGATTCATCACAGTAACAGAAATCTGGACAAGCCCCCGATAGTCTATTCAATTTTGCAGCAATCAGCTGGGCGGCAAGCATTCTAGTTGCATCCTTTGCATTAGCCCCTTCCAATATATCAATAGCCTCTTCTCTCGTGTAATTGACATCTCCGATTTCTATCCAGTCTACGAGCCATTCTTCGGGATGATTCTTCCAATACCCTTTACTGCGAGGGTAAATACAAGGACGTGGAATTTCGGTGGTCCAAGATGCTTCGGCATGGAATGTTGTTTCGTTCAGTTGTGCCCAGACAACAGCTGTGTTTGTCAAGTTGCCTTTAACATTACAGGGGACAGTGTAGGTGAGGTTGAAAATATTGGTTTCTCCTGCATTCAAATCTCCCTGCCAACTGAACCCAAGCAGTTCATCTTCCACAACAACATCAAAGAGGTCATCTTCACCAGTGTTGTTCACTGTAATCGTATATTCTATTGCTTCGCCTTTCCGGGCGCATTCGGGTCCAACCTTGGTAATTATGAAGAAACGCTCAGCTATTATTGTAATTGCTTGAGTGGAACTGGATGAATATGCTCCTGTAGAATCGACAGCCTCCACGAAAACCTCATTGACCAAGGGTCTAGGGTCGGTCTCAAGGACTTCTCGGTAGAAGGTGTAGGTCAAACCTGTCATGTTTCCTGCTCCCAAGAAAGAAATTGTCTCGTCAAGTCCAAGCATAGGGTCGGTTACATTGATGTTGTACAAGTCATGGTCAGAGGGATTATAGACTTTTATCTGATACTCGACGATGTCGCCTATGTAGGCAAAACTGTCAGCGCTCTTGAGCAATCCAATACCATGAGAAGATGGTCGTAGTTGAGTCGCAAACACATAAGCAAGCGAAGCCCCCAGTAGCACACATGTGACTATCAATACTGTAGATTTTCTTAAACTAATCATGTTTACCATCTCTTAGTTTCAGAGACAGTTATTTCAACGTTTACCCACTTTTGTTATAGAAGAATCTTCTATATCAGACCATTAGAAGGATGCAGGTGGAAAGCACACGTAATAATTGAATATTAGAAATCTAGAGTTTTTTTCCGCAGGCAGAACAGAAAATGGACTGCTTTGGGTTAAAGGAGTCACAATGAGGACAAGGTGAATCTGTAGTATCCACTTTCTCTTCTCTTTTATCAAGCGTATCCCCGACCCCTTTCCCGAAGCTCTTCATAACACTCCATGTTTTCTTTATGCCCTTTCCGATAAGCTCTCCTGTTTCCTCAGCTACATCCTCGAGCTTGACATGCTTCTCTTTTTCTTCAACCTCTGATTCACTCAACGAGTATCCCACATCTCACAGGCTTCTTACAACGACAACATTCTGCCTGTGACGCCACTTATCGGTATAATCTTGATTTCTCCTGTTTTTAGTCGTCGACAGCGGGCTTCATATATTGGTGTACAAACTAGAGCATACTCAGTTACTTCAAATGCTTCTTCTGCAATTCTGCCAACGTCTGGGGGTCTTTCGGACGTTCTTTTTCGAATCTTATCCAGTATGATATCGGGTGAAATCTTAAGAACTCTCACTCTATCGCTATCTTTTTTTAGTGTTTTCTCGGGTTCTGGCTCAGTGGGACCATATGGCAATCTTGTTGGATCGATTTCACGTCCTGTTCTATTCAAAGCCATGTGTGTCGCAGCTCTATAGATTACTCTTTCTTGAGCGTCGAAGGCAATTGCTTTGTAAGGTCGTTTTAGAATTCCTTCTTTCACAGCCTCGGGTTTAAAAATCTGTCCAAAAGCGATGACTTCACTTACTTCTTCGTCGATTTTAATGGTATAAGTCTTCTTTTTATAATAATCAAGAAGATAGTTTGCCTTTGCCACTATGAAAGGCTCGTAGAACAGTTGAACTGACTCGCACTCGATCTCTTCATGCCTGGGCTTAAAGAAGGTTAGTTTTGCGAAGAACTTAGTTTTGTCTTTCTCAACAATGTTTTTTGCGGTTTCAAGGTCGAAAGCGATTTTATATACTATAAGCTTCCTTTCTTCTATTCTTTCCTTCATCTTTTCTTCTTTGGCAAGGGTGGATACAGTCAAGACCTAATCACCACTTGTTATTGCGCGCACAATTGTAGTTGAATTGAAATCCCTTTTAGTTTTATGAACGGCAAATAATTACTTAAAATAAAGAAAAATGAGGATTTGCGGGGTAATTTCAGGAGATATCCCTAATTGTCCGGGTTCAAATCCCAACAACTCCACTATAATAAACAGCAGACCAAACGCTGTTTTGAAGTTGTACCGTGGTTAAAACGAAAGGGACGTGCATGCAGGTTCAGAGCAACCTTACACTTTTTGATAATTGCTCTGCAACATCAACTAGACCAAGCTTTTCTAGGGTAGCTTCTTTTGGAATTCCTCTTTCGTCCCATCCTCTTTCTGCGTAGTATTCATCGAGCATAGGCTCTATTTCGAATACTGCTCCCTTAGAATTGCCATTCGGTAAGGGTTCCTTCAGGAACCTTGCAGGTAAGTAGTCGTCTCTTCTTCTGATTCCTTCCCGAACAAGATAGGCTCTTTCCAAGTTGACTATTCTCTCACCAATTTCGAAAATTTTTTCTTCTGTAAAATGAAAACCTGTTACAGCCTCAGTGATTTCAGCAGCTCTCTTCAATGGTAGCAGTTCCATGTTTCCAGCCAAATTTTTACAGACTTCCAGAGAATCAATTATGGCACACCAGTTTTCAAAGTAACGTACAAGTTTGCCCTTTCCTTTATATGCGAGCCTAAAAGTTGCTTCTGGAACACCGAACATTTCCACTCCTTTTTCTGGGTCGTCGCTTAACTCAATAAAAGGTTCAGATCTCAAGTGGTCGCCCCCTCTGCTTGCAACTGCATAGCCTAAACCGTAGCCCTTTAACCCTCGTGGGTCAGCTTGGATAATTTCTAATCCTTTTACATGAAGCGCTATTTCCTTTCCTTTTCCAATTTTTTCAGCTGCTCTCTTAACTCCATCAGCAAGCAAATCCCCGAATCCTTCACGGTAAGCTATCTTTTCAACTAGGGTTAGTATTGCCTCGCCATTTCCCCAATTTAGTTCAAGACCGTCAGTGTCTTTCTTAGTTAGTTCTTTCTTCTCATACAGCTCCATAGCCCAAGCTATGCACTCAGCAGTGGTTATTGCATCTAACCCCAATTTATTTGTCAAATCAACTGCCTTTAAGGCCAAACTTAAGTTTGAGTTCCCCACTCTGGCTGTAAAACTGCTTAGGGGCTCGTATTCTGGTCCTTCTCCAAGTAGACCTGCGTATTCTCCTTCCCTTATTACATAGATTCTGCTACATGGGACTATACATGAGAAGCAAGCCCTGTTTTTCACGTTATATTCTCTGGCCAATTTTTCACCACTCACTTCAGCTGCATGTTCAAATGTGGCTGAGGTGAAATGCCGAGTAGGCAGAAAACCGAGTTTATCAGCAAGCATCAAAATTCTGGTTGTCCCCATGGTTCTTCGGGGCCAATACTGTGGGTGAGTATAGGTTTCTTCTTCTATTTCTTCAACCATCTTCTGAAATCTTCTTGGATCAGCGATTTTGATGCTACGTGTTCCCTTTAAGGCAACTGCTTTCAAGTTCTTGGAAGCCATAACAGTGCCCATACCTGTTCTTGCAGCTGTTCTTGTCAGATTAGCAAATATTCCAGCATAAAGAACGCCGTTCTCGGCTGCAGGCCCAACAGCTGCTATTTGGAATGTCTTGTCCCCTAAATCCTTCTTTATCATTTCAGTTGTTTCGTAAATGTCTTTTCTAACAAGGTGTTCCGCATCCATAATCTGAACTTCTTGATCCGCGATGAAAACATATGCTGGCTTTCGACTTTTTCCTTCAATTATAATTTGATCATATCCAGCGAACTTCATTTCAGCAGCGAAGTGCCCTCCGGCATTTGAATCTCCTAGTATTCCAGTTTGGGGGGATTTAGCACTTACATTAAATCTCGCTCCCAATGGAAAAGCTGTTCCAACAAGGGGACCTGTAGAAAAAATAAGCTTGTTTTGGGGAGATAGCGGTCCAACCTCCTTAGGGATTTCATCATAAATTCTCCTTGAGTTAAAGCCCCTTCCACCTAAAAACTCGGTTATCAACCATTTTTCAGTATGCTGGACCTTTACTTCATTATTTGTGAGATTTATTCTTAGAATCCTTCCAGCATAACCATAGTAGCTAGGCACTTATCCCCCACCTTCTTAAGGTTTCTTTGAAAACTTGATATGGCAATCTTGGCTCTTGCTCTTCCGTTTCAATGTATCTCAGAGCTTTTGTTGGGCATTTCTGCACACACAATGGCCTTCCTCCACATTGATCACAGATTTGAGGGATGTTTTTTTCAGGATGAAGCTTAATCGCCCCAATAACGCATGCTTCTAAACATTCCTTGCACCCAACGCACTTTTCCTCCTTAACAAGAATACGACCTTCTTTGTTTCTTTCTAACGCTTCTTGAGGGCAATTTTCAATGACATTACATGGGTTGCAGTGCCAACAAACAATCGGTAAGTCCAGTCCAAATTTATCCTCTTTTATCACAGTTATCATCGAAGTGGAAGGGGCAAACGCATCCTCCTTACTGAAAGAGCACACCATTTCACATAGTCTACAACCAGAACAACGACCTACATCAGCGATTATTCTTTTCAACTAAAGGAACACCCTTATTGTATTGCACGCGCACTTTGCCTTAATCTTAAGGTCAGAAAGGTTTAAGTTGGTATCTACTTTTAGCTGTTTTCGAGGGTTTTCATGAAGACTTTAATAGTGAAGGTGAAGACAATTGGTGGCTACTGTGGCTCGCATAGAGTTGGAGACTGCTTTCGGCTTGAAGGAGGAAAACTAAGCTTTCCAAGAGAGAACAAGCATATTTGCATTTATGCTCTCTCCAGTTTGCTTCCGTTATTGCCCGTCAAGCAAAGGAAGATAGATGAGCCGGACGATTGGTTGCCTGAGGCTTTCGAGGTAGCGTGTCCAGACCCTGAAGGACGGGTAATCTGGGAGATAAGCTATGAAAAATGACACTTTTTAAGAGACAAGAACGAAGAAATTTACCTGCACATGCCTCCGTGTTTATTCTGAAAATGGGAGTCTGTGGGTGACATCTCCATTTGTCCGAGGTTCAAATCCCAACCAACCAAACCCAAACTTCATAAAGGGCTGGTAATCCATTGATAAAAACCATTCTTTCGTTAGGCATCACGAATCACAAGGCTTGCGCGTAAGATTAACATGTGTGCAGTCTAAAAAGAAGAATATGTGGTTTGGATTACTTTTTCATTATCTATCTTACAAATGATCGTGCTCTCTCTATTCATGCAACATTAGGTTGACTCTTGATCATACTAGCTTTCTCTGCGCGCGCGCTTGCAGATGCACTTCTAACCGGCTTTTTCGCAGCATTTTGGATTCGCATAATATTCTGAGGACATCGTTATCAATGCCTTATCGTTAGTCATTATTGCAACCTCATTCTTCCAGCTAGAGACTGTTATAAGCGTCTTCATGTCAGAAATTACAAGATTAATAGGGCATATCAGTATCCTTGCTTGACCTAATTCTTCTGGGTTCATGACTTTCCACAGTTCTCTAGTTACAGCAAGTTTAGCCTTAACGTGCGTGTTTGCTTTCTTCACAAACGATTTTAGTTCATCAAGCAGATCTCTCTCCGATATGAAAACCACAACTTCGTTTCTAGCGGAACTCATCAAGTCTTTCATCTTTCTTATGATGTTTCTCCGACCACGAATTACATAGGCTAGCTCTATTTCGTCTCTACCTTCAACACTCGCAAACATTGGTGAAAGAGAGTCTGCAAGATTGTCTGCTTGAACGATCTTTTGATTCAAATTTTCAACAAGTTGCTGTTTCAAATTGTTTATGGCTTCTTTAGGAGGTAGAGGCTTGTAGATGCTCGGTGTTCCTTCTTGAACGGCTATCATTCCCTCTCTTGAAAGCTCACCTAAAGCGTAGTATATTTTTGAGTCGGGTATGCCGGTTTCCTTGCAAAGAAAACCAGCTGGTGTGTAGGGGTGAGATAAAAGTGCCAAATATATCTTAGCCGCATAAGTTGAAAGGCCTAGCATTTTGAGTTCAGATACAATGTTTTCTTCGACAGATTGGTTGATTCTTCCCACGTTTTCTTCTTCCTTTTACTGATAAGCTTATGTCAGAGAAGATTTATATATCTTTCTACTACTTTTCTGTAGTAGTATATTGGAGTATAAATACTTGTACAAACATCTAAGCCCGGATATTACGGAAAACTTCTTCGAAGTAGTCAAAAAAAGGCGAGCTATACGAAAATATAAGCAGTATGACATTCCTAAGGAAGACTTGGAGAAAATGTTCGAAGCTGCTCGGCTTGCACCATCTACAGAAAATAGTCAACCTTGGCGCTTCGTGATTGTAAAGGATCAAAAAACGAAAGAGCTTCTCGCAAAACCTTACTTTCAGAATCGCACATTTCTCACCCAACCTTTCATCGCTGATGCAAACGCTATTGTTGTAGTGCTTGGAGATTCTAGCAGTTCATGCTGTCCACGTCAGACTTGGATTACCCGAGATCCTTTGATTGCCACGGAACATTTAGTGTTGGCGGCCACAGCATTGGGCTATGGAACCTGTTGGATTGCTAACTATGAGTCGCGTCCAAAAGAATGGATTGATGAAGTTAAGAAGACACTGAAAATACCTGAACACATGCACATTATTGTTCTTGTGGCAATAGGAATTCCAGATGAAAACCCTCCGCCTAGACCGAGAAAAAGCCTTCAAGAAATCTGCTTTGAGGAAGCATATGGGAATCCATTAAAATTCCACTAAATCCGCTATGGCGAAGCACAAAAATGGAAGTAGAAAAGATGAGATTTGAGTTGACTGAAAAAACACCTATAATCATCATTAAAGCCAGAGTAAACAGTAAAGGCCCTTTCAAATTCTTAGTTGACACAGGAGTCAGCATAACAACCATCACAAAACACACAAGCGAGGCACTGGGTCTTTATGAGAAAACGTGGGGTCAAAGAAGAGCATTAAGTGGTTCTTTTGCTGGTGCAGTAATGACTCTAGCGAAGGCTGAATCTATACAAGTAGGTGATGCTAAAGCGGAGGATGTTGATGTTGGACTACATGATCTGAAACCACTTTCAAACACGATGGAAACGCCTGTGGAAGGTGTAATTAGATACAATTTCATGAAAGACTATCTAGTCATTAATTATCCTCAACAGGAAGTATCGTTTGAGCGTGTGAGTAGAAATGATTCGGAGGTGACAAATACATGAAGGGCACTGCAGGAAACCACCCTCAAAAAGAAATCAAGGAATTCGTGAGAAAAAGATATGGGGAGATAGCGCGCACACGAAGATCTTGCTGTGGTTCATCGACGCGTGCACACGCAGATGCAGCCCTAAGTATGGGCTACTCAGAGGAAGATTTGAGGAATGTTCCAGAAGCTTCCAATATGGGTTTAGGTTGTGGAAATCCCACTGCATTAGCCAGCTTAAAGGAAGGAGAGACCGTTTTGGATTTAGGTTCAGGCAGTGGATTTGATGTTTTCCTAGCGGCAAAAAGAGTTGGACCAAGCGGGGAAGTTATTGGTATCGACATGACTGAAGAGATGGTTCTAAAAGCAAAAGCTTCAGCCTCCAAATATAGATACAAGAATGTGGAGTTTAGACTTGGAGAAATAGAGAATCTCCCCATTGAAGACAATTCCATCGACGTCATAATCAGCAATTGTGTGATCAATCTATCTCCTGATAAAGAAAAGGTGTTTCAAGAGGCATACAGGGTCCTGAAAACAGGTGGAAGGATAATGATCTCCGATCTGGTTACAGAAGGAGAGTTACCTGAATCTATCAGGAAAAGCTTTGACGCATGGGCGGGCTGCGTTGCAGGCGCTCTGGAAAAAAACCAGTATCTAACCGCCATAAAGAGAGCCGGGTTTAAAAACGTCAAAATCGTTTCGGAAAGAACCTTCAGTGAATGCTGTTCGCAGGCACAAATAAAGAGCGTTCAAGTCGAAGCATACAAGAGAACAGGACGCACAAAAACATGAAGAGACAAACACACATGCGCATGATGTGTTAGGAGGTGAGAAGAATGAGCGAAGAAAAGGTAGAGAAAAAGGTAAAGCAGCGATCAAGTTGCTGTGACACTGAGCGGAAAAGCACTAGCTGTTGTTGAGCAATACATGATTCATAGCGTGAATTTGGCGCAGACTTCATTATCTTTCCCCGTTTTCCATAGCCAAGTTTCTTCCATAAATCATAAAAAGTGAAATCATACATACTTTGAACAAGTGTGGTAATATTATGGTTAAGAAAAAGAAGAAAAAGGCTGAAGATGTTGCTGAGAAGACTGGTGAAGCGGTCGGTAAAGGCATTAAGAAAGGTTGGGGAATAACCAAAGGCATTGGAAAGGGACTGATGAAGGACGTGAAGGGAGAAGAACGAAGCAGAATTTTCTATCTAACATTAGTACAATAATTCTCCGCGCGCAGAAACGAAATTAAAGGGAAGGTTTAGAGTGATGTCTAAGTATGAAGTTGAGCTTATCTCCATAGAAGACAGGAACAAGTTGATGGAGAAATATGAAGATCGTTTCCTTTACGAGGAGAGGGCTGACATTTACGGATGTTGCATCAAGCTTCTGACGGATATCAAATACGTGAAGGAACGTTGGGAGGAAAGCTTTTATCCCATGTCTGCTCACGTTCGATCTCACGGAAGGCTTATCGTCACCCAAGAAACAGGCGAAAAGCTGAAGGTTATGTACGATCAGCTTTCAAAAACGGCGTTTTTAGTAAACGTCGACTACTATGGTTGGATAAAATCCATCGCGTTGAGCGTCGCCAGTGACATATTGGAAGACGAGCATGGCATTAATTCTGTTCATGGTGCGTGCATAGACAT
>JAOUKN010000154.1 GCA_029882515.1 Candidatus Bathyarchaeota archaeon
CTTAGGAGGAAAATTGACCACAGCTATTACCAACCTTCCGATTAGCTCATCTTTTCGGTATCCTGTAATTTGAGCACTGGAGTTCCTTATTCCAATGTCAGAGCCAAAGTCTATCTTCAATCTGTAAGAAGGCTTTCTTACTCCGGGAAAGGCCTTAACTTCCAGAACTCTGCCCACTCGCATATCGACCTTTCTGAAATCTTCATACGTAATCATCGAAATACCCCATAATGCAATATGCATGCTCTATTCTAACGGAGTGAACTACGCAAATTTCTCTAAGAACTTTTCCGCTTTCACTCTGGTAGCATTTCGAGTGTTATTGAGCTGCCTTTTCACAAATGAAATTACTTCATCCTTGTTTTGAATCTGGTCAAAGTACATGTCAAAAGCTGAAAGCGCATGCCCAATTAGGATGTTCTTACATTCGTGAGTGAGATGTGATTTTATGGTAAGATTTTCTGTCTTCAGGAGTTCATTCGTGATTCTCCGCGTGAGATCTGGTTTTGCTTTAGCGATCTTTCCCGAATTCCCAACAACATTGGCAACCGTGACCATGTAGTCAGCCCCAAGAAGACTATAATATTTGTCAAAGACATCCTCGAACCTATTGTCGACATCAACTGTCGTCAGATTGGCAATAATGTACAGCACATTCCATTTCAGTATTCTCTTATCACTATCCAATAGTTCAATGAAGAAATCCATTTTCGGGTATAGCTTCGCTGGAGCTTCTTCGCTAACAATCCTCAGTATCTTGGCACACCTATACCTTATTCGTGGGTTTGTCGAAGATACGCCTTTGAAGATTTCATGGAGCACGCTTGGGTCTGCTATCGCTCTTTTCGCCACATCGTCTGCCTTGACTTCTTCTTTCCCAAGTCTCTCCAAGATGTCAATTCCTTCCATAAGTAGAACCCCATTTCCAATAGAATTCAAGATTCGTTTA
Organism: Candidatus Bathyarchaeota archaeon; assembly: GCA_029882515.1. Taxonomy (GTDB): domain Archaea; phylum Thermoproteota; class Bathyarchaeia; order Bathyarchaeales; family Bathyarchaeaceae; genus JAOUKN01. Next base: position 950 of record JAOUKN010000154.1, read on the forward strand.
AGCATTTTGACGCATGTCGCCAACACTTTGGTGAGATGTGCACACGTATGTCAAGTTTGGCGGTGTTTCCTGACTCATCGTGTTTCGACAGCGCGCATTGTTATACAACAAACTTTTAATGCGTGCGCGCTTTTTCTAAGATTCTTTTAAGTAGGTAGATTAGGATGGTCGACCCAAGAATTGAACGCCTTGCAAAACTTTGCGTTCGCTATAGTGTCAACGTGAAACCCAAGGAGGAAGTGCTTATTCAAGGAAGCGAATTGGCCTTTCCCCTCATCAAAGAGGTATACAAAGAGTGTTTGCTGAACGATGCATACCCACTGATCATGCCAAAACTTGATGTTGAATACACGTTTTTCAAATATGCCAAAGACCATCAGCTAAAATTTGTTTCACCTCTCTCAAAATTTCTAATCGAAAACATAGACATTTCAATAACAATATGGTCTGAACCAAACCCCAAGAAATTGTCAAACGTAGACCCCGCAAAGATAAAGGTGAGTAGTGCTTCCAGACGAGAACTTATGGACATTTTCACTAAACGTGTTGCTGACGGGACACTTAGATGGACACTCTTCCCCTATCCAATAAACGCACAAGCACAAGAAGCTTCAATGGCGCTCACAGAATATGAAGACTTCGTCTACAACAGCTGTTTGGTTAACAAGGAGGATCCCATTACAGAATGGAAGAAAATATATCAGCAACAGCAGAGCATCTGCAAATTCCTTAATCAAGCGAACGACATCCGAATAGTCGGCGAAGATACTGATCTCACTTTCAGTGTGAAAGGTAGAAAATGGATAAATTGCAGCGGAGAAAAAAATATGCCGGATGGCGAGGTGTTCACCGGTCCCATAGAAAATTCAGCAAACGGCACTATCAGATTCACTTTTCCAGGAATCTATTCAGGAAGAGAAGTTGAAGACATAATGATCACATTCAAAGCCGGCAGAGTCGTCAAGGCTTCAGCAGCCAAAGGTGATGACCTCCTACAACAACTGTTGAAAATCGACGGAGCAGACCGTATCGGAGAAATTGCTCTCGGTACAAACCAGGGAATCACCAGATTCACAAAAAACATGCTTTTTGACGAGAAGATGGGCGGGACTATCCACATGGCTCTTGGACGCTCAATTCCAGAGTCTGGAGGCTTAAACAAATCAGCAATCCACTGGGACATCTTGAAAGACATGAAGAAGCATGGAGAAATCTATGCAGACGGTAGACTATTCTACAAAAACGGAAAATTCCTAATGTAACGCGATCCAACTGTGCGCGCGACGACACAAGCGCGAAGTGTACGCGCTGTTCATTGAGTCTACATGTACGCTATGCTTTCGATTTTTCCTGGCAAATAGAGAGCAGAAATTGCCTCAACTCTTTTTCAAGGTTTATTCTTGCTTCATATTCGTCATCCGTCATCAACATAAGATTTGCATAGTGGTAAGCGTAATCCAATTTGACAGGATCCATTGGTCCAGCCTTAACGAAGAAGTCGGTTGAACCACATTTCGAACAGATCTCCGGAACAGGTGAGCGGAGTTTGGCAAACTTTCTGCGCTTCAGTTGAATTTCTGCTAGTTTTGATGCCGTTTCTTCACTGGTGTCCATTTTGAAACCAATCTTGTTTAGTTTGTCCAAAATCTCTGTGGAGTCTTCCTTGATGGCTTTCTCTGTGGAGTTTTCGGTACTGTACACAAAGTTGTCAGCGGTAGTTTGGTAGTAGCTCTCGATGAGATGACCACAGCGCTTTTCACGCGTAACGCGAATCAATCCCGCGGTCTCGAGTTTCTTTACATGATGATAAATTGACTGTGGTGCCATATTCAGTTTCTTGGCAATCTTACCTACGGTTAAATCCTTAGCTCTCAACACGTCTAGGATCTTCCTTTGAGTTTCGCCTTCAAGCAATTTGCAAGCCTCCATCTCAACTTCCCTGCAAAGATCCGAAGTTGTTGTCAGAGTTTTTGTTCTGGTCATTTATGCCACAGTTAAAATACTCGTAGTTATATATATTAACCTTCTGGTTAATGAAACACTTTCTAATTGTTGAAACGCAAACTTTATATAATACGGAGTCTCAGTATTAAAACACGCATTTAAATAGTGAAAGAGGTGATGTATATGCACTCACAAGTAATGTATGAAAACAGTATAATAGAACCCTCCAAGCTACGAAAAATCCTCAATCAATATGTCAGTGAGGTATCAGTGACGCAGCTTAAGGAAGATAATGAGAGGGTGGGTCTAGGCATAGAAGCAGACCAAGAATTCGCACCATTATCCTTTGAAGTAAAAAAGGCAATGTTGAACGCCGAAAGCAGAAAAGCTGAAGCTCTTAACATGCTGCGCCTTAGGGAAACATTGCGATAGAAGGAGGTAAAGGTAATGAGTAAATGCAGCCTAGTACAAGAAAAACTAACAGTTACAGGTCCGAGAAACGAAATCGACTCGTTAATGGCCTATCTGAACAATGAATTGCAGAACATACACGTGGTCAAAAGTTCCCCACATTTCCCTTTCTGGAAGTCCATCGAAGATCTGTACTTAGTAGTTAATGGAGAAGAGCTCTCAGAAGTTGTCAAAAAAATATGCAGAAAACTTGAATCGGGATCCATATACAGAGGCTGGATCGATTTCTCCCAAACTTCCTATCCAATGTGTGCTGCCAATGTAACCTGAAGGCGTGAGCGCTGTGCAAAGATGAAGGAACGTGTAGGTAAAAAACCTCCTCCTTTCTCCTCAAGCAGATCTTCAAGAATACCTACGCATTTCCTG
>JAOUKN010000028.1 GCA_029882515.1 Candidatus Bathyarchaeota archaeon
TCTGTCAAAAGAACTTTTTCTGAAGAGAAGAGGTCCACATAGAGATAATAGACTCATTGCAGTTAGAAACTTGAACGACCTATCACATATGCTCGAATCATGTACTTCGGAACACAGACAAGCTCTTGGGCTATCTTCAGAAAGTCCCGATAGTTAACAACCAAATCAGTCACATTAAAAGTCCCGAAGACTTAACAGAACCCTTTCGAGGAAGACAAACAGAAACTGATTCTTCTGAATAGTGATTTTCCTAAAATAGATCGAGTCTTTGAAGATCTGCTCTCCATATTCTTGAAAACCGACTATCAAAAGTTCATCGATGCCAAGGTTACGCTGAAATTCATGAAGATGATCTGCGATACACTCAACTTTCAAATTAATACATCAGAGGAATGGTAGATACTGCATACAGCTCTAGAGTGAAAACTAGATAAGAGATAGTTTTAATTTTACTTATTTACAACCTTCTCCACCCACTAAGCAATTTAGGGTAAAGGTAAATGTGAATGATTTGTTAACTCAACGTTTTGTCAGTTAACTGTACTTTTATCTGTGTTAACGCTAATCCTTCTTATGAGGGTCGGAGGCGTGAAAGTCAGGCTGAACCTTCTAAGATTTTCCTGTATGGTGATGGGTTGTTTTAATAGATCCTTGATTCCCGCAACATGAGCTGCTCCAACAAGAGCAAGTATGTTAGGTTGTTCCTCTTCCCTCAACTTTTCAGAGGCTATCCACGCCAGTCTCACGGCCATCAAAGTATTACGTTCATCAATCAAGACCCGCCAAATTGCTGGTTCATGTCTGCGAAGATTCTGTAGCCTTCTTTGGTACGAGTTGAGAACTTCATCTTTAAAGCCCTCCTCCCACAACCGGGTGACTTCATCTTCTTCACTGATGAATGGAATACGTGCAAAGTGAATCCAAGTTGGAGTTGGCAAGCGTCGTATTCTCTGCCTTATTTCTTGTTCTGACATGTCTATGAGCCATATATTTGCGTCGACGTTTCCCAAGGCATCAGTGGCTCCGACAAACTCACATTTTGCTGTACATGTGCCATGTTTGGAGCACATCGCACAAGCATTGTTCAGAATCCTGAAACGCCGCATATCTAATTCAATGGCAAGATCCTTGGGTTGAAGTCTCTTAACTGCCTCATAAGCGTCGTAGAGACTGCGCCTCGTAAAGTGGGCGGTGCCCACTAGTTTCACGAATTCGTTGTAATCTACGTTGTAGATCTCGCTTTTCATGCGAATCACGTTTGTCAATCGATCTTTATCGTTTTCTTCTTCTCTTCTTTCGCCACTTTCTTTATCTTTGGTATGATTACCTGTAGGACACCGTTCTTATAGTTTGCAGAGGCTTTGTCAAACTCTACGTCTCTGGTTGGCAACTTAACATTATTGTAGAAGTTTTTTGCCTTAACCTCTACTTGCGATTCTGTGATGTTTAGTTGTATGTCTCCCTTTTCAACGCCGGGTAACTCTATGTAAAGCTTCACGTGATCTTTGTCTTCGAAGACGTCTGTCAAGGGTTCACGAACTTCATCTATAGCTTGTTTTGGGAATTTTAAGGGTTCACCAAGTTGAAAGCGTCCTTTGGCAACGTATCCTTTGACCCCAGGCTCCTTGATTGGCTTGATGTCCCACTCGCCCTTCAGCTTACCGCTTCTTATCGCCGTTTCGATTTCACTCATTTCTCTGAACATTCTTTCTGCAAGTTTCCTGAAATAAGAATCGGTGTCTCGGAAGAACTCGTCAATGTAAGACATTCATTTTTCACCTCCTATTATTCTTCTAGTCGTTCTAAGATCTGGAGCAAATGCCTCAATGCGATGCTGACCATGAGAAACTCGGCTTGCCCAGGTTTTGAGCAACTATATTTCCCACTTTCAGATTTCATTAGGAGACCACTTTCACGCAGCTTCTTGGTGCTCTCCCAAACGATTTTAGGATTCAGATCAAGGTCTTTCATCAGGTCTACGAAGCCTAAAGTCACGTTTTCATCTTCAAACAATCTTTTCATTATCCTCAGTCGGTTTTGATGCGCGAGAGCATGAAAAAGTCTGGAGAATTGATCGAACTCCTTTTCAAAGGATTCTAATTCGTCTTCTAGACGTTCTCGGGGCCACTGGTCGAGGGATAGTGGTATCTCTGAGATAACTTCATCATCTTTTACGAGTAATAGTCTTAACTTCAATGCATCCAGCCAGATGTTTGTTACCGAATGGTAACTTAACGCGTGGTAAATTACCAAGCGGTAATATATAAACCTTCCGAGCCAATGACAGTGTACGCTTACAAAACTACAACATATAATTGCTGATAGATAGGGAGAATCTCTAGTTAAACCAAGTAGAAATGTCGAGTAAGTAGACAGTGTTCTCAAATCAAATGAACAACAGAGCAAAGATTGTTATCTGGATTGGTATTGAGTACATTAAAGAGTGCTGTGTTTTGTCTAAAGTGCTTGTCTATGTTTCGATAACAATAGTAGTTATTGCTGTTCAAAGTTTTCAATCTGATCTAAGCCCAAATTAATCCCCAAAGGTTCTTCTAGTTCTGGATATGGATCTATATTACGAATCTTTGACATAATCATTCCTAACCAGCTAGGTTGAAGTGGTGAAGATACCCCAGTCATGAGAAGTGTAACTTTTAAAGCACCATCCGAATCTGGATTGACCTTTGCTCCCCAAGCCACTGTTGCGTTCCTGCTCATCATTTCTGTAACGATTTCGCCTACTCTATTGGCTTCTTCAATGGTCATCTCGTCGTCTCCAGAGACATGGACTAAAGCTCCTGTTGCGCCTTCATAATCTATGTTAAATAGAGGGCTTCGTAAAGCATTTCGAACTGCTTCCTCTGCTCGGTTTGGTGCATCTGACTCGCCGATTCCAATTATTGCAACTCCACCTTTCTTAACCACAGTCTTAAAATCTGCAAAATCCAAGTTGATCAGACTTGGCTCTGAAATGGTTTCTACAATTCCCTTGATCATATTAGCCAGAACTTGATCAGCTATTCTGAACGCCTCATTCAACGGAAGATGAGGCGCTAAACCCATGAGTTTGTCGTTGTCGATTATGACAATGGTATCACATTTGCTCTGCATCTCTCTTAGTCCTTCAGTGGCGCATTGGATCCGGCCCTTCTCAATTCTGAAAGGCATGGTAACAACTCCCACAACAGTTGCTCCCTTGCCTCGAGCAATTTCAGCGATAATCGGGGCAGCTCCTGTTCCGGTACCACCCCCCAAACCAACAGCAATAAACACCGCGTCGGTGTCAGTCAATAGCTTCTCTATACGCTTTCTTGACTCTTCAATTGCGGCTTTGCCGATTTTTGGATCTCCTCCTGCACCGATACCATGAGTGGTCTTCTCGCCGATTAGAATTTTTTTAGCGGCATTTGTTGCGTTGAGATGTTGCTTATCAGTGTTGATGGCTATGCATTCTGTATCCGTGAGGCTCATTTCCATTAGTCGAGTGATCGTGTTGTTTCCAGCGCCACCTACACCCAATACAACAATACGACATTGACTAGGGTCATGGAGTCTTTCACAAACTCCATTCGCTTCAATGCTCTCAGTGATCCTGTCAACTGGTTTTACCAACGTTCGTTCTCCCCCACGCCTCCACAGTGAGAAGATCTCGAACAGCAACGCGGATGGCTTCAGCTCTATTTGGATAGTATTTCTCTTTCACTAACCGATCTAAGGCCTTGATGTAAGGCTCGGGAAGATGCAAAGTAATAAGTTTCATCTATTTCCTCCTAAAATCTTCAGCGGAGATAAGATTTATCTTCTCAGTTATATTGCTATATGTTATTTAATAAATATGATTCAAACACGTTTACCAACATCTCCTTATAAAGCTTTCTGGTTGTTTCTGCAGCCATTACATTTTCATGTAAACAACAATATTCGGAAGCCTTATGTTTCGCTTCTATGATTAAAACTGTAGCATTCCATAAAGGAGGTATACTAGTTCTATAATCACCGCATTGATGGTGACCTAATCTGATGACCACGAGTTCTAAGCAGATCTACCTTAAAAGTTTCGGTTGTCCAACCAATCTGGCTGATGGAGAATTCATGGTCGGCTGTCTTTCAACTGTCGGTTATGAAATCGTTGAAAACCCAGAGAAGGCAACTGTCATAATCTACAATACATGTGCGGTCAAAACGCCCACAGAAAATAGGATGATAAACATCTTAAAAAAAGTGCCAAGAAATAAAAAACTGATAGTCACTGGTTGCCTTCCTCTGATAAACTTTGAGAGATTAAAAGCCGAGGTTGAATTTAATGGAGTGATAGGTCCTTCGTCAGGAGACAGAATAATCGAGGTTACACGTAAGGTAGGTAGTGGAGAGAAAGTTGTTATCTTAGGGAACAATTCAAAGCCCAGTCTTGAACTTCCGAGAGTTCGCATGAACAAAGTCGTAAGTATAGTGCCAATCAACTACGGTTGCTTAGGCGCGTGCTCCTATTGTTGTGTTCAGTTTGCTCGAGGACAGTTGAGAAGCTATTCGATTCGTGAGATAGTTGAAAGAGTAAACTGCGACCTGAACTCAGGGGTCAGAGAAGTATGGCTCACTTCACAAGACACCGCATGCTATGGAAAAGATATCGGAACCAACTTGATCTCTTTGCTGGATGAGATCTGCAAAATTGATGAAGAATTTTTTGTTCGTGTCGGAATGATGAACCCTAACTATGCATTGGGTATGCTTGACGATTTGATTCAAGTCTTTAAGGATGATAGGATTTTCAAGTTTATCCATCTCCCAGTTCAAAGTGGAGACAACCAAGTTTTGAAGCTAATGAATCGTTTTTATTCCGTAGCAGATTTCGAAAAAATCGTTTATCAGTTTAGGAAGGAAATTCCAGAAATCACATTAGCCACTGATGTTATTTGTGGTTTCCCAGGGGAAGACGACGAAGCCTTCAATCGCTCACTGAAACTCGTTGAAGGCATCAGGCCAGATATAGTCAATATTTCAAAGTTCTTTCCAAGACCAAGATCAACAGCAGGAAAGTCGAGGATTTCTCCTCAAGAAGTGAAAAAAAGAAGCAAAAGGGTGGCTGAATTGTGCAACAGGATTTCCTTTGAAAAGAATAAGAAATGGATAAACTTGACTGTCAGGGTTCTTATTGATGAAGAAGGAAAACGCCCTGCTTCTTGGATTGGCAGAAACTTTGCTTACAAACCGACGGTAATAAAAAGCAATGAACCATTATTCGGAAGGTTTTTGAACACCCGTATTGTGAAAGCCTTTGCGACTTACTTGGAAGCTGAAATCGCATGAGGAGGTTCTATCCTCCGCCTACAGGTGGTATTATAGCAACCTTGTCGCCTTCTTTTAACCTTGTTCTGAAACCTTCTAAAGTCGCTATGCCTTTTCCATTAATTAGAAACTGGAGATAACCTCTAGGTTTCCCACGCGCATTGTACACATAATCTGTGAATTGGCGACCATGCTTTCGAGACAAATAATCCAGCAGGCCATCTATTGTAAGAGAATTCGAGAATTTGACCTTCTCATCTTTCTTTCCCGTGATTTCTCGCAAAACAGTAAAAAACTTCACAGTAATTTCCATCTAACGGTTTCCTCTTTGTCAATGTTTGGGTTGATTCCTAGAAGACATCATCGGTGTCTTCGTCTTAATAAGCATTGTAGTGATGCTGTCAGCTTCTGAATAATTGCTGTCAGCATCTATCTAGAGTCTGTCACCTCAAACTCATAGACCCAAACTAACTGATCAGGACCCCATTCGCCATTAATTTCAATCCATGCCCGTTTGAAATCTTCAAACGTCTCATAACCTTCTTTTCTAACGTCTTCGAAGGTCATGTCACCTAGCCGTTGCCGAAACCTGCTGGTTATCTTAACATAATGCTTTGGTCTCTCCAAATACCAACTGCGGATGCCATAGACTCCGCCTACCTTAAATGTACGTTTATGCGTTCGGCGAGTCATGGTTTTTTCAGCTCGCATAATCTTTTTGATATGCTTTTCTCTGAAGAGCATAGTCATTTCCCATAGCATCTCTATCTTAAAACATTTCGCTCAGCTCTTGAAAACCCTCTCATCTGCTGCAATTCTCCTAATTCAGCTGTGCAGGCAAAACGGTTTGTGGTGGGCCATGAAGTTCACGTTAAACGAAAAAGTGTGTTTATAAGAGTGGTTAAGAGGAAGTAGTCTTTTTCAAATGCATCTTCCAACTTAGAACCATAGTCTTCGGGTGAGAAGCTTTAGCTTCATCTAAACGGTTTACTGCAGTGTTTTTTGGAGCCTGCAAGACTTCGTTAGGATTCTCATTGGCTTCTTCAGCTATTTTTTTCATTACACCGACGAATCTATCTAATTCTTCCCTCTCAAAAGATTCTGTAGGTTCAATCATTAGAGCCTCTTCAACTATCAAAGGAAAGTAAGTGGTAGGGGAATGCAAACCATTGTCTAATATCCTCTTAGAAATGTGGAGTGCACGTATCCTTTTTTCCTTATTCAGTTTTTTCGCACTGAAAACACATTCGTGCTTTCTAGGGCGCCCCTTAGCATATGGAAGTTCATAACTACCAATTTCTTCTAGTTTTTTCATCAAATAATTGGTGTTTAACACAGAAATCTCAGCTATCTCCTCCAAGCCTTCCGCTCCCAAACTCAGGATATAAGTAAAAGCCTTCACCAGAACCCCTACATTACCATAGAATCCTCTGATATTTCCTATACTGTAGGGTTTATTATAGTCTAGATAATACCATTCTCCGTCAAATGCGACAGTGGGGACTGGCAAAAATTTTGCAAGTTCCTCTGAGACTCCAACAGGGCCTGCCCCAGGGCCGCCTCCGCCATGTGGAGTTCCAAAGGTTTTGTGTATATTCATATGAACTATGTCAAAACCCATATCCCCTGGTCTAACTTTTCCCAAAATTGCGTTAAGATTTGCACCGTCATAATACAGCAGCCCACCAGCATCATGAACAATCTCTGTAATATCCTCTATGTTTTTCTCAAAAATCCCCAAAGTATTAGGGTTTGTTAGCATCAATCCCGCAGTGCGTTCTGAAACCGCATCTTTCAATGCTCTCAAATCAACACATCCATCCTCGTCAGAAGGAACAACCACGACATTGAATCCTGCCATGGTTCCGCTTGCTGGATTTGTGCCATGAGCGGAGTCAGGCACTATTAATTCTGTTCTTATCTTGTCTTCGTTGTTGAACTTGTGATGAGTTCTCATAATAAGGGCGCCTAAAAATTCTCCATGGGCCCCCGCTGCTGGTTGCAAATTAACCTCGTATGTTCCGGTGATTTCCGCCAGCCAATGAGAGAGTTTATAAAGAATCTCTAAAATGCCTTGAACTGTCTTTCTGTCTTGATAGGGATGGATGGAAGTTACTTGAGGCAGTTTTGCAATTTTTTCGTTGATCTTTGGGTTGTATTTCATGGTGCAGCTTCCAAGTGGATAAAGACCTAGATCAACGCAGTAGTTCATTTGAGATAGCCGAATGTAGTGTCTCATTACTTCGACTTCTGACAATTCTGGCAACCTTGGAGAGGTTTGTCTTCGAATTTTTTCGGGAATTTGGTTTTTAGGATCTCCTACTACTTGTTGGATTTCTTTTTCCACTGGTGGTAGGATATGCCCTCTGCGTCCAAGATGGCCTAACTCGAAAATGACTGGTTCTTTCCAGCGAGCTTGTTTGAACATTTATGATTCATCTTCTCCTATGATTTTCTCTAATGCATTAGAAAGGAAATCAATATCATCTTTTGAATGAACTTCAGTGGTGCAGTAAAGGGCCGTTTCACCAAGTTCAGGAAACTCTTCAACGATTTTTTTCCCTCCATGAATTCGCCGTTGTAAAAGTTTTTCATGGATTTCTTTTATGGTCTTTCCAGTGTCATCAAAGTTTACGGTGAATTCTTTGAAATGTGGAGACTTGAAAACTGGAGTTTTGATACCTCTTATCTCTGACAGAAGACGCATAGCATATTGGGTTTTGCTTATGATAGTTTCTCCTAATTCTTTCAGGCCCTTTGGGCCGAGTGAGGCTAAATAGACTGCTGCTGCCACTGCACATAATGCTTCATTTGTGCAGATGTTGGATGTTGCCTTCTCTCTTCTAATATGTTGTTGTCTTGTTTGAAGGGCGTTACAGAAGCCCCTTTTCGTCTCATCCATAGTGGTGGTCATACCCACTATGCTCCCAGGCATTTGTCGAATCATACGCATATCGTCTCGGCAAGCAAATATGCCAAGGAAAGGCCCGCCATAATTCATAGGAATCCCTAAAGGCTGGCCTTCACCAATCACTATATCCGCACCATATTCGCTGGGAGGCTTTAATACGCCAAGGGATGTAGGATCGACTCCAACGATGAATTTTGATTCATGATCTTTAGCTTCTTCTGCAATCTCTTTAACTTGTGCTTCGACAAAGCCAAGATAAGTGGGATTTTCAATGTATACGGCGGCCGTGTTCTTTGAAATTTTCGTCTTCAAGTCTTCGATGTCAAGTTGTCCAGTTTCGGAGTCATAGTCCACTGAGTGGATGTGAATTCCAACTGGATCACTGTATGTTTGCAGCGTTTTTGCTCTTTCCGGATGGATTATTGTTGGAATAAGGGCTTCTGTTCGTTTTGTTAATCGTGCTGCCATGCGAACTGCCTCGCCTAAAGCAGAAGCCCAATCATACATGGAGCTGTTGGCAACTTCCATTCCAGTGATTTCACAGATCATACTTTGATACTCAAAAAGGACCTGTAACATCCCTTGAGAAATTTCTGGCTGATATGGAGTGTATGAAGTAAGCAATTCTGTTCTCTGAATGATTTCCTCAACGACTGCAGGCACATAATGAGGCCAGCAACCAGCTCCTAAAAACGTAGGCATTTCTTGACTTGTTACATTTTTAGAAAGGAGAGTTTCGATGAATCTTTTCACTTCATGTTCTGACATGAAGTTGGGAAGATTGAGCTTCTTCTTTAGTCGAAATTTTCTAGGGACATCTGCATAGAGTTCTTCTATATTTTGGATACCAATTTGCTTCATCATATCCTTCTTGATTTTTGGGATAGAATTGGGAATGTAGGGATGAACGAAAGATTTAGCCATCATTTCACCGACTGAATTTCTAAGCATGTATTTCTTAAAACTTTTGAAAGATGAACTTTGCCATTCAAGTGAAGGGTATGTTAAAATATTTAAACAGACAAATAAGTTCTTAGAAGAGATCGAACCCGATGGTAGCATAAAGATAATGGAGTATAAGACCAATGAGTATGAGTTATGAGGAGATGCTGAAGAGGGCTCGTTCGAAACTTCCCCACGAGGTTCTTGAAAAGAAAAGATTTGAATTTCCCAGACCCCGTAGTTCTACCATTGGAGTTCGAACAATCCTTTACAACTTCAAAGAGATATCTGATGTCCTTAACAGAGACCTAAGTCACTTACTGAAATTTCTCTCAGGGGAATTAGCAACTGCTGGAACCATAGACGATTCCCGTGCAATTTTTCAAGGAAAGTTTTCTCGTGACACCATAGATCGTTTAGTCAAAAGATATATCGACGATTTTGTTGTCTGTCCTGTTTGCAGGCTTCCTGACACAAAATTGGTCAAGGAGAAGCGTTTCCATTTTCTCAAATGTGAAGCCTGTGGTGCAAAATCATCTATAAGACCCGTATAAAGTGCAGACACTTGGACGTCTACATAAACATACGAAAGTGGGGCCGATGTATACTTCTTGCAACTTGTGACGCTGAACTACTAGGCAAAAACCTCAGAGAAGGCGAAATCGTTTTTGAAATACGCGAAGATTTTTACAAAGGATCAAAAGTGAGCGTGGAAGAAGCCATCACTTTGATGCGACAGTCCACAATCGTGAATATGGTTGGAAAAAAAATTGTTGAAAAAGCCATAGAGAAAGGGCTAATTCATCCAGAAGCCACCTTAAAAATTTCAGGCATTCCTCATGCGCAAATTGTAAGAATGTAATAAATCTCTTCAGCTAGGACTTTATTCTTTGTCGAATTGTAGTAAAGAAATCGATCAAGTCAATGTTTCCTCCACTGATTATGATTCCTACTCTTTTAGATCGTAAATCTATCTGTTTTGATAATACTCCTGCCAGTGAAACGGCTCCTGACGGTTCAACTACGAGTTTCATTCTCTCCCAAAGAAACTGCATTGCGTCAACAATCTGTTCTTCTGAAACGGTTATTATTTGATCTACTTTCTCTCGTATTATACTGAAAGTGTTACTTCCAAGAGAAGTTCTCAACCCATCAGCTATTGTGTTTGGATCCTTCACTCGTATAATCTTTCCAGCTTTTAACGATTGATAGGCATCATCTGCATTCTTGGGTTCGACGCCGGTCACTTTGGCTGATAGAAGTAGTCCCTTCGTTGCGAGTGCTGTTCCGCTAAGTAATCCACCACCACCTACTGGGCTGAAAACGTAATCGAGTTCACCTATTTCACCAATTAATTCATAGGCAGCGGTCCCAGCGCCAGCGATAATCTTGAGATCATTGGAAGGATGTATGAAAGTATAGCCGTACCTTTCAAGGAGTGGTACAACAGCTTTTTCCCTGTCAGTTGGGTGGGAACCACACATAACTATTTTCGCCCCGTAACCCCTTGTTGCAGCCACTTTTACAGGAGAAGCATTTTCAGGCATAACAACTACTGCTTTAACTCCTAGAAGTTTCGCGGCTAAAGCAAGTGCTTGCGCATGATTTCCAGAGGAATGACTTATCACTCCTTTCTTCTTTTGTTTTGGAGACAACTGTGACAAGGCATTGAAGGCCCCCCTGAACTTGAAGGTCCCAGTTTTCTGAAAATTCTCACACTTCAAAAAACATTCACTATCAGCTATTTCATTGAGGGTTGAAGAAGTCATTACTGGAGTGAGATTGACAATCTTCTTTATTCGCTCGTAAGATGCTTCCACCTCTTTAAACATCTAAATCAAAAAAGAGTCATCACAACCACTAAATAAGTTAATGTGCACCTTAGCGTTATCAAGATGAAGCAAATTGATGAACTGTATTTATTCGGCATCGCGTTTTTTCGAAAGAAAGGGAAACATAAATAGCAAAATAACCCTTAATTCCAAGAAGGTGGCTCTTTGGAGAAAAAGAAAGTCATCAGTGAAGAAGAAATCAAGGACATGGCACTCCTCGTACCCAATGATGTGCTCGCGCGCGCGAAAAGGAGATGAATTTAGAAAAAAGAGAGGTTAAGCCCAAAAACAGAGTGTGGCATGACATTGACCTAGTAGGTTTCAGCGAATGTGTTCTTAATGCCCAAAAAAATGGGGTTTCGCGGGAGTGTCTCCACATTCTTATTGTTTATCTGAACAATCGCCGCATAGTTGGGGTTTTTAAAGCGTGAATCACATCATGTTCTATGGAATACATCCATGACTGAGAAAAGACGGTCCAAAGACGTGCGAAAACGCATAGAACACAAGCTTAAGGTAGTAGAAAAAAGGGATAGGATGTTGATTAAAGACCGTTCATCCGAACGAGCGGTTATGGAGGAAGTTTTCGACCGCTCAACTCTTATGACAGTCTACGATTTCTTAAATCGGGGAATAATATCCGAGATTTTTGGGGTCGTGAAAGCAGGAAAAGAGGCACGGGTATACTGGGGAAAGGATTCTGAACAAAAAGAACTTGCAATTAAAATATACCTAACCGTGTCAGCAGAATTTAAGAGAGGTATGCTTCCATACATCGAAGGTGATCCTCGGTTTGCTCATGTTCGAAGGGGCACACGTTCCTTGGTGTATGCTTGGACGCAGAAAGAATTCAAAAATCTACAACGTGCCTACGACGTAGGAGTCAGAGTTCCTCAACCCGTTGCAGCTAGCAAAAACGTTTTAATTATGGAGTTTATCGGGGAAGAGGGAGTTAGTGCACCTCTCATGAAAGAAATAGCTCTCCAAAAACCTCAAGAGACCCTTCAAAAGTTACTGATCTATGTAAGAAAGTTGTATCAAGAAGCAAGATTAGTACACGCTGATTTAAGTGAATACAACATTATGATATGGCACAATGAACCTGTCCTCTTTGATGTTTCTCAATCTGTGCTCCTTGAACATCCAATGGCTAATAAATTTTTACAGAGAGACCTAGAGAATCTATATAGGCACTTCAAAAGACTCGACGTAGCTGTGCCTTCTCAAGAAGAAATGTATAGGTGGGTTATAAGTGCAGAGAAGTAGCACCTTTGTTAAGATTCCACAGGAACGTATAGGAGCCCTCATAGGTCCTGAGGGTCAAGTAAAAGCAACTATTGAGAAGAAACTTTCAGTTGAACTTGAAGTAGAGAGCGAAACAGGTGGCATTACAATAACATTGCTTCCAACAGCCTCTGATCCCACCGTTCTATTCAGAGCCAAGGAAATAGTCATTGCAATTGGAAGAGGCTTCTCCCCCGAACGAGCATTTAGACTACTCCATGATGATGAGTCTTTCTTGGAAATTATAGATTTAAGAGAAATCGTCGGAAGATCTCAATCTGACATCAAACGGTTAAAAGGACGCGTGATTGGAAAGGGCGGGAAAACCAGAGGGCTCATAGAGGAATTAACAGAGGTTGGCCTCTCTGTGTATGGGCATACGATTTCCATTATTGGTAACACAGATCAAGCAGAAGCAGCAAAAGAAGCAGTTCGAATGCTCATTAGAGGCAGCCAACATAGTACAGTTTATCGGTTCCTTCACAGAAAGAGAAGAGAATTCAAGAAAAAGAAAATGGAGCTCTGGGAAACCAAACCGCCTTCTTAGACTGATGCCTAGTTACAACATTTTTTATGTATGGAAAACCGCGAATCGGTGAACATTCAATTTTGCATCATTAGCTTCAAAAATAGAGATCCGCAAACCCTAAATTGAGGGAAACGTGTCAAGCAATGTAACCTATGCGCCGCCAGTTTCAGCAAATCCTCAAGAAATTGGATGATAAATTAAGAGAAAGCCAAAAGCAGAACATTTAGCATACCATGAAAATATAGGAAAGCGACAGAACAATGGTGACCTTTGAAGAGATAAGTCCAGCCGACTTTTTCTACCGCAATCGAGACATAGCTGGGTTCACGAACCCAGTGAGAGCAATTTTTTCGGCTTTGAGGGAACTTGTGGAAAACGCCCTCGACGCTACTGATCTCTCGGGGGTCCCTTCTGAGGTCTACATCAGATTATCTCATGATAATGACACGGAATTAGGTGATGATGTTTACAGGCTGAGAATTGGAGATAATGGGTGTGGTATTCCAGCCCGTCACATTCCATCAGCATTTGGGCAAGTCTTGTTTGGTTCGAAGTATAAATTGAAACAAGCTAGAGGCACTTTTGGTCTAGGGGGAACTATGGCCATTCTCTATGGACAGATCACCACTCATAAACCTGTTAATATAGTCTCAAGCACTGGAACATCGAGAATCTACAAGTATGCGCTTATGATAGACATCCAGAGAAATCGGCCTTTAATTCTGGATCGTACAATCCAAATAAACAAAGAACAATGGCACGGAACTTTCATTGAATTTAGCCTTGAAGGAGACTATTCTAGGGCGATGCCAAAGATTCTAGAATATCTTAAACAAACAGCACTTGTGACTCCTTATGCTAACATTACTTTCGTTGATCCGAAGGGTCGTCTATACAAGTTTACCCGAGTCACTACAAAAACACCTCCTCCTCCCAAAGAAACACTTCCCCATCCCTATGGGGTGGATGTGGAAACAATGCAACGCCTCCAACGAATAACAGACTGCCAAACCATGCCTGATTTTATGCAGAAACACTTCCATAGAGTTGGCGAGACCATTTCTCTTAGCTTTCTGGATTTTGCTGGGTTCATAAGAACAAGTGACCCCAAAAATCTGAAGGGAGAGGATATTTCTAGACTTGTAAAAGCTATTAAAAAGAATAAAAAGAAGGGAAAAAATGGGTTCTCTCATAACCTCAGCGTCAAAGAAATGCAACATTTTATTAGAAACACTCAATCTGGGAACTTAGTTGACTTCATGAAAACCCACTTCAAAGGGGTTGAGAAAAGTGTTATCCTTCGTTTGTTGCATGCAGCCGGGTTTATCCGAACCAAAGCTCCTAGAAAATTGAGATCCGATGAAATTGTGAAACTCGTGCGCATGATGAAAAAATTTGACGGTTTCTTGCCTCCAGATGCGAGCTGCTTGTCCCCTTTGGGTGAAGATTTGCTGAAAGTTGGAATCCTAAAGGAGTTGAAGCCAGAGTACATTGTGGTCTCTCAGCGTAAGCCTTCTACCTATTCTGGTCATCCCTTTATTGTTGAGACGGCGATAGCCTATGGAGGAGACATTCCTGCGAAAGATGACATCCTGATTTACAGGTTTGCAAATAGGATTCCACTGTTGTATGATGAGGCTAGTGATATTTGTGTAAAGGTCATACGATCCATGAACTGGAGGAGATACAAAGTTTCACCTAGCATGCCTATCGTAATATTGGTACATATATGCAGTACAAAGGTTCCGTACAAGACTGTTGGTAAAGAATTTATCGCGGATAGACCAGAAGTTAAAAAAGAAGTTTTAAACGGTCTTCGAGAAGTGGCACGACAACTACAACACTTTCTGACTAAAAAAGAGTATGTTGCGAGGGAGAGGAGACGTTTGGATGTTTTTTCCAAGTATTTGCCGAAGATCGCAAAATTTTCCACAAATCTGGCTGGCAAAGAGAAGGAACCTAACATTAAAGTGTTGTTAAGGAGTGCAAGAAAATTTGAAGACTAAAATTTCAGTTTCCGAAAAAAAGAAAGAGGTTTTAGAAAATCTGAGAAATTTCGGTGCAAGACTCTATGGTCAAATGGAAGAAGGGGCTTTTCCATGGATTAAGATGCCCAGTCGTTCCATCCAAAACATATTCTATAGCCCCGAAGTCCGGCAGTACATTCTAGGCGATAAAGCAGTGCGTAGAAGTTCCAGAAATATTCGCCATATTCGCCCATTTACACAACTTGTTTGGGCTGCCTATTTTGCTTACGAACTTGCGAAAAATCGGAAAACGTCTACACTCCGTGACGTTTATTATTCGGCGCAGGCTTTTGATGTCGCCTTTAAAGATCAGCCTGAATCCAATAGTATCATAACTGACCTTGAAACCGTTGTTGGTTTTGCCAGAGAAGATTTCAATGTTTTTCCAGAGGAACGTAGTGCTATCTTTGGGGATTTAACCATTGAATATACTGTCCGTGGATATGAAGGAAGGCAATACAATTTAATGTCGCATCCTGACGGTGTAATGATTGGGCCAGCTATTACATCCGCTGAATTTGTGAAGACTAGTACAGATATGGTGATCGCCATTGAAAAAGGTGGTTTATTCACTAGATTCATTGAGGAGGAGGTACATAAGAAGTTTAATGCCTTACTCGTCCTTCTGGGAGGTCAGGCGCCACGTGCCAGTAGGCATTTCATTTATAGATTGAATAAAGAGTTAGAGTTACCCGTACATATTTTTACTGATGGTGATCCTTGGGGGATGCATATTGCCATGGTTATCATTTCTGGTTCAGCGAATGCGGCTCATTTAAGGGATTTGACTACCCCTGATGCTCGATGGAGTGGCGTTTGGGCTACTGACATAGTGGATTATAGGTTACCTAGTGATGAATTGACACCTGTCGATATTAAGCGATTGTATGAGTTGCAGAAGGACCCACGTTATAAGGGTGATTTATGGCAGAAGGAGATTAAGAAATTTTTGAAGATTAGAAAGAAGGCAGAGCAAGAGGCCTTCAGTCGGTATGGCTTAACGTACATTGTGGATAAGTATTTGCCAGAAAAACTTAAAGAGGTAGCTTGATTAAACGAATAGTTTAAAATAATCCTCGGAAACTAGATGTTGTCTGGTGATGATGGTGAGTGGAGAAGCACCTCTTGGTTTGACTGTTGCTGAGAAGTTATGCGGATTGCTGAGTATTTTTTTGGGCGGTGCGATTGTTTACTTCACCGTTGTTGATCCACCTATGATCGGTGGCCGTGTCGAATCCTATTCTTTTGCGTTTCTCATTGGCGGGCTTATATTAGTTATTTTGGGTATTTTGTTGTTGTTGGTAAAGACTGAATAAGTTTTTGGCGCCGCCGGTTTAGTCAGACAAGACGTTTTGTCGCTGCCTTCGGACTCGAACCGACGACCAGCTGGTTAACAGCTTCAGCCCTAAATGGCGTTCTTACACCAGTTTAGGTCAGCTGCTCTACCTAACTGAGCTACGGCGGCGCTGGTATGTTAACGCTTTCTGGGGCTATTTAAAGTTTAATTGATTTGAGTTATTTGTGTTGCAGTTGTTGAATTAGAAGTATTACAAAACGTAGATTCATGTGTGAATAGGTCCAGGAGAAAATTGTTAGAATCAGGCAATAAGCCCTGTTGGCTTTAAGCTGAAAAAGCTAAAATGGCGGCGCGCATCGCGGCCTTCCGATTTTGGAATGGATATTTGCATGAGAGTCTGTTTAGATTCTCTGCTTTGATAGGGATCAAAAGCCAATTTTCAAGGGTTTTGGTGGATTTTGATGTTTTGTACATGAGTTGTGGCTAAGTGCGGGGGCACATGCTATATATTGAATAAGGCTAAGCTTCAGTTTTTTCTTCCCATCTCTCTACAAGTAGTTTCTTATCCCCAATCCTGAAGCCAACCTTAACCACAGCTGAAGGATTCACCTCAAACGGAAACATACTATCTTCAGCCAAATCCTTCGGAATATACAGTAGATACTTTCCGTCCTTCCTGCGGAACAATCGTCCTCTCGCTTCACTGACCATACCAGCAACCAACCAAGCAAGACTTTGAAGAATGAGCAAAGCACTATATAAATAATATCCCTAATCTCGTAACTTTATGAATCAAACAAGAATCTCTTTACGCACACCAACATTAACTTTGGTGGACTACTGCTATGTTTGATAAACCACGATCATAAGTGACCTCTCGATGATGCCAAAAAAGTCAAACACAACACCCACAAACAGTTGTGCATCAGCAGAAAACGTATTAGTCTTATATATCTCGCACCATCAAATCATAAAACTATAGAAAAATTTTCTAAAGAAATCCCTCAGAAATCTTTTATCTCAAAACACTCATAACGCAACAGCATCTGAGGCTTCTAACCCTTGACAGAAAGAATCGACGAAATCCTGACACTACTCCAGGACGGACGATGGCACTCGATAACAGAAATCACCGAAAAAACACAACTCCACCAAACAAAAATCGAATTAGTCACAAGCTTCCTAGAAAAATATGACTTTATACGACTAAACAAAACGCAACAAAAAGCGAAACTAACTTTATCACTACATAGATTCATCAAAAGGATAAGAACACTGAATACCAATCAAAAATGAAAAACAAGAGAAAGACGTTACTCCAAATGCAAATCCTCGTAAAACCTATTGTGATCGACATCACGCCTCATAAAGATGCTCACCCGAAAGCCACCAACGGACATTGCCAGAACCTTCGCTTCGTTCCCCTCTACAACTACAGAGGAAACATCGCCAAGTCCAAACACTTCAGAAATGTTTTCTCCAGATTTCAAGGCAGTAGAAGACAAAGTTGCATAATCAATAATCTTGCTAGGGTCTTTTATGTCAATGGATGCGGATTTGGCGCTTCTCAAAATGTACCCAATGATGCCTTCTTCACGCTTGATCTTATCTAAATCCAGACGTAAACTCTCAACAGCTTCGTGAGACGTACTCTTCTCTCGCATGGTACTCACCTCAAGACTTCACCGGTTTAATCCTAACCAACTCTCCTTCTGCCACCCCTAGATCTCTAGCAACTTTTTCTGGCACTCTAATCAGACCCTTTCCTTCATATCTAGATTCACTGATTGCTTTTACTTTACACTGAACAACTTTGCCACCGAACGCCTCAACCTCCACCTCATTGACCCCCTTTCCCTTGAAATCCTTCGACCATTGACTCAAAATCTCTTTATCCACTTGGACGGTGTCTCCAAGAAAGAATCCACTAATGTTTTCGACAGTAAGTTGCTGTGAATGAGCAGTTTTGGGAGGCGTAGGCGGGGTAGGGACAATGCTCTTAAGAAGTTTTAGTATCGTTGGAACAATCACATTGGCAATTGAATGAATGTAAGTCATGTTAGCATTTTCAGATGTGGCTATGACCAGATACATGCCATTGACACTGGAAATGTGGACGTTACCTTTGCTTCCCTTAACTATCATGTTATGTAGGCCCCCAATTGTAGTAGCCTTCTCCATTAAACTTTGAAAAGAATCAACAGTCTTCCTTACTGGAATGTTGGCAGAGTGCTCATCTGCAACAACAACTGGGCCATCCTTAGTAAAAATGAAAGAATAATTGATGTCTGGACAAATCTTTCTTACTTCAGTTAGAGTGTTCTTTAACGCAACTGTATAGGCATCTTTGTCCATTTTCTCACTTCCTGGTGCACCTGAGAACGAAATTATGAGATCTTGAGCAAGATTTTTTCTGGTATCCCGTCACTTTCCAAGACTAAGTATTTGACGCCTTCGGTTTCTCCGATCTGGTCTACCCAATTTAATGCTTCGCGAATCTTTTGTAAACTCAAGAGTCTTTCTTGCTGGCTTCGGACAACCTCTTCTATGGCCGTTAGTTCGTGAAACGGATTGGCATCTAAGACTACGTTTAAGTTGCCAACAGTGATCTCTCCTAGAGTCTCAGTAGCAGCTTTTTTGCCGGCTAACTTGAAGACGACCTCTCGTATCTTTTTAGATCTCTCAGCTAATGTGCGAATATCGTCGAGGCGACGCAGATACTCCCCTAGTAGGCTCTTTGTCTCCGAGATTTGTTCGTCTATGGCCCTAGATATGTCGACGGCGGAATCGAATTCTTTTAGATTAACAACCATTCTTACACCTCCCAAGATGATAAAAGAGGGGTCAGTGTTCCCTCCCCACTCTCTAACAGACTTTTTTCCTTCTAAGCTGCTGTGAAGGTTTTTGCGAATTCAGTGCCTGAAGTTGCC
>JAOUKN010000126.1 GCA_029882515.1 Candidatus Bathyarchaeota archaeon
AATAGTGGGAAGCTTCAATGTATCTTTCTTCCGCAATAATATCCCGTGTTCTGGCAACGACACCGTGTAAGAAATTGGAGTCTCCATAATACTTCAAATTGGCTTGAACGCGAAAAGGAAGGGAATCAACTAGTGACCTCCGTTTTCTCATACGGGAAGACAGATCATCCCCAACCCCCTTGAACAATTCAAGCCTTCTTTCGGCCTCATCATGATCCACCTCAGATAGTCGAGTTACAGTCAAAAACGTGGAAAAGATATGGGGCATCCCCAGTTTGACAGTGGATTCCTCAAGAGATTTGATAAAATGGCTGTTTGAAATAGGCATACAGTTGATTTCCATAAACGTTTTTACGATAAATTCTACGGCCGCTTCAGCGAAGATGCAGGCACTTTGAACGTCATTTCGCTGATAAGCAGAAAAGGCCTTGCTCAATAAGATATCCGACTCCACGACATAATGTTCAGTTCGAAGATCGATACGATGAGAATTTCTGTACACACGAGCTAGCCAATCCTTTGTACTCGTTAAAGACCAGTCTCGGTCGTACAAAACATATGCCTCATGAAGTTTTTGATCGATCTCTAACGGAAACCGTCCCGAAAGCCAATTCCTTGGAACATAATTAAGATCGATCAACTCCTCTTTCAAGCTGATACGATCCACATACTCGCAGTTGAAGTTCCGGTTATCTATGATCAAAAGGTCTAGGTCACTAGCTGAAGTTGCATCATCTCGACTCCAACTTCCAAACAGACCAACTCCTGAAACAGTCTCTTTTGCGCTCAATCTTCTTACGAACTTCTCCAATGGATCACGAATGTGTTCCGGCAGTCGAACCATGCCAACCCATCTGAAAGTGCTCTAACGTGCTACACATCTGAAGTCATCCATTAATAAACATTCTAACCCTTTTGGTTCACTCGGAAAATGCTGCGGCAACCGAAAGTTGATGATTCCATATGGTTTCTACTTACTGTTAGGAAATAAGTTTTGACACGTCGCAAGATTTATATATTGAGACATGCACTCTGCTTAGATACGGCGGGCCAGATGGGCGGTTTCTGAATCTGACCATAGATGAAGAACCCTTTATATGAAACAGGTCTCTCGCCCACTGCACTCCATCGAGGGGAGGACTTGGCAAGCAAGGAAAAACAACAACGATTCATGGACAAATGCCCAGAGTGCGACAGTGTAAACCTTATTCATGACTATGATAGTGGCGAAACTATTTGTGGAAACTGTGGCTTAGTTCTTCGCGAACAAACGATGGATAAAGGCCCAGAATGGCGAGCCTTCACACAAGAAGAGAAACAGTCCAGAAGTCGCGTGGGGATTCCCACATCCTACTCGGTCCATGATAAAGGACTATCCACCGCTATAGGCCGTGTTGATCGTGACGCCTTTGGAAGAAAACTTCCACTATCCACCCGATTACAGATGTGGAGACTAAGAAAATGGCAGATACGATCTAGGGTCCATTCTTCGGTGGATCGCAATCTAGCTCAAGCCATGGCGGAACTTGATCGTCTGTCCGACAAGGTTCATGTTCCCAATGCGATTAAAGAGAAGGCCGCAGTCGTTTATCGTAAGGCTCTGGACAAGGGCTTGGTGCGTGGCAGATCCATTGCAGCAATTGCAGCCGCTGCTCTTTATGCCGCTTGTCGAACTACTGGAACTGCAAGGACTTTACGAGAGATCTCTGAGGCCAGTTTGGTTGACAAGAAGGACGTTGCTCGATGTTATCGGTTGTTGCTTCGGGAATTAGATATTCAGATGCCTATTGCCGATCCTTTGACGTATGTTTCGAAGATCGCTGAGCGAACGGGCATTTCCGGTCCGACTCAGGGCTTGGCGGTTAAGATTTTACGAGAGGCCAAGGCGCAGCGTGCGGCTGCTGGGAAAGACCCTATGGGTTTGGCTGCGGCTGCTTTGTACATTGCTTGTCTGCAGAATAATGAGAAGAAGACTCAAAAGGATATTGCTGAAGCTGCCGGTGTAACCGAAGTTACCGTGAGAAATCGCTATAAGAGTTTGAAGAGGGAGTTGAAACTGGAACTGCCAGACTAGGATCATGATTTTGTTTATGCTCGAACCTTGTATAGTTCGTCTTTTGTATAATACATTTTAACAGGTACTGTAAAAATCAGCGTTTTAGATATACAAGCGGAAGTCAGATTAACACGTTTTTAAACGTTTAGAAAGAGATAAGATTTATTCATAAACCACCTAATCAATCATGGAGGAAAATGTAATAGCCAGCGTTTCTAAGCCAACAATTCTGAAGCTTGGTGGATCAGTGATTACAATAAAGGGCAGACCCTTTACTCCAAACAAGAAAGCAATCATAAGACTGGCAGAAGAAATCGCACGATCCAACGTTAACTCGCTTATCATTGTTCATGGTGGTGGCTCTTTTGGCCATCCAATTGCAAAACAATACGAAATAAATCGGGGCTACAAAGACCCATCACAAATCATAGGATTCTCGAAAACCCATCAAGCAATGACAACACTAAACCGACTAATCATAAACGCCCTAATAGATCAGGATATCCCGGCAATAGAAATACAGCCTTCGTCATGCATAATCACGAAGTCAGGCCGAATTCAAATTATGGAACAAAGACCATTCACAAAATTACTTCGAATGGGATTCGTTCCAGTTCTTTATGGAGACGCAGTCCCTGACTCAGAGACCGGGTTCGCCATCTTGTCTGGTGATCAACTGATCTCCACACTCGCAATGCGACTCAACGCAGACCGCATAATCGTAGGGGCAGATGTTGATGGAATCTGCACGGCAGACCCAAAAACTGATTCTTCTGCCAAATTAATTTGTCACATCAGCTTATCTGAACTGAAAAAACTGCTGCCTAAAATTGGAAAAGCAAAGGCACCAGATGTAACCGGAGGCATGGTTGGAAAAATAGTGGAGTTAATCCCGGCTATAGAACGAAAAATACCGACGATCATTGTGAACGCCACAAAGCCAAATAATGTTTACAAAGCCCTTAAAAATGAGAATGTTGTTGGCACAATCATCAATAAAGGTGGGAATGTTGCCAAGTCAAACTGAAAACAGGAAACAGGATCACATCCAAATTTGCCTAGAAAAGAATGTTCAAGCACGACATGCCACTAACGGATTTGAAGACGTTTTCTTCGTGCATAAGGCTCTTCCCGAAATTGAAAAAGACAAAATCAATCTTTCCACAGTTGCCTTTAATCACAACTTTTCCGCCCCTCTGATTGTTGGAGCAATGACAGGTGGAACTCCCAAGGCTATGAAAATTAACGCAGTCATCGCAGAAGCAGTTGAAGAAATGGGTCTGGGAATGGGAGTAGGAAGCCAACGAGTAGCAATTGAAGACCCAAAACTGGAAAAAACTTTCTCCATCGTGAGAGAAAAGGCGCCCACAGCGTTTTTGATAGCGAACATTGGGTGTCCACAACTCGTACAAGGATACGGGGTCAAAGAAGCCAAGACGGCTGTTGATATGATCGAAGCCGATGCGTTAGCGATCCATCTAAATCCATTACAAGAAGTGGTTCAACCGGAGGGAGAAACAAACTATACGGGAGCCCTTGAGAAGATCGGCGAAATCGCAAAAGCTCTTGATATTCCAGTCATTGTTAAGGAGACAGGTGCCGGTGTGGCGGCAGAAGAAGCCAAGATGCTCGAGAATGTTGGTGTTGCCGGTATTGACGTGGCAGGAGTTGGTGGAACAAGCTGGGCAGCAGTAGAATACCACCGAGCGAAAGAAACTCAAGATGAGTCTTGTCAAAGATTTGGTGAAGTCTTCTGGGACTGGGGAATACCAACAGCCGTAAGTGTCGCTGAAGTAACACAATCAGTAGACCTAACCATTATCGCCTCAGGTGGAGTTCGCACCGGAATAGAAGTTGCAAAGACCATCACGTTAGGGGCAGACCTATCAAGTTTAACCACGCCAATTCTACGCCCCGCCACAAAAGACGTTAAGGAAGTCAAAAAGACACTCGAACTTATAATAGAAGAACTAAGAAATACCATGTTTCTAATAGGAGCCGATTCCATTCAAAAACTGAAGAAAACTCCTATCGTGCTCGTGGGAAAAACGGCCGAATGGTTACGAATGCGAGGGTTCCACCCTGAATTATACGCTAGAAGGAAAAAAGGGAAACATACATGAAAATAAATGTTGAAAAATTTCTCGAAGAAAAGGCACCCTTCATTAACAAAGCAATAGAAAAATACATCCCAAGAAAGTATAACAAGAAATCTCTAGTTTTCACTCTCGGCCCGCCAAGATACGAATACAATGAGGAAACCGTCAACAAGGCAATTTCAGAACCAATATGGGAATTTTTAGACAGAGGGGGCAAAAGATGGAGACCAAGCCTTTTCCTTTTGATATGCGACGCTCTCGGCAAAGACCCTGAACAACTTGTGGATTTCGCCATAATACCAGAAATTGTTCATAATGGACTTCTAATGATAGACGATATTGAAGACAGCTCTGAACTCAGAAGGAGAAAACCTTGCACCTACAGATTGTTTGGCCTGGATATCGCAATCAACGTAGCAAACGAAATGTTCTATTTGCCACTTTTACCTTTAATCAAAAACAGAAACAAACTCTCTAAAGATAAAATAATCGAAGTATACGAAATCTACGTTCAAGAAATGATCAACGTGGGTTTCGGACAAGCAATGGACATCGCGTGGCACCGTGGACTCGCAGACGCCGACAAAGTAACTTGGAAACAATACGCCCAAATGTGTGTATACAAAACAGGAACAATAGCGAGAATGGCCGCAAAAATCGCCGCTGTATTGTCAGATGCCAGCGATGAACTCGTTGAAAAGTTTGGGAAGTTTGCAGAGTCGATCGGTGTAGCGTTTCAGATACAAGATGACATTTTGGATTTAGTCAGCGAAAAATTTGCCGAAGGGAAAGGTGGACTGGGTCGAGACATAACTGAAGGCAAACGAACTCTTATAGTAATTAATACGTTAGAAAAGGCA
>JAOUKN010000128.1 GCA_029882515.1 Candidatus Bathyarchaeota archaeon
TTCTTATGCTCTCTGATGTTGTAAGGGATAGTCTTCAAGTCCCTTCGCATTGTGCTGAAAACCCTGATTAGTTTGAATCCCATACTTTCTAGGAGAGATTTGCAGGCGACCTTGCCCTCCCTCGCCCAGCCCTGGACAGACTCCATTCCTCGCTCCTTCAGGCTTTCTATGGCTTTTTCCGCCAAGCGTCTTCCTACACCGCGTCTTCTGAACGCTGGAACCACTCCCAGCCTTTGTAGAAATCCCTTCTTCTCCTCTCTATTCCGGTCTACGAAGGCGTTGACTGTGCCTACGGGCGTTCCGTCCAACTCCGTGATGAACATTCCGGTTGAGTCGAAGGTTGGATCTTTCTTCTGAAGCTCCATGTCTTCCATTGTGTCTGGTCTAAAGTCTTCGTATTCCTTGTAGGCTTCATTCAGTAGCCTGATCCAGACCGCCTCGTCTTCGCCCTCAACGAAGCGCCTGATTGTAAGCATGGGGCAACACCTTTTCTGGGGCAAGCCAACCCCTAACACAAGATGGAATATTTAACCCTTTCTTTGATAGCTCGGGAAACTTGTCGTGGGATGGAAAAGACTGTTGACCATCGTGGGATAGACCGATCTAGGATTCCGAACACACTGTTCTAAACTCTAGGATTATAAGTCGTGGGATGGTAGAATTTATCAGTGTTGGAAATGCGTTGGAAAATGGTTGCTTTGGCCTTGCTTTTGATTGCCACCATGTCTGCTATAGCCATAGGGTATGAATTGGGGAAAGAAGAAAACGTTGTAAGGGGAACAGGCACCGTTGTATGGTTGGATCTTGAAGGAGGGTTCTGGGGGATAATTGGTGACGATGGAGAACAGTATGACCCAATCAATCTGGATTCAGAGGTCCGTTGTGAGGATTTACGAGTATACTTTGAGGCAAAAATCCGCGCTGACTTAGGATCATTTCACATGTGGGGAAAGATAGTAGAGATACTGCAGATTCAAAAATTGGAATGATTAGGTTCCTTTAGATGCACATCAAGCTTGCGTTTTGGTTTAGAGCTATTCACTTGTTCCTTCCCATAACCGCTGTTCCACATGCTCGCGCACAATTGTGTGTGTTAGATCCCTCACGGTTCGATGGGGCTTCGTGAGTGTCTGTTTGGTGAGGATCTCGTTCGTGTTCATTCCCCAGGCTTCGATTATGATTTTGAGCTGCTCGATCTTGGACTGTTTTGTTTTAGGTCGGAAAAAGGGTGAAAGCTAGCTAGGATTCAGGTTAGAGCCAAAGTTTTAATCAGCTGTAGATAGTAAAGGAACACAGAAGCAGTTGAAATAACTGGACACGCGATCTTGCTTAGCCTTCAATACTCAAATCTGTGATATGAAGAGATTTTTAGTGAGGGAAGTGGGAATGAAAAAGTGGGTGATTGATTTCACATTTTCTCAAATAGGTGCCTTTGCGTCAATTCTCGTTTTGGCTATTTGGGGAGTAATCATATTGGGAGTAAATTTAGTTACGCTCAGTGGCGCGATTGATATTGAGATCGTCTATTTTGGCACCGTGGTCATCATGTTTTGTGTACTTGGATTATTGTATTGGAAGAGGTTTCGGTGGAGCTATGTCTATGGAATCGGTCTTCTTATTTTTGGCTTCTTTGGAGGATTGTTATTATCGGCATGGAACCACATATTATACTTCTCAGTGTCCGTTTACAACCTATCCATTATCTTATTCTACATCCTCGCCGTGGTCTGCATATACTTCAGCTACCGATCTTATCAAGAGCTCCCGCATCTACCAACAAAAAAAATGTTAGGGGGTATCAGTGGAACCGTCCTGCTTACCGTTGTCGTTGGAGTGGTACTCTGGTCTAATGTTAGCCTAATTTATGGCTATATGCTTGAGACTAATCTCCAAACTATTGACGATCAACTTCAGAACTTGCCAACTCTTGACGAAAGAATTCAGTACTTGATGACGGAAGGAAACGTTCCGTCTTTGGTAGCAGGCATTGTCGTTAACGATTCTCTGGTTTGGAGTCGAGGTTATGGTGGAGCCTCGCAAGATACCGTGTATCTTATAGCCTCTATTACGAAACCGTTCGTCGCCACAGCCGTATTACAGTTATACGAGCGAAACCTGATAGACTTGGATGACGACGTTAACCAATATCTCCCCTTCCCTATGAGGCATCCACAGTATCCAAATACAGCGATAACGATTCGAATGCTATTATCCCATCAATCAGGATTAGCCCATTATACGAATCAATATAGGGGTTATGTTGAAGCCGACGAAATACTTGACTGGCTCTCAGCGAACCGTGGATTAAGTATAGCTAGATATGATCCGTATCCTTCCTTTGCGGAGTTCTTAGACGGCTACTTAACTCCAAATGGGCCGTATTACTCACCCTCCGCTTGGACGGTTTCAGAGCCGGGAACAGCGTACTTCTACTCCAGCCCAGGATATGATATATTAGGGTATATCGTTGAAAGCGTCACCAATCGACCATTTGTTGATTACCTTCAGGAAAACATCTTGAATCCATTAAACATGACTAGCACCGGATTTAGCGTCTCAGACTCGCCTAATAACCAGGCTGCTCCTAGTGAACGAGTATTTGGCGTGTTGTCAAAGACCAATGTTGAATTACCGCTTTATGATCGAAATCGTATCGGAGGCGGAGGAGTGAGAAGTACGGTTCCCGATTTAGCTCAATTTTTGATCGCGCATATGAATCACGGGCAAATCAATGGCTTCCAACTCCTGAAACCTGAAACCGTCGAACGAATGCATGAACCAGCAGTCTCATTTCCCCCTCAATCCTTGACGGTTGGTTACGGATTAGGTTGGATGCACCTGAGCAATGTAACGTATGAACACCATTACTTTCATGGCGCTCAGGGGCATGGTGGTGATACATGGGGCTTCAGATGTCACATGTGGTTCGTTGAGAAAGAAGAAGGTGCTTACGGAGTAATTCTTATGACCAATATTAACACAAATTTCAAACCCGACTCAATCTATATCCACGCTATGAGTCTTAAACTTCAAGATGTGCTATTGCACGAAGCTTCTGTTATGTTTTCACAAACACCTCAAGACTAAAGATCCCTTTGCATGCATGCAGAGGTAGCCATTTTAGCTCAGAAGTGTGCAAAGTAATTCTGACTTTGAAGGCAAGTTTGAAGGGAATAACTGAAGAAAGCAATGGAGACGGACTCAATAGCACAAGCCATTTAAGTCAAAGACGTGGAAATTAGATTTTTCCGTTCTAGTTTG
The DNA here is from genome assembly GCA_029882515.1 of Candidatus Bathyarchaeota archaeon. GTDB lineage: Archaea > Thermoproteota > Bathyarchaeia > Bathyarchaeales > Bathyarchaeaceae > JAOUKN01. The sequence goes on from JAOUKN010000128.1 coordinate 3,262, forward strand.
GAGGGAGGTGAAAACTTGGAAGATTGGAAGATAAAGATTGCAGTGCTGTGGCTCGTTTACGAAGTGGCGGGTATTTGGATAGGTCTGATAGAGCATTACATACCAGGTTTCGTAGAGGAAGCCGTTGCGCAAACAACACCAGAAATGGTGCTGATGTTAGTAGTTATAGAGATGATTTTGCCAGTCATGGCTCTACTGACCCTGACCTTGAAGGATTCGATAAATCGCTGGTTAAACATCATCGTGGGCATAGTCTTTATAGTTCTGCTGCCAATTGGTATAGTTGGCTTTCCGGCTGCCTATTTGCCTTCTTTAATAGTGATCGCAATTGTACAGTTTGTAGCTGCAGCAATGATTGTCTGGCTCGCATGGAAGTCCAAACCGAAAGCGTGAGTCCAACCAACGAAGCCCTGAACGGTTTTTTTCTGTTCCACTTTTCTGCTCCGTGTTGTGTGGTGTGGTGTTGAGAAGAGAGAGTGTATATGAAAGAAGAAATGAGAAAAAGAGAAAACGAGTGTAAATCACTGAATAAGTAGGTGAACAAATTTGGGTTTTGGGTTTGGGCTTAAATCTTTACCCAACCAACCAAACGGTTTATGGACTACTGGCTAGCCCGCTCTTTTCCTGAAGCACCTATCATGAAATAACCTTTGGCTAACGGGTATTCATGCATGTACCAGTTTGAGGGTTCAATGGGCTTTTGCAACCCAGAGAATCATATCCCACTGTTGACCCGCCGCATTGTATTCGGCTTTGAAGCCGTCTATAACTCTCTGAGCCTCTTCAGTAAGGTCATTCTTACTTTCAATAATTTCATGCATGGCAATGTAGATTGGCCTGACATAAAGCTCCCAGTCTTCTTTCGAGGAAACGAAATGTCCCAACACTTGGAACCTAGATTCTTCCATCAATTGCTGCATTTCAAACCTAGTAAGAAAGCAATTTTCAGCTTCGCCCAGAGCTTTCAGCACTTCCGAGGAAACAGGTTTCAACAGCCAAACAGGTTCTGCCAAGATTAGAACGCCATCCCTATACAACATAGTTTTGAACATTCTCAGAGCACTATTGATATCTCCATATACCTTCGCTATTCCAAGTCCCAAAGAAGCTACCACATCATACTTTCTGCTAAGCCTTAACTCTCTGACATCTTCGCAGGTATACTTAGCTCGATACGAAAGATTCAACATTTTAGCACGCGAGTTTGCGTATTCAACATAACTCTCATTGATGTCATATCCTTCGACTCGAACCCCAAAGACACTTGCCCATAAAAGAGAAGGAGACCCCTTTCCACATCCAAGATCTAGGACAATCTTATTTTGGGTCAATTCAGCAAGCTTACCTGCCAAAAGCAATGTGGTTAAAGACACTGGATTGAATATATCTGAGTACTTGAAAATGCAATCGTAAGATAGCCTCATTTTGCTGCATGCACCTACCGAGATTCAAGTGTGGACAGCTACTTATTATCCCCTAGGGGAAAATCTGTGTTGGTTGGCTTAGGTTTTAACCCCCCCCACACTGCTACTACTGAGTTGCTAAGCTTGCGCGGGCACCGCTATTTTCAAACAACTTCCAATTGCCTTCAGTTATGACTTCAACTTTTCCATCGATAATGCATGCATAGCTAAAATAAGCCTTTTTCCTGCGCGCAGAACGCTTTTATGTATGTCCTTCATGTCCTACAGACTGTGAATTGAATGATGAACTCTGTAATTGAGGTTATAAACAAGC
>JAOUKN010000127.1 GCA_029882515.1 Candidatus Bathyarchaeota archaeon
ACGTGGGCTTCCGGTGTGCCAAGGATTTCGTGTCGCACGACGATTATGCCCCAAGCAATAGATGACACGGATTGTGTAGCCCGCCTGTGCAACCGACGAACAATGGGGTGCGCTTCTTACCAGCGTAGTCTTGCCAATAGGCTTTTACGCGGGCGCATGGTTACGCATGTATAAATATAATATGTGCTGTGAGTAGCAGATTTGTGTGCGAGGAAGTGGAAGCTGATTGAGTTTCCCGACTCTACTCTAGGTCGTGAGCATCTTTGCTAGCTTGGTAGTTTTTGTTTGCATTATCCGTGTATTGTCCAAAGTCCTGAAGTTACGTTCGGGGCCCCTCATGATTGGAGATCCGAGAAAAGAGGTGCACGTGTAGTGTGTTGTTCTTTGGAGGGGCCCCTTTAGTTTTTTGACGGGGTCGTTCAGTGTTTGGGGAGGGTCAACGGCTTGTTGTTGATCGTGGGCGTGTGAAGGTTTATTAAATCGTAAGCACGCGCTTCAAGGAATAATCCGGAGAACAGGGAGTAGTATTTCGTGGGACGGGGTTGGCGTGGACAGGTTTTATCTGAACTAGAGGAGTGTGATGTTTGTATGCGCGCGGGCAAAAGGTAGATTCACCCTCACATGGTTGGCCTCAAAGAGGGGTAATGTATTTAGTCTTCTCTGTTAAAGACCCTAATTCACTCAGTGGAGAATTCTTTAATTGACAAAAGAATCGATGAGGAATAACATACTTGATGGCGGCATTATCCGGACAGCCATGACGCTAGGATGGCCAGTAATGCTGTCTAATGTGTTTGAAACAGTCTACAATTTGACGGATGCATTCTGGTTGGCGAAATTGGGATCAGAAGCTGTTGCAGCACCATCAATTTCGTGGCCCATCATGTTCCTCTTTATCTCATTGAGTGCTGGATTCGGAATTGCTGGAATATCTCTCGTATCCCAATACACAGGGGCAGGGTTATCCGAGAAAGCTAACAAAGCAGCAGGCCAATTAGTCATTTTTCTTCTCGGCAGTTCTTGTATCGCAGCGCTCGGGGGATTTATCTTTGCAGGTGATGTCCTCTATCTAATGGGTGCTTCTGAGAATATACAAACGATAACAACTCCGTATCTTCAAATTGTGTTTCTGGGCTTGCCTTTCCTGTTTACCCATTTTGCATTTCGATCAACGCTAAGAGGTTATGGAGACACTAGAACTCCTATGATTTTAACGATTTCCTCTGCGGTTCTCGACACAGCATTGGACCCCTTCTTTGTATTTGGTTGGGGGGTCATACCTCAGATGGGTGTTGTTGGCGCTGCTTTAACGACGCTTATGACAAGAGGCCTTGTAGCAATCATTGATTTGTACCTTCTTTTCTCCGGAAAAGTGGGAATCAAGTTGAAATTAGCGGATTTAAAGCCTGATCTAAGCTGGTTAAAGAAAATCATTTCCATAGGAGGCCCTTCAGCCATTGGTATGAGTGGCACTGCTTCAGGATTCGTGGTGCTCATCGGTCTTGTATCCACTGAAGATCGGCTATTATCGGGGGAGGGAACATTATTGGCTGCCTATGGGATTGGCAGTCGCTTAATTAACTTCGTGAATGTCATACTGTGGGGTGGTCTAAGTGCAATGTCCACTATGATAGGTCAGAATCTGGGGGCAAACCAAAACAAGCGAGCAGGCGAAATAGCTAAGAAACTCTTGTTGTTTTTCTTTTTTCTATCAGCAGTAGCAAGTGCTACGATTTACTTCTTCCGGGTTCCACTGTACCAACTGTTCATAAACGATCCAGCAGTCTTGGATGCAGGATCCACATTTATCACGTTTTTTGTGTTCTCTGTTCCCTTCTTCACCCTTTTCCGTATGGTTGGAGGCGTATTTGAAGGGGCTGGACACACGAAGCCTTCTATGATTTTGTCCCTCATCCGACTGTGGGGACTACGAACCCTTCTATCTTTCACGTTTTACTTTGTAGTAGGACTGGGCGCTGCCGGAATATGGGCTGGAATGACCATAGGAAACTTAGGAGCTGCAGTTCTTTCGGTCGCATGGCTCTCCAAAGGCACATGGAGGAAAAAAGTCATAGAGGAACAACTGCCAATAACATCCATCGACTGAACAACATCATGATACGCGCGCGAACCTGGTTGGTATAAAATTTTAATTCCTTCCTTCCAACAAACGCGCGCGCATGATATATCTAACATGTTTTCACCTGACCTAGAGTAGATGAACTGGTCTTTTAGATTCTTCCACAAATCATAAGAACTTCAACACTGGAAGGGACGATCATGAGCTGATTTATTTCAAGAAAAATCAGACATGAATAGTTCAGCAGATGGAGAAGCAATAAGGTATGCCTAAATTGAAGCTGAAGGTGGAATCTACATTACACAGGTATCTGACTAACGAATTGACTGATGAAGGGTTCAAAGAAAGCATGCAAGCGATATTAAAAGAATTTGAAGGAAAGAGTCTGCTTCATCAAAACATAGGGCAGCTAACTTGGAGAATGGAAAAAGAGAACCCAAGTAGAAAGAACAAGTTTAAGAAAATTTGGATTTTACTTGATCAAGCCAGTCCAAGAATTAGAGAAGATTTTAACCACCGAATGAAAAAGGGTGCAAGCCGAAGAAACACTTTGGCAAAATAACGTGGTCTCTTCCACAAGTCATAAAATCGAGAAAGAATCTCTGTGCCTAGATGAGCGTGTGAAAATGTCAGCTAAGAGAGGATGGAACATCATTTCCAAGGCTTATCAAGCATCTGTCAAGATCTCTCTTGATGATGTGCATTATGGTCCGGTTTCTCCTGGAGAAACAGAATTGGGATTGCTTGGAGATGTGGAAGGAAAAGACATTCTAGAGGTTGGTTGTGGAGGGGGACAAAATGCAATAGTATTAGCCAAGTGGGGTGCTAGATCAGTTGGCTTGGACATTTCTGAGGAGCAGATAAAGTATGCCAGAAGACTTGCTGGAAAACACAAAGTGAGAGTCCGATTTTATGTTGGAAACATGGAGGGCATGAGCATGTTTAGTGATGTGAGCTTTGATATTGTCCTCTCCTCTTTTGCCGTAGGATATTCAGAGAATCCTGGGCAAGTGTTCCATGAAGTTTTTAGGATTCTACGAAAAGATGGGGTGTTTGTTTTCTGTGTTGTTCATCCTATTGCCAATAGGGGAAGGGTTGTCCGATATGGCGGAAGAAAATTGTGGGGATTAGGTAATTATTTTTACAGAAGTAAGCGAATCTGGAAATGGAAGATAGAAGGGAAAGTTGCTAGTTTTTATGGGTATGGTCGAACTTTCCAAGATTATTTCAATCCTCTGGTCACCTCTGGGTTCGCTGTTGAAAAGATTCTAGAGCCTAAGCCGTATCCTCTGAACAAAATGACAGAAGCAGAAATGAAGAAGATTCCATATTTTGAAGAAGGATATTTGAAAGACTACGAGATATGGAGAAGAATACCTTACACCTTACTCTTCAAAGCTAGAAAGCCAAAGAAGTAGAGACTACTTGAAATATCGCAAGTCATAAAAACTGAAGAAGCGCGCGCGGATGAAATTCTTATTCGTGTGTGCAACTGTCTCTAGTAGTCTTCTGTATATTCACTCAAATCTAATCTGTAAATTGGACTCTCTCCATGTTTTTTATCTGTAATTTTGAACCCTGCTATCTTGTAAAGATTTGTAGCTACTTCATTTCCAGGTTCAACATCCAAATAAATCTCAGAGCATGAAAATCTATCTCTCAAGTACTTAATCATCTTCTTCAAGCCAGCCTTTCCATATCCTTTACCCTGATGTTTTGCATCAACCATATGTCTTACAATCCACACTGTTTTATCAACAGGATTCTGACCAACTGCTGAAAAACCAATCATTTTATCCTCGGAGTAGATGCCATAACATTCAAGAAAGGGTTGAAATTTTGATTGTGCTAAACTAACTGCATTTGATGCCACAAAATTCTCTTGTTCCTTTTTCACCTCAAGTTTAACTGCTTCCACCCAATTTTCTTCTGTAATTTCTCTAATAGTTATTACCATTGAAGTCACCTTTTTGTGTTGAATTTACTCATTGTTGGTCACTTTATTTTATAGTGTTGGTAACAAGTGGTCAATATTTGACCAATTCCTTCCTTTATTGTCGACAACGGTGTTCTGACTAAGAAATTGTTACTTCATCATGCCCGTGCACACTAGGACAAATCATTTTTATTACGTGAGGAGTAATAAGGGGGCATGAGTTATCTACTACGATTGTTCAATACCTTTGAAGCAATCATCATAATAGTTTTAGCAGTCATCTTCTACATCGCATTGCAAACAAGAGATCTCGTGGCAATTATACTCTCATTAACGCTGACAACTCTTTTGATAGCTTACAGTACCCTCCGAAGACAAACAACTAACTTATCCAACTAAGCGCGCGGAAAAATGCTTTATAACATTAACTAGAAATTCAAAACAAGGGTGAACAAAATTGGCTGAACCACAATTTGAGGTATACGAAGACCAAGCTGGAGAATGGCGATGGAGATTCAGAGCATCAAACGGTAGGATAATAGCCGATAGCTCTGAAGGCTATAAAAACAAGCAAGATTGTGTGCATGGCACAGGCTTGGTTAAGCGAGAAGCTCTAGGAGCAAAAATTGTATACAAATAGAAAACGAACATCCTACTTTTTCTATTCAACATCCTTATGAGAAACGCCGAGACCGAAGAGAGAATGCGGCATATACACGTGGCAGACGTCTACACTGCTTTTTCTTAAACATCAGGCGGTCCTTCTCTAACCTTTTTCCTTATTTGCTCGAGATCTCCCTTCCAGCTGTAGACTCGCTCTACCCACCAAGTAATCTTTCCTGATTTAAGAATTGGCTCAAAGTATTCCTTTATCTTTCTCTTACTTCGAGGCGCTTTTCCTAGTGTTATGAAATCGAAACCTTCTAGATTTCCTCTATACCGGTTAATATATTCCGCCACATTCTCAAAGTATTTCGCTACT
>JAOUKN010000129.1 GCA_029882515.1 Candidatus Bathyarchaeota archaeon
TTTAAGGTTTTTAGATCCCATCACCGCGCCCATGCCGGTGCGACCTGCAGCCCTCTTAAGGGAGTGTATAATGCATGCGAACCTAACCAGTCTCTCTCCTGCTGGACCTATACAAACTACCTGGATGTTCGGATCACCCAAGTCCTCCTTAATAAACCGCTGTGTTTTCCAAGTGTCTTCGCCCCAAATTTCACTGGCATCCCTCAATTCTATATCACAGTCATCGATCGATAAGTAAACTGGTTTTTTGGCCTTCCCCTGAAGCACAATATGATCGTATCCGGCAAACTTTAGTTCTGCAGCCCAGTGTCCACCGGCATGCGCATCTCCGAGGATGCCTGTCAGCGGCGATTTAGTCGTCACAGTCCAACGAGCTGATGCGGGGGCGAATGTTCCCGCCAATGGTCCGGTACCAAATATCAGTTTATTATCCGGACTATATGGGTTAATCCCAGGTTCTAGTTCATCGAATAATGTCTTGGAGTTGATCCCTCTGCCGCCGATAAACCGGTGGACCAACTCTTTGTTCAGAGGTTCCTTCACAACCTTTCTCTTAGACAGGTCAACTCGCAGGTTCTTTCCTGCCCAGCCAAACATCAGGCTAACCCCTCCTGCACATGCTCTCTCCAAACTTAGATCTCTTAGTTCCTGCCAGTGTGTTAAGTGCTCCAAATTTTATGGCGCCAGTTACGCAAAATTTTACGCACTCTGGATCTCCACCGCACAAGTCGCATAGCAAGGCAGTCTCCTTCTCAGGATGTATCGTAATTGCCCCAAAGGGGCACGCCGTAACGCAACTCCCACAACCCGTGCAAGCCTCTTGCTCAACAAGCACAATACCTGTCTCTTTATCCCTCTTTATGGCATTGAAAACGCAAGCTTCCATGCATCTAGCCTTTATGCAATGTTTACATGTCACTGGCAGATCAAGACCTTTTTCGGCTATTTTAACGATGTGTATCCTGGCTTTAGAGGTGGAAAATTCGTTCTCTTTTACGAAGGAGCAAGCCAGCATACATGTACAACACCCGTCACATTTGTCTGGGTTCACTAAAATATTTTTTTTCATTTTATGTCTTCTCCATTGTAGCTTATGCGCGCGATCTATTTGATTACTTCAAGCAGCGTTAGCTCCAACTTTTGATACAAGTTCAGAGGGGAGTTCATTGAGCATCAATAATTTAAACCTATCGTCTTATACAGATGTTGCCAAGTTTTTGTGCTTTGAATGGTTGAGTTGTTTGGGAGATTATTGTAGAAGTGTCTTTTTCTGGCGTTAAGGATACCGAACCATATTTCTATCCGGTTTCGCTTTCCAAAGGCTACGTGCCTCTGCTTTGGACCTAGACCTCTCATGGTTCCCGGATATCACGTTTCCCTTACCCCCACGTTAATGCTTGCTCACGTATGCCTCTAAGACTTTTCGCAGGAAGAAGTCAGCATGCATGATGTTTCGGTCCATGAGGCTCTTCCCGCCCAAGACCTCCCTCGTCTTCACGTTACCTTAACCCAGATGTAGAGCTGCTCTCCACGTAGTTTCAGTTTGGTCCCGTCTATTGCTCTTTTGTATCTCTGTCTAGACTGTGGGAACGCTTGCGTGGGCGTCACGGTTGGCGCGCTTTGATAGTAAACTTAATAAATATGTAATGCGAGTACGAACAAACATGAAAGTAACTCCGATCCCTCTCATCTACGCAGGCGAGGTTCAGCCCTACGCAAAGGCAGTCAAAGCCGGAAATTTCATCTTCGTGTCAGGATTTGCGGGTCTGAACCCAGCTACAGGAAAGATGGCCGAGGGGGCAAAGGAGCAGACAAAAGTTATTATGAACAAAATTAAGAGCGCACTTGAAGACGCTGGTTCGACCTTCGATAAGGTCTTAACAGTTAAAATCATTGCAAAAAGTCAGGAAATACTTGATTTAGCGTTAGACGCAATAAAAGAATATATGCCAGATCTTGAGAGCAAGGCAGTAACCACCTACTTTAGCCACAATCCTAGTCCATCAGGCGGCAAAGTCAAGGTCGAAGTTTTGGCAGAGAGTATAAAATGAGCTTGAAGCGCCAAGGATTACTCTTTTAGTATCCGCATAGAGCCCGTTGTACTCGTTCTTTCCCAAAACTCTTCCCTTCAAATATCAGTGAAATAAGAGCATAAGAAAAACATTTTATATGACGAGTACATTAGCGAAGCGTTCAGTTAGTAGGTGAGATACAGATGCAAGAGAGAATAATTAAATTGCCCTACAAACCCCTTGGACGCGTACCTTCTGCCGGAGCCGTGATCGTTGGAGACTTTGTTTTCGTGGCTGGCGTGGATGGTGTCAACCCTGAGACAGGAAAGTTGGTCGGGAACGTGGAGTCACAAACACAAATGGCTGTTAAAAACATAAGGTCTATTCTTGAAAAGGCAGGGACTTCACTTGATAACATAATAAAATCAACTATCTACATTACGAAAAGAGAAGACGTAGATATTGTGTTTGACACACTGATGAAAATGATTCCAAAGATGGAAGATAAGGTAAATTGCGACCTCTGGATAGAAGGGTTGCCTGGTGGCAGCCTCGTCAAAATTGAAGTCGTCGCGGTGAAATAAGTCTGTGCGCACAGGAGCAACCTAGATTGAGTGAAGAAACACATTCGAATACCCGACCGACGGTTCTTAAGGGCGGAAAACTGATCGACGGAACGGGAAATCCTCCGCTTAAGGATGCTGTAGTTATATTTGAGAACTCAAGAATCAAAGCGGTTGGAGGAGAAGACATAAAGATTCCTAGTGACGCAGAAGTCATAGACTGTAGCGACAAGACAATAATGCCTGGACTTATAGATGCCCACGTTCACCTCGCGGCTATACGAAGCCCTGAAGCCCAAAGAAATTGGCCATTAGCGAGAGTAAAGACAACAACCCCTCTTATCACTTTGCATGCTGCGTGCAATGCGCGAAGGATGTTAGAATCTGGTTTCACATCGTGCAGAGACATGGCTGGACCTTGCAGCAGCGACAGAAACCTCGAAATTCTTGCCTTAAGAGAAGCCATAAACTTGGGAATTATGGCTGGACCAAGACTTGTTGTCTCTGGTTGGGTTGTAAGGACAGGTGATGAGCCCGATCTATGGTTACTTCTTACTATTCCTCGCATGCCGGAATACGTTGACATTCCCGTTAGTAGACCCGTAGATGGCATTCAACAAATCCGCAAGCGAATTCGGGAACAAATTAAATGGGGTTGCGACGTAATAAAGATAGAGTGTTCTCCTAGGATTACGACCGAAGAACTAAATGCTATGAGTGATGAAGCTCACTTGTGGGGTAAGAGGTTTGCCGTGCATGCCATTACCGCAGAGGAGACCAAGAAGGCGATTCATGCGAATGCAGATACTATAGAACATGGTACGATTTTAGATGATGAAGCAATTGAGATGATGATTAAAAGAGGAGTCTTTTTGGTTACCACAATGACTGTATATTCCGAGAAATCTCAAGAAAGATATAAGGCTATGGGAGTGGGCCAGTCCTTTATTGAGTCTCTAAAGGTTGAAGGGGAGGCGTATGCTAAAAGCGTCAGAAAAGCTCATGAGGCTGGCGTTAAGATTGTGGGGGGAACCGATTGTTCAAGAAATCTTTTGCATGGAGACAACGCCATCGAACTCGAACTGATGGTTGAATGCGGAATGTCGGAAATGGAGGCTATCGTCGCCTCTACGAAGACAGCTGCAGAAGCGATAGGTCTGAACGAGACAGGTACATTAGAGAATGGAAAGCTGGCAGACATCATTGTAGTAGACGGCGATCCACTTAAAGACATCAAGATTCTTCAGGACAGAAAAAAGATTTTGGTAGTCATTAAGGATGGAAACATTCAACTAAGGAGAGACATGCGCGCAAGCTGGTGATGAACATCTTAGTTGTTGACCAGAAAAAATGTACTGGGTGTAAGCTTTGCATCCCGGAATGCCCTGTTCATGCTATAACGCTTAGCGATGAGAATAAAATAGCAATCGGCGACTCCTGCACTCGATGTGAGACATGTCTCAAAATCTGTCCAGTGAAAGCGATAATCCGGCCTGCGACCAGTATTCCCGGAACAGTAGAATGCCCAGTCTGCCCTGTAAAATGTGAAATCCCCGAAGGGAAGTTAGGAGCCTGCCATCGTTTTGAGAATGTAGACGGAAAGCTAAGGAGAACACGTCCGCTTCTGATTCCCAAACCACCAGACTGGGAAAAAATAAAACGCCTGAGAGCCATTGAACGGCCTCTGACATCAGGAATAGGATCCAAATATCGTCCTGGTGCCGGGCCAGCTCCTTATATTGTTGAAGCTTCGGTTGAAGGTGTTGATGTGGTAACCTGCGTATCTGAGGCGGAACTGAGCTATGTAGGCCCCTTATTCACCATACTAGATACCAATGAACATATCGGAGACGAAGGGGCAAAAATAAAAAGAGACGGCTTTCATGTGGGGGATGTAGGTCCCCAAATCTACCAGTCGCAAATGCTATTGATAGGTTCCCCTACCATGCTGGCCTTGGGAAAGGGTCGCTTCACAGTTGCGAGGACGATGGTTGATATAATGAACGGGAGGAAGGTCAAGCTTGATGTTAAAAATGGTCCTACACTAGAAATTCAACTGGGTAGCCCCCCTGTAATTAACGGACAGACTTCAGAGTATACTGGTGGTTGTGGATCATATGTAATCGAGCATAAAAAATTAAAGGAGCTAGGTGTTGATGAAGAAATAGATCTTGCGATTCCGATTACGGGTTTGAATACATTACACTGGTCGTCCGGAGCTAAAGATTGGAGTGGGGTAATGGTTCCCTACGAAAATGTTAGTACGCCCGGACGATATCATCTTAGA
>JAOUKN010000130.1 GCA_029882515.1 Candidatus Bathyarchaeota archaeon
AAAAAGATCGAAAGCAAAAGATCGTATGTCATTCATCCAACTTTAGGCCAATTAAGCGAATACGAGACATTATAAAAGCTTTCAAAATGATCTCAGAGAAAATCAACTGCAAGTTGTCACTGATTGGAAATGGCCCTGAACGCCCTAAAGCTGAAAATCTGGTAAAGAATCTTGGAATATCCGAGAATGTGGAATTTCTAGGAAACGTGACAGACGTTCAGAGAATCCTTGGAAACTCTGATCTGTTCCTCTTACCGTCCGAAGACGAAAGCTTTGGACTTGCTGCATTGGAGGCTATGAGTTGCGAAGTCCCAGTTGTTGCAAGTAATATCGGGGGACTAAGAGAGTTGATATCTCATGGTGTTGACGGTTTTCTAATCAATGTTGGAGACGTAGAAGCGCTCGCACAGTACTCACTTGAGATTTTACAGAATCCAAAGCTGCAGGAGGAATTCGGCAGTAACGCAAGGCAGAAAGTTCTTAAGAAGTACACTCCAGACAAAATTCTGCCCAAATATGAATATCTGTACAATGAAACCCTAGGGAAAAAATAAGTGAGTGCGCACGCATCAGGCTCGAACTTGGCCCTGTGAATAGAGACCAATTTTGGACTCCCGAACATGGAAGATTTCCAAAGTCATATATATGTTCCAACTTTCAGCAAGTAGCGACGCATTCATGCATACGCCACGTTGTTTGGCTAAGCTCTCTAAGGCTCATGCTCTGTGCGTCAGGTAGCTCAAGTTTATTCATCTTGTTTTTTCATCTCCTGCTTTCAATCAGTGAGAGTATTATTTGTATGCAAAATGCTTATGCGTTATTTCGGTTACATACGTTTACGCATAAATAGGAAAAGAAGGTAAGTAGTATGAAAATTGAGGCAACTGAAATGGTTACAGAGCGAGTGAGCATAATGTTACCGAGAAGTTGCATCGAGTGGATTGACAAGCAGGTTGAGGCTCGGGCCTATTATAATCGTTCTCACACCATAGAGGTTTTGATAATTTAGAAAATGAAGAAGGGATAGAAATGTCGAAGATTGAGTGGCTCTCGTTCTTTGCTTCGTTGTTCTTGTTGGGATCAACCTGCGTGATAGTTTCTGTTTTGGGAAATCCACCATTATTTGAGGGCTGGTATGTTCACAACATTCCAGAGGTGTTTTTGTTCTTCTTTGTCGGCGTTTTCTGTGGCTTCTCATTCTTCACCGAAAACAAGTGGAAGAAATATTCCGCTCTATGTTTGGTGTTATATGTTCTGGTAGTTATAGTGGGATCAGCAATTGTTGGGTTTGGTGCCTTAATGTTTGCTGCAATCATAGCGTTACCTTTTCCGATAGGCTACTGTCTTGGTAGCCTTTACAAAGCTGCTATGAGCCGGAATTAGATTTTCCCCGTTTTGCTTGTAAACATAAGATATGCTCAACTATTCCTCTTCTTGAACAATGAAGACTTGAGTGTGCTAAAATCATATGCCGGTGTGGCCACATCAACTTGATTCTGGTCTACAAAGTATTTCATGTTAATAAACCTCTGAAATGCGAGAAGTGTGGAAGGGTTATTGCTGAAACCACTCAACCTCAAAAGCCGTAAATACATGCGTTCGTCATTACCCTAGAAGGGTATGTGTGGACCCTCTCTTGAAGAAGGGAAGCACACATTTCGCGCCAAGCGCTTAAGTCTAGCTGCTGGTCAAAAACTTATTAAAGTTATGAAGCACGAATCGGTATTCAACATCAATCGATGCACGACTTATTGTTAAAGTTTCAGTAACGATCTGTTATCACAGTCATAAAGCGTAGAATAATGGTGTGTGCATTCACGTATGAGTAGTCTTGAAGGTTATGTACAAAGAGGTTAAGTGGGAGTTTGGAGGCTAACACTTCGCATTGTTTTGCTACTTTCATTACAATTTCACGCTTTGTATCTCCTCAACATTCTCATAATTCAAAAACAACCCGTTCAACACAGCTCGTTACATACCAACAAGCATACTAAGGTGGTATATTCTTAACGCTTAACAAGTCTTTTAGGTAGAATCCTAGGATTATTCCAGACACGCAGCCAAGGAATGATTGCTTTTGAACATCAATAATTTGAAGCTTCACGCCTCTTATTTGAGACAGATTATTGACTCGAGGAAGAAGCACGAGAAGCACATTCTTGAAGAATACGCGCGTCTCATATGGTTGATCGACAGCAAATCAAGAAAACATGATCTTGCGAATTAACTGAAGTGTAATGTTATTGGTGGTGTGTAAATACGCGAAGGTCAAAGCTCGAAATGTATATTGCCATTCTTAAAGTGCTAGCTCGTTATGGAACGCTAAAGCTGACTCATGTTATGTACAAGGCTAACGTGAACTGTAGTGTTCTAAAGCAATCCTTGAATTTCCTAATCCAGCAGAGACTAGTTGAAGAACAGGCTTGTCACAAGAAAAGAAGCAAAAAAAGAGTCTCTTATGCGATCACAGAAAAAGGCAGGACCATACTCAAATACTTTAGAGAACTGGACATTGCTCTACAAATAACTGAAGAAACAAACAAGATCCCAGCAATATTGTATTAAACAATCCTCTTTATCACAAGCGTGCATATCGCGCCTGCTCTAAAACTACTTATAAGAGGTCTTCAAAACAGATAGAAGGGGTAGAACCACAGACGGATGACTGACATTTGGCGCAACGCGATGAACGGTTCAGGTCTTTGCCACAATACTTTATTCTTACCGAGTATGAATTGCTTTTTCTCGTTATTTGCATAATATTGGACGTCAGTGAATATATGTTTGCGATTTTACTTCTTCCTGTAGTAGGCGATTTTCTTGACATAGTTGGAATCATCGCTTGCTTTGTTATGTTTCGCTGGGCTGGGATTGTGTCCTTGTTTGAGCTAGTGCCGGGAGCGGACATTCTACCTATCTTCATCATCACATGGTTAATATGGTATTTTGTCAAAAAGAGTGAGCAACGCAGGAAAATGATATAGCCTACTGATGCTACATTGTAAACGGAGACAGAGAAAAAAATGAGTAAAGAGGATTACACTTCAGACTCTTTTAGGTCCTCCTGGACATTAGCAAGGACTGGGCTGATTGTACTTTTTGTTGTTCTGTTGCTTTTCGCAGTAATATTTCCTTTGATGATGTTGGTGAAAGTTGACGTTGGGCATGCTGTTGTTCTTGTTGACCCTGTTTCCCAGTCAATAGGTGATCCGATACTTGGTCCGGCTTTCGCGGTGAAGGCACCTTGGGTTAGTGCCGTTGATATCTATTATGCAACAGACTCCTATGAAACTACAGTTCCATGTTTCTCGTCCGATCAGCTTGAGATGCAAATAGAAGTCTTAGTGAGATGGGCACTTAACACAGACAAAATCAGAAATCTTTACAGCAATTACCCAAATATGAACTACAAGGAGACTGCTATCGAATCTATTTTGGAAGAAACCATGCGGTTGATAACTAAGGACTATACTGCTCTGGAAACAATAGAGTTCAGAGGTGTTGTCAGAAATGAGATAGAGGCGACTGTACTTGAAGAACTTCAAACTGAATCATCCTTGGCTGGAACTTTGATGCACTTAGAGTTTGACTTGAAGAATATTGGCTACCCAGAAAAATACACGTCTGCAATAGAGGACAAACTTGTTGCTGAGCAACAGAAAATCCAAGCAGACTTTGAAAGAGAAAAAATCCTGATAATAGCGAATGCAACGGCTCAGGAGATTGTTATCAAAGCTTTAGGTGAAGCAGAAGCGAAAATCATTGAAGCTAACGCAACGAGAGAGGCGATTGAACTGGTCTTAAAGTCGGTTGGTCAAAGTGGAAATGAGACAAGAATCGCAGAGCTCTATCTTTGGGTTCAAACGCTACAGAGAATTGCACCAGATATAGAGATATTGATAATTGGAACAGACGGAATCCCAGTATTGATCCCCACGAACTCAGCAAATCCCTAGAACAACTAGGGACATACCCATGCAAGTTCAGATAACACGATTTTCAATCCAGTTATTTATGAATGGCTCACCTTAAACACAAAAACGGACGGTTTTGCGGGGGTGATCGCCGTCACTTGGCTACAAAACGTTAGAATAGGCAATATACAACTACTTTCTTGATATTGTTTCCATCTTCTGAAAAATGTCGCGCTGCTCATAGATTTTCAGAACATGGTAAATTACCTTGTGGGAGTAACCATGTTCCCTTAATTGTCTGTAGAGCTCAAAGGTTCTTTTATCCAATTCCATGACCCACCAAGTAACTGATACATGTGTGCAGGTGTTTTGAATAGACGACTCCGAAGGAGACTGCTACGACGAACAATATTAGAAACGTTACTTCAATAGGTCCTATAGATAGAGGAAGCGTCATATCCATAATTGTTTGAAAAATCGCAGAAGGTTTTCCTACAAATGTGCAACCGCTTTTCGTCATAACCATGTCCTCTGAATAGAACTCAACTATGAAATCGTCTTATAGGGAATACTTCTAGTCAACATATATTACAGAAAATGACATATACGTATCCGGCATGCCCGTTTTCCAAGCCACCGCACCAAAAAATCTATTCAAAATTGCTTTCGCCAAAGAGAGGTAAAATGCAGGGGGCATTCCCACTTGATTTGGGTAGGCAACATTCACTTTATAATCCTACAAAATGCCATTTGACTTATCCGCCGTGTGAAACTGGGATCAGAACCACCTCGTCACCGTCGCAAATCTCAGTCGCAAGACCATCAAGAACACTGATCTCCCTTCCATTCACGAGAATAAGCGTGTTCGGCCTCGAATCATCAAGTTCCGGATCAACTAATGTCCGCTTAAATTCTGGTGAAAAAGATTCAGCAAGTTTTTCA
>JAOUKN010000029.1 GCA_029882515.1 Candidatus Bathyarchaeota archaeon
GATAGTATTTTGGTAGACATCCCCAGGTGCCTATGATCTCGGCGTCAAAGGCCATCAGCCGCGAAAGGCTATACTCGTTTTTCTGAATGCCGAAGCCAACCCAGAGTAACTTACCAGTGAAAGATAAGAGTCTTAGCGCTATTTCTTGACCAGGAGCAGTTCCAGTTACTTCAAAGATTATCCAACCATAATTGCTGGGAAGCCCATTAGCTTTGCACAGCTCTCTAAATTCGTTACGAACCGCATTCCCGTCCTTACCAGTGGAGTTGATGACGAAGTCAGCACCATATTTGAGGGCCCTTCCAAGTTTCTCAGGGTCACGGGCAATACCAATGACGGTTTTGGCGCCGAAGGCCTTAGCCATCTGAGCCACATAGCTGCCGACGCCTCCTGTAACGCCGACGACAACCACGTTATCTCCAGTCTTCAGCCCAGCTCGCATACATGCTTGGTAGGGGGTCGTCACAGCATCGGCAATAACAGCTAGTTCAGGCAATTGAAAGCCCTCATGATTCCCCACTACACATAAGTCGTGGGCAGGGACTGGGATGTGACTTGAGAACCCACCATATATACCTAAACTGTTGCCAGGCATCTTTTGACTGAGACATCGGTTACCACGTCCTGCAACACATATGGGACAGTTGTTACATGGCATAACGGCGGGTACAATGACCTCTTTGCCTACCAGTGTGTTGTCGCCAGCGACCACTACGCCACTTATTTCATGCCCCAACGTGAGAGGAGGTTTGGTTACTGTTGGAACACCGCCATAGAAGTAGCCAAGATCTGTGTGGCAGACACCACAGCCCGCCACTTCTACTAAGGCTTCGCCTGATTGAAGTGAAGGAACAGGAATCTCGGTTTTCTCTAGTTTGCCCTCAAGTAGTTTGCCAGTTTCCGGGTCTTTTGTCCAAGGTTGTACCATTTGCCAAGTTTGGATTCTTTTCGGTACCTTCACCATTTTTCTTCACGCTTGTCTTTTGGAACTAACACATTATGTTTGTTCGCTTATAAAATGCATGCGCTGACGTTTAGAGTAGAGAGAATAAGACGGTGATAAGGGAGCACGAAGGAACTACGAAACACCATTATTGTAGCAAGTTGTATCTACTTCAGAGTTGCCAAGAGAGGGATCGAAGTACATGGGAAAACTACTCATAATCCTATTTTCCTCGCCCTTGGAAGATCAAAACATAGATACAATCTACAGGTTTGCAGAGGCTGCCGTAGAAGAGCACGAAGTTTCAATCTTTTGCGACTTAGACGCAGTATACAATTTGGTGGCGGGCCAAACTTTACCAAATCAAAGGACCTCAGCAAGAAAACTTGCTGAATTAATAGAGAAAGGAGTGCAGGTCCTTGTTTGTCAACAGAGTGCAAGACGTAGAGGCCTTGATGTAGAAGAAGGACTGATCAAAGGTACAATGAAAAGTAGCCTAGGCGAACTGTCCCAACTAGTGGAAGAATCAGACAGAGTAGTATCATTTAACGTTTGAGGTGTAATACAAGTGTCAAAAAAGGTTCTTTTAGTTATAAAGAGCCCACCATATGGAAGCTCAAGAGTAAGCGAAGGGTTCAGAATAGCTACTGCAATGATTGCAATGGATGTCCTTCCGCGACTACTCTTCATAGATGATGGAGTTTATTGTCTAATAGAAAATCAGAAGCCAGAATCTGCTGAGCTAGACTCGTATTATGAGCGACTAAAAACTCTTGCAGACCTAGCTGGACTATACGCTGTAAAGGAGTCGATAGTAAAACGAAGGTTGGAGTTTGCAGATCTTGACAATAGCCTCCACGTAAAAATGGTCGACTTCGACGAGGCAACTGAACAAATTATTGAAAGTGAATCGGTCTTAATCTTCTGAGGGGATGATGCATGCTCATAATTTTGAGGAGATCTCTCTTCGATTGCGACTATGAGTCACTTGTCAAATTGGCCAGGAAAATGGTTGAGAAGCGGGTAAATGTTGCAATTTTGCATATCCAAGATGCGAGCATGGCGGTTACGTTGGATACATATCTGAGGGAATTTCTGCCTTCAGGGATCAAGATATATGTTCTTAGGGAAGACTGTGAGGTTAGAGGTTTACTGCACAAGGTAAAGGATGGAGTCAGGACAGTTGATTATAGGGGCTGGGTTGATCTCGTGATGAACAGACACGATAAGGTAGTCTTTTGGACCTAGGCTTTTACTCTTCGACCCACCAGACCCAGCCTCTCCTTTCCTTTGAAAGCTGACCTTCAACTATTCCTTGAATGCGAAGTCTGTTTAGGAAGATGGGAGTGCTATCTGGGCAGGAAACTGAAAGCTTCTTTGTTTTCTCTTCGATTTCCCAAGTTGTGAGAGGCCCTTTAGCTTTCCTCAGAATATCCAAAAGAATCTCGACTGCTTCTTGTTCACCGACTTTTCTAACACTCATAAAACATCCTTTCCAATTGGTGTCAAGATGTATGAGTAATTACTTTTCCATATATGTGACAAGGGATGCAATCATCACACCCACCGGCTCTTCATTCAGAACAACCTCAAATGTCTCGTCTTTGACTTGAGTTACCTGTGAGGCTCTGCCATAAAAACTCATGCATGATTTTCGGTCGATTGAGAGGTATATAAGATATATTCTAGATAGGAAGCACCGAAGGGAAAAAGGGACTCAGAGACGCGCGCGCAAACATAGTGTGCATGCTGGATTGAAAACTCTCGACCATCCGAAAGAAATATACGTATGACATACGTCATATACGTCTAGAAGCTAAAGGGTCATTGTGTAAAATTGTCTTCAATAAAACCTGCGTTTCTGACATTTTTTGGGGTCCTGCTAATATCCACAACAATCATAACAATTCTCATTAACGCTCAAATGAACATAATGGATGAAAATGGTACCGTCGGAACAATTGAAATCTTGGACTATGACGGACAGGATTTATCCTCTATCAACGAGTTCAAAGAGAACTCAATAAAAGGTTCTCAGTATCTTGACAAAGAAACTTATAGGCTTCTTATAACTGGATTTGTAGATACTCCTCTTGAATATACTTACGACGATATCCTGAACAAATTCACTCCCCATGAAAGAGTTGTAACACTATATTGTGTAGATGGTTGGAATGTCACTATTCTGTGGGAGGGCATCCTAGTTAAAGACCTGATAAATGAAGCCATAAGTCTTCCTAGTACAAAAATCGTTATATTCCATGCTTCTGATGGTTACTCAACAAGCCTCCCATTGAGTTTCGTAAACAAAAACGATATTATGATAGCTTATAAAATGAATGGGTTAGTTTTGCCGCCTGAACGGGGCTTTCCTTTTCAACTCGTAGCAGAAAGTAAATGGGGTTATAAATGGATTAAATGGATAACAAAGATTGAGTTGTCTGATGATTTGAACTATAAAGGATTTTGGGAAAGTCGTGGTTTCTCTAATGATGGTGATTTAAGTGAAGATTTTTTCGAATTCGGATTACCGTAATTTCTTTCTATTATTATGAGGGCTAAATCTGTTTCAAAAAAGAACTTTGAATTATTATGTCATGAAAATTAATAGGATAGTTGTCTGGGTTCTTTTTGCATTAATGATTATTTACATCATTACTGGATATGGACTTACAAAACCGAACCTGATTTACTTATTGACAGGCGGCATAATCGATTATCGAGTAGCAATATTTCTACATAATACATTAGATGTGCCTTTGTTCATCTTTCTTTTTATTCACGTAGTAATAGAGATCAAGTTTTCGTTGATGCGCTGGGGATTTAAAAACCAGAAACTACTGAACTTGCTCATGGTTATGCTGGGACTGTTCTTTCTAATATTTTTCCTCATTGTAGATGCAATATAACAACCCAACCGCACGCACGTGTCCGTGCAGGTAGTTCATAATCCATGATCAAACATTTTCCTACTATTTTCTGCGAAGCATATTCCAATGGGCTTTCCAAAAAAAGAGGACCGAATCGAGGCGTATACAACAAATTACCTTTTCTAACATTCCACCTTTTAAAATGGAATCTCATTTGTATACACTACCAAACAGTGAATACAACATATCCGGTATACAACCCTATGAAATCCTTCTTTCTCAAACAAACTCAAGTTGAGGAAGAAAAGGTATACCGCTTTCCCCCTCATTTGCAAGCATGCTGTGAGCATCCATATTTACTTTACATTCCAGCATAATCATATGTCGATTTTCTCTTTCATAGACTTCAAATCGGTGAAGATGAAGAATGAAATCTGGGAATGCGCAACTGTCTTTCAAAAGCTGAAAGAGAAAGGAGAGATCATTGCGCATTCCCTTCATCTCAGCAAGACTAAGACAACTATGACCTACCCATATTTAAGTTTTCTGTGACTATTTTTGATATGATACTGTGTATCCTTGGACAGTACTCATTAATATTAAAAAAGATGGCGCATAAATTATCATTTAATTCTAGTGATGTTAGTTATGATGTTATGGTCCAAAGAAAAAGTGTTTCATATACAACGCTGGTCCGAAGAGGTAGGTTTCGTGCTGCTATGTTTCCACTCTTTCCACACGGTAGAGACCGCGGTATGGCGTTCATCAAGGTTACACGAGAGACTGAATCAAACTGGAACCCTGCACATCCTCTTTCTAAGAGCTTTAATGAAACTGCCCAAACGTACGCAGTCATTCTATAAGTCGGAGATCATCCTCATCACCGAGTCTAATTTGTAGCTTTTGTCATTTTACAATGCAAAATACTCGATTCTGTTTTGCGCGCTCACGCTCGCAGTGGAAAAGATTTTTAGGCTGAATAACAAATCTTTGTCAGATTCGGCACGTAGGAAGGATAAAGTTTGAAACTCGATAAAAATCTGACAGACTCAATTGACTATGCAAAACTTCTTTTCACCGATCTCGGTCGCTTACTAATATTGATCATTCTTGACATCATTCCAATTGTAAATCTAATCGTCCTCGGATATTGCAGTAGAGTCATAAAGGAAACTCCGAATTCCAAGGAACTTCCCCCTTTGGAGAACTATCTTGCTTTGTGGGTTCAAGGCCTAAAAATTTTCGTTGCAACCATCATATACATGATTATCCCGATTGTCTTGATCATTCCCTTCGCGGTTCTAACGGTCTTGTTATGGGTCGCCCTTCCAAGCTTGCCGGTGGTCAGCTGGCTTATAGCCATTCCCATGCTAATAATCGGTTTGCTGCTTGCGTTTTTCGTTGCCATCATACTGACCGTGGCAATTGTTAACATGATTAAGCAAGACAGTTTTGGTAAAGCATTTGCTATAGGAGAAATCTTGGGCATAATTGGAAGGATTGGTTGGGGGACATATATTCTATGGCTCATAGTCATATTCATATGCACCCTCATCGTCATCGCTATAGGAGGCATCCCTGCAATCGGTTGGATTCTCTCACTTGTAATCGGTCCTATCTTCGGTGTTTTCGTCGCACGATCAGCATCCTTAACATATTCGGCAGGAGTTACACCAGAAGCAGAGAAACCGCCAGTCGAAAAACCTGAGCCGGTCGAGACACCGAAGGAACCCAGAAAAAGGTTCTGCGCAGACTGCGGAGCAGAAATGGCAGCTGAAGCAGCTTATTGTCCAAAGTGTGGCAAAAAACAATAGGCCGACCCCTGGATTTCCCCTCTTCTTTTTTCTACCTTGATTTCATTTCAAATTCTACGATGAACTTTGTCAAATCAGGACAGAATTCGCGCGCTCGCACACACAAAAAACACTTGTATATGGTTCTTGCAGTTTAGGTAGCTTCGAGTTCTTGAATCAAGCGTTCAATCTCATCCTCAGTGTTGTAGAAGTGGGGTGCTATCCGCAACCCATTTGAACGTGCTGATACTATTATCCCTTGCTTCCTCAACTTCTTCGCTCTCTCCAGCGCTCTATCAATGAGAAAGTGAACTATACCGGAACGCTGTTCAGAATCTTCTGGAGTCGTGAGGGACAATCCCAAACGTTTCACTAAGTCCATGAGCAACTTCGTCAAGATCAAAATACGCTTCTGTATGTTGTCGATGCCCACATCCAAGAGAAGCTGAATTGCAGCTGCAGCTCCCACGAAACTTATGAAGCTTGGAGAACCTATCTCAAAACGACTGGCAGTATTGGAAAGTTGGAGACGCCAGATGTCCCAAAACTCAATGGTTTCAAAAACCTCAGGTTCAACACTTGCCCAACCGATGAAGGGTGGTTCAAATCTCTCGACAAGCTCCTTACGAACATATAAGTATCCTGCCCCAGCAGGTCCAAGTAGCCATTTGTAACAGCTTGCAGTCAAGAAGTCCACATCGTCTTTTCGCACGTCTACAGGTATTGCACCCAAGGACTGGATAGCATCTACCACCAGATAAGCTCCATGCTCATGTGCTATTTCAGCCAATGCTTTCAGATCATGTCTAAATCCGTTCACATACGCTACGTGACTAATGGCAATCGCAACAGTTTGGTCATCAACAGCCTGCTCAACATCCTCGACCAAAATGCTTCCGTTTGCATTCTTCACGTACCGTAATTCTACGCCAAGTTTCGTTTTCAGCCAAGGATAAACGACAGAAGGATACTCTAAATCGGTCGTAACAACATTAGACCCCTTAGGACAGTCAAGAATGTTCGCAACGATATTCAATCCTGTGGAAGTGTTTTGAACCAATGCAATTTCATCTTTTTCCGCGCCAACCAATCTAGCAAAAACCTCTTGCCCCAGACTGTACTCTGACTCGTCAATATCAAAATGACAAAGGTCCTCGTTGTACTTCTTCATCACATCAACAACGGGTTGTGGAAGAGGGGAATAAGCAGAATGATTCAAGAATGTCTTGTGCTGGGTCACTGGAAACTTTTTGCGCACATCTAGAATATCTCTCATCATAAGCAGCACGCTCTATTCTGGCTATTTGTATATCGTACGCCTATAAAAGCAGTCATAATTGTCCTCCGTGAGAAGAACTCAAGCTCCAGTAAAACTTGGAGGGTGCGTGCATCGCATCTATTCTCTCTTCAAAATAGAATGCAATCTCAATTCGTATGAGAATTGAGAGAATCTTCCAGGCTTGCATTGACATTAGTTTCAGTTTACTCTCCCACCTTCAATCGTTTACGTTACGTCTCAAGCTATAAATCGTTAGCAACATGAACTTCAGTTGAGGAATAGCCCTTGACTCACCATTCTGAACGCTGTAAGAATCCATGGAATGGCGAATGCCAAAGCGCAGACATAGAGGTGTATATCTATCATAAGGGGAATCGACGCCCAATTTGCAGAAGCTGTTGGGAAAAGATAGCAGAGAAAGACCTTGAATGGTGACCTGCATGCCCCTCCGAGTGCGCTGCGAAAGGTGTGGTGCTGTCCTCTACGAAGGAACTGATTTGAAACCTCCCTACGAAATTATCGAGAGTCATAATGGTAAATGTCCTGGCTGTCGCAAAAAATTGTCGCACATACCGATAACCGTTAAGATCAGGTCCGTTGGTGAGTGAAACTATTGGCAAGCGGGTACACTTCTTTGGCAAGTGTGGTTCCTTTACAATCGATCTGAAAGATGCGTGGGAGAAACGAAAGTGTGACAAGCTGGAAAGATGATTCGCAATAGAAAGCACATGTCAAAAAAATATTTGAAAAGGTATGTCTTCTCTTTCAAGTGACTTGGAAAGTTCTCTCTTTTTTTGTGCGAAGAAAACATCAGTCATCGCATATTCTAGTCCATACTTCTTGTAGATCCAATCTGCGTAGTGATAGTTCATCTTGTCGATTAACACGTAATCTACGCTTCCTCTCAGTAGGGTCACCAAGCCTTCAGCTTTTGGGAGTAGCGGTGCCATCATTGCAAAGGTTTTGAGACCTGCAGAATGCAGGATCTCCAAGGTTTCAATTCTATCTTTGATTGGTGGACAAACGGGTTCAAAGACTTTCCTTACTTCCTCGTCTGCTGTTGTGATCGTCAACCCTACTTTAATATCGTTAAATGTTCTAAGCAACGCCAAATCTCGCTTCACCAGAGGAGACTTTGTTTGAATCGTGATAGGCCAACCGTATTTTGATAAAATTCTGAGACAGTCTCTCGTCAGTTCATATTTCCTTTCAATTGGTTGATAGGGATCGCATACTCCGCTTATCCAAACTTTACCCGGTTGTTTCTTCTTTATTTCATGTTGCAGTAGTTTTGCTGCATTAACCTTCACGTCAACAAATCTGCCCCATTTTTCTCTATGCCCAGTGTACCTTTTCATAAACCGTGCATAACAATAGGTGCACCCGTGTTCGCACCCGATGTAAGGGTTAATCGTGTAGTCAGATACTTTGGATTTAGATAAGATGGTTTTCGCGTAGATTTCTTTGACAATCATGGTAACCACAAGGGCGCACATAGATTCCTAAGTTCCTAATGTATAACTAAGTTCAAGATTTTATAAGCTTCGAAAATTTTTCACTTATTCGGAAATCGCGTGGGAAATGCGCGCAAAGCAAGACAGTTCTCAAGCTATCGTGAGTCAGTGGTGCCGGATTGATTTGTTGAATTTCTCTTCTAAAATCTCCTTCTAAGCGCAAAGTGTCTCTGTGAAAACATTGGGGTCTCCAATTTGGCAGTTGTATGGTATTGTTTTTCACTTAAGCCTAGGGCTATTTCAATAAACTCGTTCAGAGTTCCCTCAATGAAATCTTGTGTAGGGTTTCCCCAAGTTATCCCTTTACACAAGGGATCTACATAGATGAACAACTTTCTACCATTTGAACTGTAAAGGGCTTGGGCAAGCTTGCCATACTTAGGTTGGGTGTAAATCTTGAAGGGCCATAGTTTACAGGCTCGAGGCTTCATACGTTGAAGGGTGCAAAGGCAAGTGCCATAAAGTTTGCTCAAGAAAATGCAGCTGCCGTCAATTCTCTTCCGCAAATACAACTTCGTTACACCCGGTTGAGTAGCTTCGATTCCAAATCTTCTAACGATGTCTACCCATTCCTTATAACCTAAGACTACATCGAACCCTCTACAACAGGCACCACAAGCGATGCAACCCCAAGATTTCACATATCTCCAAGGAACAGGTTTCATTCCTGACCGCCAATACTAAGCTAACTAAAAACTTTAGAGAATAAGCTTCTTATAAACTGTCATTTATGAAGATCAAAATATGTGCGCATGGTTTCTTTGCTATGCATTTGTTTTCCAGCTCTTTCAGGGCCCCTACACATCATCTTTGGAAAAACATGCTTGACAACATGGGCTGCCGTGGATTCTGGTCGCAAGGGTAATGGATGATACAAATCAAACCACTTCGCCTCTTCCAGTTCTTGAGATTTCTTGATAGAGGTACCTTCTGTCTCCACTTTGAACGCTACCATTAGAAGGTCGCGGACCTCAAGCACGTAGGTTCTGAGAAAGTCTAGACTGGAAACTTCCAAGCTGACTTCTTCATAAACTTCTCGAACGACTGTTTCTTCCGCAGTCTCTCCAGATCGGATATGACCAGAAATGAGAGCCCAGTAGGGATGCTTCCACCCGAGTCCTCTTGCTAACAAGACCTTGTTTGAATTAGTAACCATCACGATAACACATGGAGATGGAGTGTGGAAAAAGACATGATCACAATCATCACAATACTTCTCTTGACTGCCGTCATAAAGAGTTTTCAAAACTAGTTCTTTTCCACAGAAGGTACAATATTTTCTTTCTTTCATGTGACGCATCCCGTTTTATTTAATATTTTGTCCATTCAAATAATCTATTTGGCTGGGCGCGTTAAGAATTAGAGAACGAAGGGGTTCACTGAACAGAGGAAGCAGAAGAAACTCGTATATTAATGATTTAATTATATGGATAGGGTGCCTTCACGCTACATTTAACAACAAAAAACTAAGTAATGTCTGAACAAAAATATGGTTTGAGTGACTAATACATGTTTATTAAGATGTTTACGGTAGGCATGATCTCCACCAACTGCTATTTAGTGGGCTGTACAGAAACGAAAGAAGCCCTTGTAATTGATCCTGGCTTCGGCACAAAGGTCGAAGCAGAAGAGATATTGGGAGAAGCCAAAAAACACGGTTCAAAAATTAAATACATAGTTAATACGCACGGGCATCCTGACCACACGTCTGGGAATAAAATTCTGAAAGAATTGACTGGCGCCGAAATTTTAATTCATGAATACGATGCCTCAAAGTTGGCAAACACAAGCGGAAATCTTTTGACGCTTTTTGGGCTTCACTCAACATCTCCCCCAGCAGACAAAATATTACATGAAGGAGACATCATTCAAGTAGGAACCATTAAACTCAAGGTTCTCCACACTCCAGGTCACAGCAGAGGCGGCATATCACTTCTAGGTGAAGACATCGTTTTCACGGGAGACACCCTATTCGCAGGTTCTATAGGCAGATACGATTTCCCTGATGCCTCTTACAAAGAACTCATGCGCTCAATCAGAGATAGACTAGCTACCTTACCTGATCACATGAAAGTCTACTCGGGGCATGGTCCTCCCACCACTATCGGAAAAGAAAAAAGATACAATCCGTTCCTGCAAAACTTTGTGTAACAGCTATTTTGCGTATCTGTCTTCTTTCCAAGGATCAGCAGTGTTACTGTATCCTTTTGATTCCCAATAACCCAATTCCTGTAGAGAAGTAAATTTGACCTTCCTCACCCACATAGCACTCTTGTACGCATACTTGCTCGGAACTATGAGACGTAAAGGACCTCCGCGTTGTGGCTCTAGATACGTATCTTGCAGTTTATAGGCAAGCAAAACTTCCTCTCCAAGCAAGTCTGTAATGGGCATGGACGTTGTGTAGCCGTCGTCGCATTCGAAGGTCACATACTTGGCACTATCTCCTGGTTTAGCCTGCTCGACGAGTGTTCGAAAAGAAATTCCTTTCCACTGGTTGTTTAGCACAGTCCATCCTTCAACACAGTGAAAATCGGAAGTCTTTACGATACTGGGCATCTTTAAAAGGTCATCCCAACTAAAAGAAAGAGGCTTCTTTACCTCACCATATATAATAAGATTCCATGTTTTTGGATCGAACTTGGGAATAGAACCGATATGACGTAAAAGGACTCGTTTTATCTCTTTTTGTCCAGGAGGCAGCCTTTTCATCTTAATGCTATCGTCTCCGTATTCCAAATAAACCTTTTTAACTTAAGACCCCTTCGAGTTCAATAAATCGAGAATAGTTGGTTTCCTTCATGCAGCTTTTGGCGATTCGAACCCAAATTTTCAAGCCTGGAGATGACTTAGTATCAATTGTTGTGAAGTCTTTGCGAACCCATGATATAGCGCTTGAAGACCACGATATCTTGGCTATATCCTCAAAAGTCGTAGCTTCTACGGAAGGACGTATTGTTTTGTTAAGCGAAATTTCGCCATCTGAAGCGGCAAGGGAGTTAGCGGACAGGTATTCGTTGGAACCCGAATTTGCTGAACTGGTGTTGAGAGAGTCGGAGAAAATCTACGGTGGTGTTCACAAATCGATTCTCACACTCAAGGATGGCATCCTCAGCGTAAATGCAGGCGTCGACAACAAGAATGCCCCAATTGGTTACGCTGCTTTATGGCCTTTAGATCCTCAAAGCCGAGCACATGAAATCCGTCAGGAGATCAAACAACGAACCGGAAAGAGCATAGGCGTCGTAATCGTCGATAGTCAGGTAGTTCCTTTAAGGATGGGTACCCGAGGCTTAGCGTTAGCAGTATCTGGCTTTCAACCAATAGAAGATTGTAGAGGAGAAGAAGACTTGTTCCAGAAAACGTTAGTAATCACTCGGCGTTCCATTGCAGATGACCTTGCATCAGCAGCTCATTTGTTAATGGGGGAAACTGATGAACAAACTCCAATTACTCTTATCAGAGATGCGCCAGTCACCTTCACGGAGGTTACTAATGAAGAAGATATGAAAATTTCTCCGGAAGAGTGCGTGTACATGAGATCGTTTCATTCTTAGCGAGGTTTCCGTGAGTTTCTACCGATGAACTCATTCGCCGCAGAATTATAACGTTCCCTTGAATAGGTCTTCTTCTTTCGAAATGTTCAGTTCTTGTGCCGAAAAAGATCCATTAAGTTCTGCTCGTTGCACATTTTTGACAATGGCAACTGGGATGCCCTCGTCGCCTTGCCCCATCACCAGTTCTGCAGCACACGCAATTTCATCCACGAGAGCCACATTCTTCACCTTTAATACGTAGTCGAAAAGATCTCGTTGACCTCTATAATCTTTGAATGGATTAATGCCTGCGATTCCTATCGCGAATTCAACTTGTCCTCTCCGAAAAGGGCGACTATATGTGTCACATATAATCACTGCCACCTTTTTTTCAGTTAATTCGAAAATTTGTGATCTAATCTTCTCAGCCGATCGGTCAGAGTTTTCAGGCAAAAGTGCATAGGAGTCTTCTCCCGGAACGTTTGATTTGTCAATCCCTGAGTTTATACAGATCAAACCGCGCTTGTTTTCTACAATAAGCGTCTCTCGGGATGCTTTCACAATTTGCTTCGTTTCTTTCAGGGCCAACTCCACTAATTTTGGATCTCTCAAAGTCATCTTCGCCACTTCCTCGGCTCTTCCAGATGGCTTTACACATCTCAACTCGGTCACTCTCCCCTCCGCCTTTGAAACTACCTTTTGAGCGATCACTATGATGTTTCCATCGTCTATCGGTACATCCTCTCTCTCTGCAATTTCAACAATCATTTCCGCTATGTTATCTCCAACATTCACGAATGGAAAATTTTCGAGACCTACAATACTGATGCTCTGCATGTTTACGTCATCACCATCTCATTTTATTAATTTCTTGCCATGCACATTTCAATCACAAAGACCTTTTTATGGGCTTCTGTTTTACTTACGAATGGTTATTAAGAAATCCTGAAGAAATTGGGAATTACCGTGGAAATTCAACTAGATCAGGTAGTTACTCCCTTCAACTTGAGGCACACGTTAGAATGTGGTCAAGTATTTAGATGGAAGAGGTTAGGCGGTTGGTTGTATGGCGTTGTCAGAGAAAAAGTCATTAAGATCAGACAAGTTGGCGATAGACTGCAGTTTCAAAGCTTTCCAGAAAGAGTAGATGCGGACTGTATACGAAACTACTTCAGGCTTGATGACGATTTACCTTTCATATTGTCCGAAATTAGTAAAGACGAACATATCAAAAAAGCCATTCAACATTTTTATGGGCTGAGAATAACCCGCCAAGAGCCCTGGGAATGCTTGATCTCTTACATCTGTGCAACCTACAAAAACATTCCAGCCATAAAAGAAATGATTCAGAATCTTTGCAGACAATTCGGGAGAAAAATGACCTTTGATGGATACCATTTTTATACATTTCCAAAGCCAAGTGCCTTGGCAGAGGCTAGTCTTGAAGATGTGAGAAAATGCAGATTGGGGTTCAGAGCGAGACGAGTTTTGGAAACTTCACAAATCATAGACAACGGGGAATTAGATTTGGAGACCTTGAGGCAAGTAGACTATGAAAAAGTGAAACTTGAATTAGTAAGGTTGCCAGGTGTTGGACATAAAGTTGCAGACTGCATCCTATTGTTCTCTCTGGATAGGCTTCAGGCATTTCCAGTGGACATTTGGATGAAGAAGATTATCTTGGAGTTCTATCCTGAATTTTTCAATCAATCGTTCATCAAGACTGCTTGCAAGAGACGTTCCATCACGCATCATGAGTATGAGAAGTTCAGCAATTTTGGGAAAAAATATTTCGGAGCGTATGGGGGATATGCTCAGGAGTATCTCTTTCATTGGAAACGTCTAAAACAAGTAGTATGAAAATGAGAGAAATTATGAAGAAAAAAGAGGTGCGCGAGTACGCTTTTAGTAGCAACGCATCCTCAAATAAAGGGTGAGCCAGATGTATGAGGAGCGTACATGCGCACCCTTAAACCACAAGGATTTGACATCCGGGTTCATGAGTCATTCCTCTTGAAAACTAAAGATAACTATGGTTAGACGGATATTTAAGTATATCTTAAGTAATACGACAGAATACACCTTCAGACTTCAGATTATGAATCTAGTCGCACCAGAACATATTCAGAACTCAGCTCTTCGTTGACGTAAAATCTTTCCTTCCAATAGAATTCTATAGGTCCAATGGGATTATTGGATAAATCACGTTTGGCAAATGTTTCAATGGTCTTAACTCTTCAAATCAAATGGGGTCAGATGATAAAATATCATGCGCGCGCATAAGAGTGTATGAATTTGAACTCTATGAATCTGATTAGGCTTTACTAATGCGCTTTCAAAGAAAAGAATGAACCCGAGTTTTGTAGATTTGGATTTACCCTTTGACAACTGATAGAGGAACTAGCCTCGCTACCTTTGTGGCGATTCCAACTCTATCGCTTACGTCAACTACCTTTTCAACATCTTTGTATGCAGGATCAGCTTCTTCAGCCAAAATCACAGCACTTGCAGATCTAACAATAATTCCACGCTGTTCCAAGGCCTTTTTTATGTCCCCACCCCAGAATCTTCTCTTAGCAGCTGACCTACTCATCATACGACCTGCTCCATGGGCTGTGGAACCAAATGAAACATCCATAGCCTTGGAAGTGCCCACCATCACCCATGAGCTAGTTCCCATGCTTCCAGGAATGATTACTGGTTGCCCAACCGCCCTGTAATCTGAAGGAACTTCTTTACGTTCTGGCCCAAAAGCTCGGGTTGCACCCTTTCTGTGAATCCAAACTTTTGTTACTTTTTCACTTATCTTGTGTTCTTCAATTTTTGCTATGTTGTGGGCCACATCATATACTAATCCCAGACCAAAATGATCTGCAGGTTTTTTGAAAATTTGCTCAAAACTCTGACGTACTAAATGAGTGATTACTTGACGATTTGAAAAGGCATAGTTAACAGCACAAGCCATAGCCTGATAATAGTCTTGAGCCTCGTTACTTGTTCCAGGTGCACAAGCAAGTTCCCGATCTGGCAAAGTGATCTTATATTTATGAACTGCCCGTTCCATGACACGCAAGTAGTCAGAACATATTTGATGCCCAAATCCACGTGAACCACAATGAATCATAACAGTAACCTGTCCTTCATGGTCAATGCCAAAAACCTTTGCAACCTTTGCATCATAGATTTTCTCAACCTTTTGAATTTCTAAGAAGTGATTTCCTGAACCTAATGTGCCGCACTGAGATAAGCCTCGATTTTTCGCGGTGGTTGAGACCTTGTCTGGGTTGGCGGTCTTCATACATCCATTTTCCTCACAGTGCTTGGCGTCTTCTGGCCGACCTAGTTCCTGTTCAATGACCCATTGTACGCCTTCGGTGCTGAGCCGATCTAGTTCATGAATTGTTAAGCGGAAGTCCTTACGGCGGCTACCGAGTCCACACGGGACATTATTAAATATGGTGTTAGTGAGTTCGGCTAAGTAGGGATGAATGTCTTCTTCTGAGAGGTTAGTGGATAGAAGGCGAACGCCGCAGTTGATGTCGTAACCTACTCCTCCTGGGCTGATGACGCCTTCTTCGTAGTCTGTGGCTGCGACGCCACCGATAGGGAATCCGTATCCTTCATGACCATCAGGCAAAGTTATGGCGTGCTTGTAAATTCCAGGTAGATGAGCAACATTAGCGCATTGTTCAAGGGTTCGATCGGTCTTCATCTTTTCAAGAAGATATTCATCAGCCAAAACAAGGCCAGGTACTCGCATACCTGGTTTATATTTTTGAGGAATTCGCCAACTATACTTGTCAATCTTTTCCAGTAGGACCCGTGGATGCCCGCCATATGTTCTTCCTTTCGTCATCTGAATTACCTAAGAATGAGAACGGATGAGAAGATATAAATTATTTTGGTGTTTACACCAAAGAAATTACCGACTTCTTAGAAATTACCATAATCGGTGTCAACTAGTTTTGTTACGTTTCACAGTTTTCCTGAAGTATCCAATAAAGCCGTCAATATTCTGCATCAGGATTCCCCTTCTAAACATTAAATGATTCTGTAGAAATCCCGCAATAGCGTTTATTTCAGGGTCCCTCATCAATATTTTTTGATATATCTCCTTCGGGGTGTCTTCAGTTTTTATTTCTTCAAGAACTACCTTTGCCCACAACTTGAGCCGATTCTTGTACGTCTCAAGTCTTCTAACCACGTCACCTACGTGACCAAAATGCGTATAGCACAAGTTTTTTGGTTTCAATTCGGCTAGCCGAGTGATCGACGCCAAGGCCGTTTCTAAATGAAATGGCAGAGGAGTTGTTGGAACGATCACATCGAATTCGCGCAAATATATTCCAGCAGCATCTCCCGGAAAAACACTGTTGCTCTCACTTTCATAGAAGCTCAAGTGATGTGAAGCGTGTCCCAATGTTTCTAGAACCTCCAGTTTAACGGTGGATCCTAGGTTGATTTTCATCCCGTTGGTTGCAGCAATGACTCTTTCTTTTGGAACTGGTTTGATCTCCTCATAAAGTTCAGCAATTTTCCCCAGAACTTTCTTTGTTTGCGTCCACAATTTCTCAGGGTTCATGAGGTGTGGCACTCCTCTCTCATGAACCAATAGCTTCGCGTTCGGTAGATGCTGTAGGAGTGTTCCTGCGCCTCCAGCGTGATCAATGTGTACGTGCGAAACTGCTACGTATTCAATCTCTTCTGTCGTCACGCCGATCTTCTCTAGACCGCTTAGTAAATTTTCAATGGATACACTAGGTCCAGTTTCAATGATCGCAGCATTTTCTCCTCGCAGCACATATGAGGCAATGTAATTCTTAATGCCTACAGGTTCCAGATCTATTAGGTAAAGAAAGTCGTCAACTTTTTGGACTTGCAACGTTCTTCCATCTAAACATCTGAAACTCTGTATGAAATTTATAGTTAGCGCTAAGAATTCCTAAAGGTGTAAGTAATGGCTTCAATCTCAACAATTTTATTTCCGCATTAATGTTACCAATTCGTGCAAGGCGTTTGTCAAAACTTGACATGTGTATAAATGATTGATTCCTAAGTTTTACGTTTTATAAGTGGTCTTTCACAAGGGGATGGTTATGTGCAACTAGGTAGCAGACAGAAGGTTAAAAGGTAAGAAACAGACGAAAACTTTGCAGAGTCTTCTTCCGCAAACTTTGCGCGTGCATAATATTAAATGAAGCAGTAAGTCTCCTGAGAAAATCACCGAAGAAAAAGAAGCATAAAAAAGGGAAGTTATGGGAGTTATCGTAGACTTTAATGTTTTCCTTTGCCTACTCGTATTCTTGGATCTAGAAAACCGTAAAGTAGATCTGTAATTAGGTTGGCTCCGATCATTAAGACTGCATAATTAAAGAGGACAGCTTGGGATATCGGATGATTTCTGTTTATCAAAGCGTTTATGTACCATGATCCGATACCAGGCCACCCAAATATGGTTTCAGTTATTATGGCACCGGTTACTATTCCAGGTAGAGCTAAGGCTATCATTGTAGCAACTGGAGGTAGTATGCTTCTGAAGGCATGACGAAAGAGCAGGTCTCTACCTTTGACCCCTTTAGCGCGAGCAGTCTGTATGTAATCCTCTGTAAGTGTATCAATCATCATGTTCCGTGTATATAATGCCCAGGAACCAAAACCTGCAATGACCAAGGTACATATG
Organism: Candidatus Bathyarchaeota archaeon; assembly: GCA_029882515.1. Classification (GTDB taxonomy): domain Archaea; phylum Thermoproteota; class Bathyarchaeia; order Bathyarchaeales; family Bathyarchaeaceae; genus JAOUKN01. The sequence continues at coordinate 17,616 of JAOUKN010000029.1, forward strand.
GGAGAGATAGCGTGCCACGTCACATCCTTAATCGTTGCGAGTAGTCCTTCTGGTGGCGGTAAACTAAGGAGCCCACTTCTAGGAAATAATGGGGCTCCAAAGATGTTGTTCCAAGTCGCAGAGAATATAAATAGCCAAACCAATTGTACGAAAAAGGTTGGGAATCCCCAAGTAAATAATCCCATGCTGGTGATAGATAGGTCGGTTTTACTTCCTCTTCTGGATCCAGCTAGGATTCCGAGAGGGATTCCTACGAGTATGACTCCAATTGTGGACGTTCCAAGAAGAATCAGTGTATTGCGAAGGCGCCAAGCCATCTCCGGTGCTATAAGACTTCTTGATTGGTCAAATTGCCGCCCATAGTTCCAGGTGAGCAGATTTTTCAGGTACAAGACGAATTGATTTGGGAAAAGAGGCTCATTTAATCCCCACAGGTCCATTATTCTCTGTCTCGTAACGGGATCCCAATTTGGATCTAACACCATGTAAATCGGATTGCCAGTGCTGAAGACACGGAAAATCAAGAAGTTAAGCGTCAAGACCACAAAGAGAATCAAAAGAGCTATCGATATCCTACTGGCCAAATACGTTCTAAAACCCATTAACACCCCCAATCTATATGCTTCTCTTGAACATTTAACTTTGCCGAGGACGCGTGAGCACGTGTATATGGAACAGTGAGTCTTTGCTCTCTTCATCATACGCAATGCCTTGCATCGACTCCAAATGCTTTG
>JAOUKN010000030.1 GCA_029882515.1 Candidatus Bathyarchaeota archaeon
GGGACGCATTAAACGTAGATAGCCGCCGAGTTTGCTCATAATTGTTTAAACCTTGCAATAACGAAAGCTCTCATCAAGTTTTAAGGTTTAGTTTTCGACCATATTGTAAGAACTATAGATTCGAATCCCGAAGATGACACAGACTCCACAGGAGAGTAATTGCATTTTGCAGAGATTCGTGCGAATTTTGCGTTTTGCGCGCGCGCAGAAGAATAGTACTAAAGTAGTTGAGAATGTTATTAAAAATATTATATGTGAAAGTTGTGTATTGTTCGTCGTCATCAAAAATAGAGAACTAAATGTTGAATTCTGAGTCTTGCGTTACATCTTACATTAACTTCATGGAACTGGACTTTCTAGGGTCTGATTCGCGCCGCGCGTGCAAATATGTATATAGTCACTGATTTCGCATCTTCCCTTCACGCGACTAGTCTTTGTGTACCTAAAACAAAAAAAGGCTATCGAGTACATTAACTGTTAGATACGAAGATTGGTGGAAGAATCATATGGAATACAAACATATAGTCTTAGAAGGAAAGGAAAACATTGCCACACTAACACTAAACCGGCCTGAAAAACTAAACGCGATAAACAAAGAAATGATTGAGGAACTGGAACACGCAATGGTTGAGATAAGTCAAGATACTGACGTAAGAGTGCTAGTCATTACGGGAGCTGGCCGTGCATTCTGTAGTGGTGCAGACGTTAGTGATATGGCAAATGTAGGGGCACCAATAGAAACAAGATATTGGTTAGTTGGAGCCCACAAGATAATTCTCGCTTTGACAAACCTAGAAAAACCCGTGATAGCCAAGGTGAACGGAGCTGCCGTGGGCATCGGATGCAGTTTGGCCTTAAGCACCGATCTGACGATAGCTTCGGAAAATGCCCAGTTTAGCATGATTTTCACTCGAATAGGGCTCATACCGGATGGAGGATCGCTATTTCACTTACCACGACTCGTAGGACCAGCTAGGGCGAAGGAACTCATCTTCACTGGTAGAAAGGTAGACGCTAAAGAGGCTCAAAGAATAGGCCTAGTAAACAAAACAGTGCCACCGAACGAGTTGGATAACGAAGTGAATGCGCTATCGAAACGGCTGGCAGAGGGTCCTACCGTTGCTTTTGGAATAGCCAAAAAGATAATGAACCGAGGACTGAATATGGATCTGAGTTCCGTTATGGAATGCGAAGCGCTTGGTCAAACGTTAGCAGGAACTACGGAAGACGCCAAAGAAGGAATTATTGCATTTCTGGAAAAAAGAACCCCACACTTCAAGGGAAGATAGATTACAGTAAGAACGCGATGTTGCTAAGAAGGTGTTCTAAGTTGTTCGAAACAAGAATAACCAAGTTGTTTAACATAAAATATCCCATAATTGCGGGCGGGATGCACCTGCTTTCCAGGGCTGAATTGGTTGCAGCTGTCTCAAACGCTGGCGGACTAGGAATATTAGCTTCCACAACCTTTGCGACCAAAGAGGAACTTCGGCAGGAGATTCGGAAGACGCAAAACTTAACTGACAAACCTTTTGGAGTTAACTTGAATCTATTTCCGATGATGAGACCAAGAAGCGTGGATGAGGACATCAATATTTTCATTGATGAAGGTGTCGAAATAATTGAGTCTTCGGGAGCAAGTCCAGAGCCTTACATGCTCAGACTGAAAGAGGCAGGTATTAAGATAATCCATAAGGTACCGGCGGTTAGGTTTGCCCGAAAAGCAGAGACCGTAGGAGTAGACGCGGTAGCCATAGTTGGTTTTGAGTGCGCAGGTCACCCAGGCATGGATGACGTCACCTCGCTAATCCTCGTTCCTCTAACTGTTGACACCCTGAAGATACCTGTTGTTGCAGGAGGAGGATTCTACGACGCTCGGAGCTTCGTGGCAGCCTTAGCCTTAGGCGCGGATGGAGTCGTGATGGGCACACGTTTTGTGGCCACCCATGAGTGCGTTGCTCACCGCAAAGTCAAAGAGTGGCTAGTGAAGGCTCAGGAGACTGAAACTGTGCTTATCAATCGATCCATCGGCTTACCCATGAGAGTGATAAAGAATAAACCAGCTGAGAAAGCACTTGAAATGGATAAACGAGGCGCTTCTCTGGAAGAATTGCTAACCATAATACGCGGCGAGCTTGGTAGAAAGGCATGGATTGAAGGAGATACTGAGGCTGGCGTTGTTTCCATTGGGATGGTAGTAGGCCGGATCCAAGAAATAGTGAGTGTGAAGGACGTCATTTATGGCATCGTAGAAGAAGCAAAATCTATTTGTGAATGCCTAAACCATAAAAAGTCATAAAACTCGCAAATGGAGTTAAAGTCTATATATATACACCGAAACTAGTCTCTGAGTAAACTAACGTTGCCTATTCTAACGTTATCAAGGTATCTTTCTGCTTCATTTCTGCATTGGACAGTTTGCTCTCGGCTTGTTGTTGGCAGATCTGTCAGTACGTATTGTGGATAGAAGGCTAACAGAATATAGGGGATTTTTGCGTCTATTTTTGCTATGAACCTTGCTACATTACTTATTTCTTTCTTGTCTACGTATCCTGGTATCAGAAGGGTGCTAGCAGTTAGAATAGGCAATTCAGATCTTCGTTTGAAAAATCCATCGCCAATCATTTTGAAATTTTTAAGGGTTGGTTTACTTGAAACTCCGCAAAGCGCTCTGTTCAAGTTTGTATCCCAAGTTTTCAAGTCAAACTTTATGTTTCCACCACTATCAAGGGATAATTCTGTGGCCCTTAATGCGGACTGCTTTTTCCAATACCCATTTGTTTCCCAGCAAATTCTTAAAATGCGATGTTCTTCCTCAGCTTTCTCTAATGCTATTTGGCTTGTTTTTAGGGCGTGGGGCATCTGTACTGATGGGTCGCCGCCAAAGAAGCATATGCATGAAACGCGAGCATCAGCCTTAGCAGCCAAGCTTTCAGCGCTTATCACAGGATTGAGTTTTGTGGCTAGGTCTCTGTAGTGCCAGTTCTGACAAAACAAGCAGTCGAGGCTGCAGCTTCCATAAAACACTGCAAGGTTGGCGTGGTCTGTTTCTGCGCCTTGTTTATATGCGTACTTTGGGTAGCCTGCGCCAGTGCAGCCCGGACAGAACCACCATGCGACACAGTTGGTGGGTAACGGATCGTGATACCATTGAAGAATCCCTTTCTGAGGGGTTCCCCCCATTCGAACCAATCGTCCACCAGTATTGAAGACCAAACCACAAAAACCTTTGCTGTCAATGCCAATTCTGCACTCATTGGCACATGTACCACATAAAATTCCATCCGGGTCTCTCGGAGGCTTTGGAGACAAACCAAATTTATCTCGGCTTTCCGCATGAACTTTATCCGTTATAGCTAACGCCTCTTCCGGTTTCTCTCGAATACATCGGAGGCAAACTCCTAAGCGACTAGAAATCAAAGGCGAGTTATCATTGCAAATCGTGCACTGCCCCACTAATCACACCAGATAATTTTAAGCATCCATGTGTTTAATCATTGTCTTTCAGAAGAAGGTTTAGCGTATTATCTAGCTTGTAGTCCTCATCGGCACTTGTAACTGCTTGGCTATTTCTTGACTTTCGGAACGTATATGTTTGCACTACCACATGATGGGCAATACCGCGGTTCGTTATCTCCTTCGTAGGACCATTTATAATTGCACTTAAAGCAAACCCACATTGCCAAGTCTTTCACCAAGAACCTTGTAATACATTTAGCTCTTAAAAAATCTGTGCTTCTGTATTAGCGAGGAGTTTCCTTAGATGTGAAAGGTAGTTTTCGTGACATTAAATGGGCGTCTTCTCCATCTACGTAATAACGTCTTTTTGTTCGTGCGATTCTAAAGCCCAATTTTTTGTAAAGATTTACAGCTGCAGTATTGCCCACTCGAACTTCTAAAAAACATTCTGTCGCCTCATACAAGAGCGTGGCTTGCATTACTTCCCGCATTATTGCGTATCCGATGCCTCGCCGTTGATATTCCGGAAGAACTGCAATAGAAATGAGATGACCCTTTTTCGTAAGCCCTATTATTTTGAAACTAGGTATCCCTCTTTCAATGCGACACATCGCATAACCTACAACTTTGCCGTTCTCTTCCCCAACTATAAAGGTGGCTGGAAACCTCTCGTATAAATTCGTAAAGAAGAAACTAGAATAGTTTTCTGGCAAACAAGTTCGATTTGTGTGCATCACTTGTTCCAAATCCGCTGGTTTAAACCGTCTAATTTTGAAAGTGGTTTGCACCGATCTTCCCACCGCTAAGATAGTAGCGTGTAAATTAAATATTTACTATAATAAGTTCCTACGATTACATTGTTACAGGGGTCCAAGTTCATATAACGTTAAGATTTAAGTGAAATTTATCCACAAGTCTATGTAAAGCACGCTTGGACGTTGGAAAAGCCAGATGGCGAAAACCAGAAATAGAGTGATATTTCATGTTGACATGGACCACTTCTTTACGGCTGTTGAGGAACGAGAACACCCCGAATATACAGATAACCCAGTCGTTGTGGGCGCAGACCCAAGGGCGGGAAAAGGACGAGGTGTTGTCAGCACATGCAACTACGAAGCCAGAAAATACGGTATACGATCTGCCATGCCTATCACCAGAGCGTGGAGACGATGCCCTCACGCGGTTTATCTGCCCGTCAACTATGACCTCTACGAAAAGGTTTCTTCCAGAATCATGACTATTCTGCGTCGGTTTGCGGGCAAGTTTGAGCAGTGGGGCTTGGACGAAGCTTTCTTAGATGTGACTTCAAAGGTCCACGACTTAGAAGAAGCTAAGCGATTGGCACAAGAGATCAAACGGAAAATCTATGCGAAAGAAAAGTTGACTTGTTCCATTGGCATAGGATCCAACAAGCTTGTGGCAAAAATAGCTAGTGACTTTAACAAACCAGATGGCCTGACCGTGGTTGAGGAAAACGACGTGAAAAGCTTTCTTTCACCTCTGCCAGTTGAAAAGTTGCTATGGGTAGGGAAAAAGACCAAGCGGAAACTCAACGCTCTGGGAATCAAAACGATAGGAGACTTAGCCAACTTTGATGCATCTACACTCATAGATAAATTTGGAGTTATGGGCAGACAAATGCATCTTTCAGCGAAAGGAATTGACAGAAGTGAGATTCAGGAACAATGGGAAATCAAATCGATGAGCAGAGACACAACTTTTGACGAGGACACATCAGACACTAAACTTTTGTTGAAGACCTTGAACGCTCTCGCAGAAGACGTGCACAAGCAGCTTACAGAATCGAATTTCAACTTTAAGACAATCACTATAAAAATTCGATACGAAAACTTTGAGACCCATAGCCACAGTAAGACTTTACCCTTCATGACTGACCGACTTGTTGATATTCAAAAAACAGTAGGCAACTTAATGCAGGTGTATCTTCAACCTGACAGAAAGGTGAGACTGATAGGTCTGAAACTTTCTAATCTTGTCTCAAGTGAAAAACAGAAAAAACTAATCTGACTACTCTTCAGAGCGAAACTTTCATAGGCGGGCGCCGCCTTACCGCGAGTAACCTAGGCAGGTTTTTTGGCTATGACATTTCTGGTAAAAGCTTTGGTTCATGTGGTTACTTCTTACATTGTTTTCATAACTGGCAGCGTGTGATTCCCATAAGGCATAGCCCAGATTTTTGCATTTTTACCCGCTAAGTCAAAGGCGTCTCGCAAAGCATCGTTCACTGCTGGTGCAGTCTTTAAGTTGAAAATGTTAATAGCTTGATAATCAGGCATCACAGAAACGAGAATTATCTTTGCCCTTTGTAATGCCTTCAAAAGATAATAGGATTTATGCCCTCCCAACACAAAACGTTTCTTTATCGCCTTCTCCATCTCTTTCAAGGTTTTGAACTTCACCATCCAATCATAAAAGACTTCGTTTCCGTGACCTTCTGGGCATTCTGCAACTAAAACGATGACTCCGTTTCGTTTTACTGCGTTGAGGGCATTGTCAACTCCTTTATAGGCTTGGTAGAGGTTTATGTCCAGTGGATGTCCTCCTGAACTTACAACTGCAATGTCAGCTCTTTGTTCGATAGGCACTTTATACATTTCATCTACGGTTCTTATACCTTCGTGGAATGCTTGTTCCATGTCTCCTGCAAACGCTTGAACTATTTCCTGTTTGCTATTTGTAACAATGTTTAGAATGAAGTCAACTTTCGCTAGTTTTGCTGCTTCCACCATATCCTGATGAACAGGATTTTCTTCTAATATTCCTGTACGGGCTTTTGGATGCAAAAGGTTTGCGTGATTATGTTGTATAGTTTCTGCTCCAGAGATGCCTGGTAAGACGCTTTTTCTTCCTCCACCATATCCAGCGTAATAGTGTAACCCGATATCTCCTGTGAGGATTTTCACATCGGCTTCAGTAAATGTACCGTTTACATAAACCTTAGTTCCAAAGGTCTTTGTTTTGCCCAGAAAAACCAGGTCTGCACTCTTGGAATCATGATTGATTTCCCTTATTCGATTCCGAATCTCTTCGCCTATGAGTTTTTTCATTTCTGCTGGTGTTACTGGGCGGTGGCTGCCGCAAGCGAAGATTATGGTTATATTTTCGTCTTTTACGCCTGCTTCATTGAGTTTGTTAATGAGCGGTGGCAACATTAGGTTGGTTGGGGTTGCCCTTGTGCTGTCATCGACAACGATGGTAACTGTGTTGTTTGGCCGGACTATTTGTTTGAGAGGTTCTGCTGCAATTGGATTGTTTAGGGCTCTTTCGATTTCTGCACGAGGATCTGGTGCCGGTGATTTCTCGTTTGGTTGTATAGTGCCCAAGAAGTTTCGTGTTGGAATTCTTGCGCAGACTTCAGTTTTGCCGTAGGGTAACCACATGTCCACCATATTAGTCCGCCTCTTGTAAGTGGTTAGATGTGTTTTTCCAAGTTTCTTTTAAGGGTAGTGCATATAGTATGTTATTTGTCCGGAGGATGCCGTCTAAAGCCAAGTTTGCAGTCAAAACCAGATACCGGCTAGGAAATCCTGCTTACCCTCTAAGCTTTTCCACTCAAACAGCGCAGGTGTTTTGATGTCACGGTACACATCGGCCCGTATGATGGTTGTTTATGAAACTAAATAGTTGATATAGCATTTCAGGCTATTCACCTCTGTGCCGTGTTCCCATCCGAACACGGACCAGATGAATGCTATAAGTGAAGACCACACCAGAAAACATGCCAACAAGTATAGACGTAATCCAAAGTATAATAGTCCATGAAACCGGATCAACAATCTCCAATTTCATCATCCACTCTGTCAAAACGAATGATATTTTAAGCGGGAAGAAAAGTATCCACACTGCCTCTTCGGAGAAGTTCTGAAAGGTTTCTATAAACGCTGTTAATACAAAAGGGACGGGAAAAGTCCATAGAAACCCAGCAAGCAAACCTGGCCAAATATGCCGTTTGTATAAAAAATTCGCAACTTTTTTCATGATTCCTTTTAAACTTTGAAGCGTTCCATTTTCAGCCTCTTTCTTAACCAAACATCAATTCTCCTACGTTGGGGTTGTTGATAATATTTTGATGGTAATATTTGGCTTTGCCGTTTAGAATCAAAGAGAGCAATCTATCCTGTGACTTGGAACTGGTCTCCATTTTTCGACAATGGGTACGCGCGTCACCAAAATAAATTTCCTTCTTGTGCCTTAATGTAAATGTTGGCGATAGTAACCAACATCAATGAAAACTTTTCAGGTCCAATTCTCTGTTCCCTCAATTACATTCAAGTATGAAGTTTCTAAACTCGCGTTGCGTGTGGATGGAAACTTCTTTAAATCTAATTCATATAACTGTCCAGTGAGAGAATAGGAATGTCAATTGAAAATCTGACTCCTAGAAAAGGTGAAATCGCCTTTGTCTGGTTCAATCCTTATTCGGGTGTTGCATTAAAGACACCAACCAAAACTCTGCTCATAGATCCAGCAGAAATAGACCCCAAAACCTTCAGGACAGTCGATGCAATTCTTGTCACTCATGAACACGGCGACCACTGTGCCCCATACGTCATACAAGACATTCATAAACGAACCAACTGCCCAGTAATCGCAGATTCTACATCCATAAGAAAACTCAGAGACACAGTGCCATCGAGCAAACTATTCGAAGCCCCTTTGGGCTCGGAACATCGAATTGATGGCATACTCATTCGAGCCGAACCCTGTAAACATCCAGCGGCTACTCCTGTAACCTATTTGATCACAACTGAAGACGGTGTCAAAATCTACCACACAGCAGATAGCCAACCCCACCCACAAATGGGCCAAATAGGCCAACGCAACCCGCCCGACATAGTGTTCGTCACAGTAGGTGCACCTGCCCCAAGCACATCACCTAGAACAGGAATAGAAATCATAAAAATGGTTCAGCCTCGAGCAGCAGTTCCATATCATGCTCCCACATCAGAGCTAAACCGATTCGCTGAGCTCCTTTCAGTTGAACTTCCAAAAGTCAGATGCATACTTGCCGAGCGAAGTAAACCCTACAAATATCCTTAGAAAAGGCAAAGTTTATGGAAAAAGAAAGAGAAGAAATGGGCGCGCCAAACTCTCCCTTTTTGGTTAGCAACCTTGACTCATATAATAATGTATATGTCTGCAAATCACTCGTTAGTTGTACATACTGAGTTGCGTCAACAATACCCAAAAGGTGATCGACACCGAATCTGATTTCAATTTGTCCAATGGTCTTCGGTCAGACAAGAATCGCAAAAACGATGAGTAGCACACTTACTCACATTGATTCCCAAACTTGATTGATTAAAAAGATATCACTCTAGGGCATACGTTATATTGGTTCCAGTTTCCAAGGATTTCTTGTCCAAGTCAGAAGCAAAGTGTTAATTCTTAAAAAAAAGAAGGGAGAAATTGTAGTATCAGCTTTGCTCAAGTGCCAATGTATCTTCTGGAATTTCTGATATGGTTGAGTCTAATACTAAGACATCCTCCAGCTGAAGGCCAAGACTTCCTTGTCCAACGACACCAAATGTTACTGTAGCCAATGTACCGCTTCCACTGATTCCATTGGAGTTCCCAATCAGAGAACATGCAATGAAGACATTGTCTGCACTGTTTCCTTCGTCGTTAATAATTGTGAACGGATCATCTGGGTCGTTTTTAATAAAGAGGTCGTCGACAATGTGGGTATTAACTATAAAGATGGTGGCAAATGAGTTTTCTTTACCCTGAAGGAATGGGCCCTCAACTACATCGATCACAACTAGAACACTAGGATCAAAGACTACTCTTGCCTGCCAAGCACAAAGATCTGCTACATCAGAGATCACAAGGTTGACTTCAAAAGTTCCAGTTATAGTTAGCTTCTGTGGCGGTGCAAGCATGTGTTGACCGTAGGCTTGAGCAAGCAAGATTCCCATGCAAAAGAACAGCAATGTCAACATTATGTTTTTTCTGGAAAACTGAAAGGATCTTTTCAAATTCATTTCTCTCCACAATTCGGACGGTAACGCCCCATTAAGACGATACCTCCCATCGTTTACAATGGCCTCAGAACTGATAAGGTCTTTAAGTCTCAAGCTAAGAGTCTTGCGTGGCAAACGAGTCTTTTGCAAGAGTTGAGTGAAGGTTTTCGGACCGCTTCGTAAACTGTTCAGAATTAAAGACAAATCAGTTGCTCTTCGGGTTTCCAAGTTAATCGAAGTTCCACAATTTGGGCATCTTATTTGAGGCATTTATGTCCTAGATAGGCTTAAGAAGCGGAATATATAAGTTTAAGTGTAAACGAAACCAGGACACAAGTTCTGTTCCTACATCTCAGTGTAAAAGAAACTGAATCATATCACCATAAGCAGCCCATCGATCTCTCATAAAGGTATATTGTATGCGAAGGGTAACCAAGTCTTGGGTTCTCACAGAAATTATCCACCTTGAAGGGGGTCCACCCCAAGATTTCATAGTCATGTGACACGACCCGCGCTCCTAGTCTCAGTTCTTGCTCTAGTTTTGGCTTGACTTTATCGTTTGCGCTTGTAGTAAGATAGAGAAAAAGGACATCCGCAGAGCTCAAGTCTACCTTGAAAAAGTCGTCTTGGACAATTTTGATTTGAGAATCGAGACCCATTTCAAGAATTGTGGTAGACGCCCGTTTGGCAAGATCTTCTCTTAATTCGATTCCTATGGCTTGGGCTCCAAATTCTTGAACTGCCATTATAAGAGTCCTACCGTCTCCTGAACCTAGGTCATAGAATGTTTCGCCTTTTTTAAGTTCAGCGAGAGTAAGCATTCGGCGTACTACTGGAAGTGGCGTGGAGACATACGGTGCAACAAACAATTTTAGTTATCCCCTTGCGCGTTTCTGATACTACTTGATGTTTCCTATTATATTTTTCGTGCTCACTTCTACTCAGGTAATTTGTCAGGCAACATATGAGGTTTTTTTGGGTTGGGGCTGTCTGAATTGTCCGCATTTTCTGCAACTTTCTTGACAGAGTTGTAAGTATTTCTTTTCGCTGCTCAGAAGCTCCTTTGCGCCTCTTTCGCATAGATTGCTTTGTTCTGTACATCCGGCTTCTCTGCAGAGTTGGGAGATGTACGTGCAACAACTTTGGGCATCTTTAAGGTTGAAGGTTGCTCGGTTTGTACGCACTAGAAGACAGAGTTCTCTTGCTAAGACGCATGTTCGTACATATTTGAATCTGCTAAGAGTTTGTTCTCGTAGTTTTTGGCGGCTCAGCTCCAAGTTGTGTTTCACCAACTAAGTTGCGAGATTTTTGTTGTTGAAATCTTCTTTTATAGTTTCGGAATTTCAAATAATTATCTCTAAATATTTTAAGGTAAGAAAAATCGATATTAGAATCTTCTTTTCAAGGCCTGACGTTCAGCTTCAATTATCAACTCAAAAAAACGATCCGAAAGTTCCTTTTCTCGATTAAGAATTCGTTTAACATCAGAGATTCTCAGTCTCCTTGCGGAAAGCGCCGTTGCTGCAGGTTTTCCATAAGAAGACATCAATCGCCCGGTCTCCTGAGTTACCCTTGTTGTTTTTTCCTCGGTTTTGGTCAGTTTTTCGCCTTTCTTCTCTAAAAGCGAGTAAACTTCATCCTCTTCTTTTCTCAGTACTCCAAGAGTCGTGGATCCACATTGTGGACATGTTGGCTTGTCTGGTAAATCTTTTATGCGAATCATTTCAACATAATCCCAACAATTTGCGCAGATAAAAGTGCGAGTCTCGTTAAGTAGGCGCGCTCTTGTCGTTTCTACAAGTATAAGCCTCATTCTTTCTGGGGGAATCAGGTCTGTCTTCATACTTACCCTTTCTATACCAACGCGAGCAACCGGAGTTGCAACTCCGCTAGTATCAAGTTTCGTTACCTCAACTTCGTTCTTTCGAACTTCGTCAAGAACTCGAACCATATGTTGAAGATCTAAATCTTTTGTGAAGACTTCTTTAAGTGCTTCATCGTAGATTGCGGTGCCTTCAAGACTCTTCACCAACTTTTGGAGACTTACTCTGCTGAAATCAACCCATTTTTTCAAGGCTCCAAATCTCCGGGCTACGTGAACCATTCGCCGTTTGAAAAGTCCTGTCCTCACAGTTGTTTTTGTAAGCAAATCCTGAATAGTTGAATCGGACATTTCCTTCAGTTCATTAAACAAATCAAGAATTCTGTTGGCGTCTGTGGTGCCCATGGTTTGAATAAAAATACGGTAGGGATCATGTTGAACAGCAACAGTATAACCTATTTGCTCAGATACGATGTGCCCAATTAGCTGACCGATAGCACGATTGGTGAGCGAACCAAAATTGGCATGAATGATAACAAAATCTTCCCAATCCTCAATAAGAATACGTTTGTGAGTTGGGATGAGATAGTCTTTCTTAACTTGATCAACTGTTTCATGAATTGCACGCGAAATCGTCGGCGTATCTGCGGGATACCTCTCACCAAGTTTTGCAACAATTTCTTCAACAACTACTCCATTTTTGACCTGCTCTTCAATAAAACCTCTAACCCATCCAACCTCTTGAGCCACTTCAAAGGGTACTGCAATCTCCTCTCCAATCCAGCTCGGAATCGCTCCGGTCGGATCATCTACAGGTCTAACATATATGTGATCACCATAAACGTTGATAATTTTCCATGGGCTTCCTCGAATAATAAATTTGGTTCCTGGTTTCCCGAATTCGGCAACGAAAGCTTCATCAAGGATTCCAACCGCGCTATCTGATGCTTCATCAACAACAAGATATTGTTTTACCTCTGGAATCATAGAGAGGTTTTCAAAGTAATATTCATACATTGCTTTGGTTCTTCTAGGTTTTATTGCAAGCATGTCCTCAAAGGAGACCCACGCAAATCTTGGGAAGCGGGAATGCATATAAGTTAAGACTTTTTCTATGTCGTGTAAAGAGAGGTTATGATACGGGTATGCCTTTCTGAAAAGATCGTAGATTTCGTAGAAATACCACCGCTTTTTCTTCATTAACAAACCGATAATTTGATGCGCCAGAACATCATATGGCTTTTGAGGTACATCAACCGGCTCTAATTTCTCTTCTTCTGCCATACGGGCGATAACCATGGCTTCCAAGGTATCGTCTGAATCCATGGTGATTATTAGTCCTTTGGCGATGCGTCCAATTCTGTGTCCACTTCTTCCAACACGTTGAATCAGACGTGTTACCTGTCTGGGACTCATGTATTGTATGACCATGTCTATTCGCCCTACATCTATCCCTAGCTCTAATGAAGATGTAGCAACAAGCCCCTTGATTTTACCATTCTTTAATCCCCGCTCCGCAGCAATTCTCGACGGTTTAGCCAAAGAACCGTGATGGATAGACACAGGAAAGTCACTATCCCAAACTTTGAATCGACTAGCCAAGACCTCTGAGACAGCACGTGTGTTGGTAAAGAGAAGAACTGACTTTTGCTTCTCAATTAATTGACGTATGATGCGAAGTCTGGTGGCAACCTCAGGATGAGTGAAAAGGGAAGAAGCAAGTTCATGATCTTCTGAGGTTGGTTTTGGAAAGAGAACTTTCAACTTCATAAGCCGTGCAACAGGTACTTTCACAATTTCAACCGGGCGTTCATTGCCCACTAAGAATTGAGCAACTTTCTCAGGACTACCTATTGTGGCCGATAATCCGATTAGTTGAAATTCTCTGCCAGTTATCCATCGCAGTCTTTCAAGAGCTAACGAGAGTTGACTGCCTCTTTTGCTATCAGCCATTTCATGAACTTCATCTACTATTACCCATCTGATTTGTTGAAGATGCTGACGCAATATTCTACCAGGAATCATTGCTTGAAGAGTTTCTGGTGTTGTTATTAGCATGTCTGGTGGGCTTCGAGATTGTCTGGAACGCTCTCTTACACTGGTATCACCGTGTCTAACAGCCAGCTTTATGTCTAGATTGTTACACCACCATTCAAGGCGCTCAAGGACATCTCTGTTTAACGCTCGGAGGGGTGTTATGTAAAGAACTTTGATTCCCAGAGGCCTTTTAGGCATCTGAATAAGTACATTCAAAACAGGGAGAACTGCAGCTTCTGTTTTTCCGGTGGCAGTGGGCGAGATTAGAAGCACGTTTTTTCCTTCAAGGATTTTAGGCATAGCTTTTTCCTGGGGCTCAGTAGGTATCTGGAATCCTTTTTGTTCAATCAAACGCCGAATAGGTTTAACTAACATTCCGAAAGCGTTACCTGAACGATCAGTCAAAGTTCGTTTGCCTCTTGACGACCTAAAAAATACAACAAAGGCAAGTGTAAAAGCATTTTGGATAACCCAAAAGCCTTATCCGATTCCTAAAAAGTCACAGCGAAAAAAGACTTGTTGAAAACTGAAGAGCTACTCAACCAGAGTGATGACAGAACATGTAAACGCGTGTACACTTTGAACAATGTTCCGTTTCTCAACCTGCCACTCTTCAAGACTATCTCTCTACTGTTTATCACAAAAATCCCCCCACTTCAAACTCTTCGTATGCAAGCCACGAAGCAAACAGAATCATTGAATCTATCAAAAAACGAAAAAGAGGCTCGTTTTGTGCTTCTTTATCAATGCTTGAGTATTCATTAATTCTTCGTGATGGAAAATTTTTTATTCATTAACATCCACACCATGATGGTTGATTAAGGAGGAAAAATGAATGGCTAGATGTCCAAAATGTGGAGGCGAAGTGGCTAATCCAAGAAAAAGTTGGAAGATGGCGGGTAGAGCAGACAGAACAGGGACTAAAACTGAACTAACCATCGGGCTTTTCGACTGCTCCAAATGTGGGGCCTTCAGAAAAGTCTTGAGTAAACGCAAGATTTAGGGCTTATGTCTGACAAGAAACGCAATCCCCCTCCTTTTTATTGAATTTTAATCGTTAGGTTTGGACCACAGCAACGATATCTTTCGTATCTCCGTCATTCCTTGTAGGTGTTCAATTCATCGTCTCAATCATTATAGAAGGCTTCAACTCGCCATTATCTCTTAACCAAAAATCTTGTGGATTGTGATGACATGAAGTTTGATGAGAATGGACGCTTTGTTGAATTTGATTTTGACTCCCCAACTGGGCAACTGAGAAAAATGAGACGTGATGGCAGTGCTTTTGTTACTTCTGGATGCCAAAACTACAACCTCCCTTATTTTAATAAGGGGCCTGGAGGATCCTCCTACACTCATTCCAGACAACCCTCTTCCAAAAGAAATAGTCGAGACAAAGAAGCAAAACTTCTCACAATGAGCTATGATAGATGCGTCTTTTTCCGGAAAATTGTTATTTTGTGGAAGTCACTCATTTATTCTGAAGCTGGCGGAGGATAGACAGGAGATATTCAGTGGATCCTTGGTACCTAATAGACTCCGAGAATGTTGGAGGTGCGATAGTTCTGAGGTTTTGTGATGCTTCTGGAGAGAGAACGACAGAGGTAAGAGACGACGAATATGAGCCTTACTTCTTAGTGCCTTACCCTATCAATGAAAAAGACAAATACACAGTCAAGAGAATCGTTGGAAAAGTCTCGCAAATCCATAAGCACGATTTGTTCAGTAACAAAACGAAGACTTTGGCTAAGGTGATTATGAAAGACCCAGAAAATATTGAGCGTTTCAGTAAATTATTTGAAAATGTGTGGGAAAATGAGATACCGTTTTCTCGCGGATACGTTTATGACCGTGGGTTGGTTTTTGGTTCGCCATATGCCTTGGAAGGAAGTAATATTACACCTGTTTTAAGCGTTCCTGAGACGACTAGAAAGAATTTTGAATTAGTTTTTGCTGGAGTGAAGAAAACTGACCCTTTAAAATATGAAATGCTCGAACATTGGTTCAATTTGTGCCATCAACCAATACCACAGATTGGACCGGAAAAAATGGGCATAAGGGAGAAACTTGATCCCCAAAGACTGCACATCGGTTTCATGTTATCCAGAATAGCAAACATACCCATTCCGGAGGCCTATTCAAGTCGACGGGTGAGTGATTGGATAAAATCCATAATTTATACCTACTTTCGAAACAATAACACATTGATTCCAACATCGAAGGAATTGCGAAAAGGTAGAACATTGAAGAAGTCGGTTGAGGGTGCCTTGACAATTGCACCAAGGAGTGGAGTGTACTTCAACACAGTTGTGACAGACTTCGAAAGCCTCTATCCAAGCGTCATCGACAGCTATAACCTATCCTATGAAACAGTTGACTGCGAACACGAAGAATGCCGAAAGAACACCGTTTCAGAAGTGAACCATCACGTCTGCACGAAAAGACGAGGATTTTATTCCATTTTAATTGGAGCCCTGAAGGACTTACGAATCCACTGGTTTAAACCCCTTTCGAGAGACCCTGCTCTTTTAGAAGAGGACAGACACTTGGCAGAGGCATCATCAGAACTACTGAAACTGTTGACGGTTTCAAGTTACGGCGTTACAGTTAGAATCCATGGACTTGCATCCACTTCATTGGCTGAATCAATAACTGGCTACGGCCGCTACATTCTCCAAACTACATGGAACATGGCTGAAGAGCATGGTATGCATCCTATCTATGGCGACACGGACTCTCTCTTTTTTGACAGCCCTTCTGAAGAAGGAGTGAAGTGGATAACCAAAACTGTCAAAAAGAAACTCAGGTTAGATTTGGCTGTTGAGAAACGTTATCGGCTATGTGTGTTGCCCACTGCCAAAAAGGCGTATTTTGGTATCCTCGAAGATGGTACGCCTGATATTAAAGGACTTACGGTAGTCAAATCAAACTCTCCAAGGTTTTTCCAAAATGTGTTCAACGACTGTATAAAAGAGTTAAGACATGTCAACAACATGGTGGAATACAAAGAGGCAAAAAAGAGGATTATGAAGGTTGTTCAAAAGGCAGTGGCGGAGTTAAGGCAGAGGAAGATTCCTCGTGAGGATTTGGAGTATTCGGTGGAACTGTATTTTGATCCGCAAGAAAAACTCCGAATGGAAGAGGCTTTACATCAACCGTATCAATGTGCCATCCAACTCATAGATTCCGGCGTTGAAGTGAATAGACGAGACACCGTTTCCTTCATCAAAGTCAACCGTTTCAACTACAAGGGAAAAAGATTCACCGTGAAACCCAGCAGCCACTTGAAAAACGTGGCGGAAATAAATGTTGAAGACTACGTAAGAAACCTAAGAACAGCTCTAGATCAAACTTTTGAACCGATGGACATCGACTTCAATCCCGAAAGAGACATGAAATTGTCAGACTGGTTTCACTGAAAAGCGCGTGCAGCCAACATGCGGCGCAAAAGCATGTCTTGAAGTCAGGATAAAAGCTGAAGAGTTTGCCATCATGATTCCATTTTGTTAACCTAACAACGCTTAATGCCTAGCGTGCGTGTATGCATCGTTAGCCTTATAAATTAACTCTCAACATAAGTGGCTACAGGGAGAGGAAATTGAAGTTACGAATATTTTGCTCGGCACTTATTATGATATCGCTGATTCTAATGTCTACGTTCTTGCCATGTGTTAAAGCCTCACCAGAAATACTACTGAGTTCAGAGTTTAAGGATCCACTTGGTGAAGAAGCAAGTTGGAGCTTTGAAGGCCGCAAATATGAGGAATATCCGGATCCTTATGGAAGCGGTTCCCCCCCTCATGGGGTTTACGCGTGTCCGCCTTGGGAGACTAACAACGGTGGATGGCGAGAATGTCTCGGCGACGTGAACGGCGACGGCAAGACGCGCGTCGATGATGTGATGGCTGTCTCGTTGGCCTTCGGCTCTGAATATGGCGACCCAGACTGGGATGACGTCAAAGATTGTGACATAAACGGAGATGGCAAGGTACGTGTAGATGATATAGGTTTGGCTGCGGGTGACTTTGGAAACGACGCCGAATGTGTTGACGGCTCATACTCATGGTACACTAACGGAGGTGAAAACTACCAGATGTGGCGAAATGTAAAAGAGAGTTGTATTGATGCTATAAAAGGAAGGACAGTTATGTTCGGCTACTGGTTCCTTCCAGAGTCTCTTCAAAGTTATTCATCTAGTCCCGGTGCTTGGAGCGAATCTTTGTCGCCTCCAGAAGGTGTGTGGAGTAGTGGGACTGGAACGGGTAACGTTTACTTGTGCTCAGACCAGAAAGTTGAAGGATCGTATTCCATCGAGCACAGAACAGAAGGGCTTGATTATTGGGGATGCCTAGTTTTCACTTTACATGATGATATGGAGGTTGACACCAATGTGTTTACACTTCTCGCTTTCTATATTCGTCTCGAATCCAATTTCGACTTCATAAGGGTAGAACTACATGATTACGCAGGAATGGTAGTGCGAAGATACGTTGACGGACTGCGAAGCAACGAGTGGATAGGTCTGACGTTGGGTATGGGTGATGCTTATAGCGAAGATTGGGAACATTGTCTCTCTAACACTCAACCCTTCGACTGGTCCGAAGTTAAGACAATTCTTTGTTACGCAAACTTTGAAGGCACGGGCACAGGAAGTTTCTGGATTGATGTGCCGTACCTGTTAAAACCGATGCCTGCCAGAGCTGAGATTCAATATTATTACGGTAATGAGAATAATGAAACTATCTACGGTGACTGGTTTGTTCCTGTATGGATTGCGCCTAACGGAATTGACTGGTGGAACGCTTATGTTAATGCAAATCTACCTTCAGATACTACTGAGGTTAAAGTTATTGTACATGGGTCATCCGATTTTAAGGCCTACATCGACTCAGCTTCATTCCGTGTTTTCAATTGCGTGACAGAGTCATCGGATAAAGGTAAATTAACCT
>JAOUKN010000031.1 GCA_029882515.1 Candidatus Bathyarchaeota archaeon
TGTAGTAAAAGGTGATTGTAGTGCTGAAGGTAATCGTCGTTTACGAGTCAAAGTATGGTAACACCAAACTCGTAGCGGAAACAATCATAGAGGGAATGAGCAGAGTTGAAGGAATAGAGACAGTCATTAAGGAACTCAAAGATGTTGACCTTAACAAGATAGCTGTCTATGATGCGATTTTGATAGGCTCTCCGAACCATTATGGCGGACCAACTAAAGGGGTAAAGGAGTTTATCGACAGGCTTGGGAAATTTCACTTGAATGGAAAATTGTTTGCTGTTTTTGACACATACCTTGGAAAAAAGAGTGACTACTTCTTCGAAAAAGCTGTGAAGAAAATGGTGAAGATAATAAACGAAAAGATACCAGCGTTGAAACAGATAGCTCCTGGATTATCATTAAAAGTTCAAGGGATGAAGGGTCCAATCGTGGAAGGAGAGCTTCCTAAATGCAAAGAGTTCGGAAAGAAAATAGCCAATCAACTCATAGCTTGACTTGGAGCGTGCGAGCAAAACTTTTATGGAAAAAGACAAATTGAGAAGTACTACAAACGTTGTCTGGTGTGCTGATCTTACCAAAGCTCACACGTGTGGTTTTTTGGTGCAACAACCTTAAGAGAGTCAGAAAATTCTATGAGGAAATGCTGGGTTTTGAAGTACATAACGTGGACCCGAATGCTGTATGGGTCAGCTATAAGAATGGGCCCTTCAGGTTTGCATTCATGGAAGGCGCACCCGAAGGTCTCGACAACCGTGGTTGGGCACGGTCTTCCTCAAACCCCAATGATGGCGAGAACTGGGAACCCTTCACCACGGTTACAGTAGAGGATTTGAGAACGACCTGGGAGAAACTGAAAGCAACAGGATTCCGCACTCTTACACTAAACAATCCCGAAAAGAACAGCAACCCGAGAATTTTCAAGCTATCAGAAAAGTTGCTGACAATGTTAAATTCCAGACCAATGAAATTCAAACGGGTATTTGGATACACTTCACTCACAAGTATGACAACTAACTTTGGAATGCAAAGGAATAGAATAGCTAAGAAGCTCGGAAACCCAAGAATTAGGAGAATTCACTTTCACACCTTGCGACACTGGAAAGCGACAATGGAATATCATAAAACCAAGGATATTCTCTATGTCCAACAGCTTCTAGGTCACAAGAACATCCAAAACACACTAATCTACACACAGCTTATCAATTTCGAAAGCGATGAGTTCCACGTTAAAACTGCCAAGACTGTAGATGAAGCATGCAAGTTAGTTGAAGCTGGATTCGATTACGTCACAACGATGGACAACTGCCAAATCTTTCGAAAGAGAAAATAGCGAGACTATGAAGTTATAGTGAAAAAACATTACTAATAAATATTAGTTGCTGCATCTCTTTCAAAACCACTGGAGTAATCTAAGGATGCCTGTAATTGAAGCTGGAAGAATCTGTGTAAAAATCGTCGGCAGAGAGGCTGGACACAAATGCATAATTGTAGACTCGATTGACAAAAACTTCGTTCTCATAACCGGCCCAAAAGAAGTTACAGGAATAAAACGAAGAAGAGCCAACGTAAATCACATAGAGCCAACAAAAGACAAAATTACTATTGAACGAGGTGCAAGCGACGAGGATGTGGCTAAAGCATTAGAAGCCGCTGGTAAAACTGAAGAAATGAAAGAACTAGTCAAACCGACAGCATAACCTTTTGGTGACTCATAGAAAAAAAGAGGGAAATTGAAACGTGTGCACGTGTATGTTGCAGACCTCAATATTTGAAGCCTAATAGAATCCAAATGCGCGCGCACAAATCATTCTTCTAAACGTCTAATTGCTTCATCTAGCTTCTTTATTTTTTCTGGACTCGCAGAATCGACAAATTCGAATATTTTCTTTCTCTTTCTAATTGCTTCAATCCGTTTCTTTCTGCTTTTCGGCACCACATAAATGGGGTAGACTCTCCAAACCATTCTCAGCATCAAAGCTTTTTTATCAACCGTTTTTTTGACAAGTCCTTCAGCGCAAAGCTCTTTCAAATAATCAGAAAGCTTCTGCCTCGAGATATGCCGTCCCGATCCATTTTCGACAAATTCCTTAAGGAGATGAGACCACCTCGTTTTTCCTTTCTCATCAATAAAGAGGGCAATGTCGTATTTCGAGAAAGTCAACGGTCTCATATTTAGACTCAATCTATTTCTAGACATAGTCTATTCAATAGATTATACTCCGACAAACCATATAAATTTTGTGTAATTTCTGGTTTTGGGATTTGACAGGCTTTTGACAGGATGTTTGACAGGATTGACTATGCTTTTCCAGTAATCTCGTATTCGCTCGCGAGCTTACTTAAGAAGGGTTTGACTATGTCTGCGATTACGACGGCAGCAAGATTTTCAGAAAACATATGTGAAAAACATCCTAGGTTTGTCCAGAACGAGCAGGGTGAGATTCGAACCCCCGCAAAGGTGGTGATATCACCCGAATTCTTTCCCGCAAAACTCCCAATTTTTTTTACGTGCACATTATAGTGGCACCGAATTCTGACTAGGCAAATTTTTATAATTGCAGTTAAGTTATAATGGAGTGGTTCTGTGGGCGGTAAGGCGTGAGATTGTCTAGAAGGAGGAAGTTGGCTGTTGCTGGTTTACTCCTAGTATCTGTTCTCATCGTTTTCTTTATATCACATTACATTCAACTGAGCCTCATGGAGCATATCTCCCTCAAAACTTTCATTGTGCGAATGATAGTGGCTTCCCAGAACCTAAACACAAGTAGCTCCATGTACGGCAGTTTTTTTAACTCCTCTTGGTTCACGATGGAAGCTGCAGACGTTTTGAACGTTCTAGGTGCACTGAATTTGATAGACACTGAAGCCGTTGTGCAGTTCCTTACTGGCCCAGACCAGGCAGGCCCAGTCGATCGACCAATGCAGTACGCTCCCAAGTACAATGTGGACTCAGCTTTTCTCATAACTCACACGGCTTCGGTGATTGACAGACTAGGTGAACTGCCCAGCACACTAGTTGACAATATTCGTGAAACAATCATAGCCAATAAAAACTCAACGAGCAGAGAAGATCCGTTTTGGTCTTATGATAGAGCATTCCTGTATGAAACTGCACGTTTGATGAACGAGACGAAATATGTGAACTCGACTTTTCAGAAGCAAGAAGTTCTCGACGATATTGTGGATGAAATTTGGCAGGACACCGTTGGAGTTATCCATGTACTACAGTATTTAAGGGGTCTTCAGGAACTGCATCGGATAGAAACTGGCTACTCCTATATTCGCTATCAGATGCCTGACGGCACAAGAAACATGGTTGAATTCTACATTCGTTCCCTCTGGGACGACTCTCGCTACGGCTTCTATGAAAGCATAGCCAAATCTTCTCCAAAATACTACGAAGGATCACTTGCAGCCACGTATTCAGCTGTCCGCTCATACATGGAATTGTCAGGCGAATGGGGATACCCTGAAAAAGACGCTCTGAAGAGCAAAGTTGGTTTTCAGTTCGACAAAGTCTTAACTTTTCTGAGCACATGCCAAAACCGGTACGGAATCTTCTTTGACAAGCCTAGCGAAGTAAGCGATAAGGTTAATTCACTTCAAATTTGGCCGACATTCAATGCTATAATGCTTCTTAACTATATAGACTGTATGGACTTTCTCAATCAAACAGTTCGGTGGCCACCAAATCCAACATTAATCGAAAGCCTTAGCGACTAATTCAGTAACTAGCTTGGAGCACGCGTTGGATCGCTGGGATTTGAACCCACCCCACAGTGGAGGTATCACCCGCAAACTCCCATTTTTCAGCTTCATGAACTGCGCATGCATGCCAGTCTTTATCGCTTTTTGCGTATGCGTATATGCATGTTTTTTCCTACGGTTCTACCGAGTTCGTATGCTTCCTGCAACTTCTCGTTACAAGTTAAAACATGTCTGTCGTTACGACTGTTCTGGTCCCAAGAGCAGTAGATGATGGTATGTAATTGAACGTCCTTGAAATAGCTTTCTATCGCGCGCTTGAAGAATGCAACTAAGGTTTCGTGGTGATGCCAGCAAGTGATTATTACGACGAATGTTTTGTGTCCAAAGTATCTGTCAGAAGCGAGGGCTTCCAGTCGATCTAACACCGTTTTGAGTTGAGCAGTCATATAGCCCCAGATTATCGGTGTCGCGAAGACCACGATGTTTGCTTCAGCGAAAGCTGCGTAGATGGGGTGCATGTCGTCTGAAATGATACAGTTGTGGGGTGTGAGTTCGATTCGCTCAGGTTTGTTGCAAGATCCACACATTTGACAAGGAGAGATGTCCAAATCATTCGAATAGAATTCTTTAATCTCACTGATTCCACTCGTTCTTAACCCCTGCAAGAAGTACTTGACTAGGGTGTCTGAGTTGCCATCTTTTCTTGGACTTCCATGAAGAACGACTGTTTTCATGTGCGAACGCTCCTAAGATAATTGCATTGCATGCATATAGCAATTGATTTTTACATTTGAACTTTGCGCGCGCTTAAAAGTTGCAGTTTCAACCATACACAATTCCCTAAGCAAGCATGAAACCTTTTGACAGCAAAAATTCTTGTTTAAATAACATGGAAAACCTCAAGTTTTGTAAGCTCAACTTTTTTAACCTTCAACATTCTATTTTGCGTTTAGAAGGAGGAAAACAATGCAGAGAATAAACGTGCCGTGGGAAATCAAACGAAAATTGCTAATCAAAGCTGAAGAAAAAACGGACATCAAATACGGATGCAAGCCTGAAGACCGCCCCATAAAAGACTACGTTCGCCTTGGAACAATAAACTTGGACAAGATAGCAGGGCCTTCCAGCCACGAAGTTACAGCCTGGGTTAAACGTATCTTAAACCTCACTCATGCCGGTCACGGCGGGACCCTAGAGGCTTCAATTTAGTAAGCCAGGGAAATCCCAAAGTAACCGGCGTCCTACCCATCGCCTTAGAAGACGCCACAAAGGTTATTCAAGCGCTATTGTTAAGCGGCAAAGAATACGTCTGTGTAATGCGGCTTCATCATGCAACGCCCGAAAACAAAGTTAAAACTGTTCTAGACGAGTTTCAAGGAAAAATCTACCAAAGACCCCCATTACGGGCTTCAGTGAAAAGGAGACTGCGAACAAGGACGATTTACTACCTAGATTTTTTGGAAATGAAGCAGAAACACGTTCTTTTCAAGGTGGGATGCGAAAGCGGTACTTACATTCGGAAACTTTGCTTTGACGTCGGCGAGGTTCTTGGATGTGGTGCGCATATGCAGGAGCTTCGCCGAACTCGGGCAGGTTCTTTCACTGAAACCGAGGGCCTTGTAACGCTGTATGACTTGCTGTACTATGCTGATAAATGGAGAGAAACTGGTGACGAAGAAAACCTTAGAACGATTATTCATCCAATGGAAAAGGCTTTAGAGCTCCTTCCGAAGATTTATGTCCGTGACTCTGCGGTGGCTGCTGTTTGTCACGGGGCTTATGTAACTGCTCCAGGGATTCTGTCACTAGAAACGGGGATAAGGAAGAAGGATGGGGTTGTTATTTTTACTCAGAAAGGTGAGGCAGTGGCTTTCGCGCGGGCGTTGGCTTCGTCGGAGCAAATTTTGAGTATGGATCATGGTTTTGTGGCTGAAACTGTTAGGGTTTTGATGGATAGGGATGTTTATCCGAAGATGTGGGGTAGGAGCGGTAGTATTTAGTTTCAATTAGGATGTGGCTTTCAAACATTTTATTAGCTTTGTTAAGAGAGTCTACTTCTGTGAAAGGCGGTTAGCTTTTTGGAAAAGGAGCGGAAGTATCACAGGAAAAGCGCGTTTACAAATGGTTTAGCGGTAGGTTTTGGCATTGGCTGCTTTGCCACGTTTGTTGCTTTGCTGGTCACAGTGTTCTATTATTCTCATGTGGGTAGTCAAGCTTTTGGAGAGGCATTGTCAACTTTTTCGCTTCCGCTCACATACTTTTTCGTGTTGGGCGTTCTCTTCCTAATTGTTGGTCTCGTCTGGGAACGCTTCGAAAAACAACTTAAATTATAACCGTCAACAATATTGCTTCTAGCCCCTAAATGTTGGACGAGGCCATTTTGAGATGAAACGTAAGAGTAGTAAAGACGAACACTATTACACGGAGCAGCCAAAATCAAAGGCTCAACTTGGACTGATACGCACTCACCTGCGTGGACGCTTTTTTGAGTTCTTAACTTCTTCAAGTGTCTTTTCAAAAAAACGTGTTGATCTAGGAACACGGCTTTTGATTGAGTCGATGGTTTTGCCCGAAAAAGGGTGCGTGCTGGATTTGGGTTGCGGCTACGGCCCTGTTGGGATAGCAGCTGCAGTGTTCAATTCCAATTTGCATGTGGTTATGGTGGATGTGAATGAACGGGCGGTTTGGCTGACTAGAGAGAATGCGAAACGTGACAACGTAGATAACGTTGAAGTTCGCCATGGGTTTCTGTACGAACCAGTAGAGAAAATGAAGTTTAATGTAATTCTTTGCAATCCTCCAGTGAGCGCGGGGATGCAAATAGTATTGCCAATTGTTACAGGTGCTCCTGAACATCTCGAGGAAGATGGCTTGTTTCAGATTGTTGTAAGGTCGAAGATTGGAGGTAAGCGAGTTTTAAACGAATTAGAAAAGACTTTTGGTAATGTAGAGGTTTTGGCTAGAAAGAGCGGTTACAGGTTGCTTCTTTCCAAAAAGTCTTAAAACAATGCGACGCTTATTTTACAGTTTGATTGTGCCGGGGTCTCCTAGAGCATATCAGGAAACTGTTATGTGGGGAGCCAGGTATGGAGCAGATCTGCTTGTTGCAGGGCTTAAGCCTGGAGAAGATTGCTTGAGAGCCTGTGGTCCTTTGGGCCACGTGGGTTCGAATCCCACCCCCGGCGCCACAACCATCAACTGGAATACACCCCAGTGCTGCTCCGTTATTTTGGTTTTCTGAAGATTTTACCGTCTTCCATCATAATTTGCCTTTCCGCATAGTCGGCGATGTCTTGCTCATGTGTGATAACAACGACTGTGGTTTTTGTTTCTTCATGGAATTTTCTGAGTAGATCCATGACTTGTTTCCCAGTTGCTGAGTCCAAGTCGCCGGTTGGTTCGTCTGCGAATATCACCGCAGGACGATTGGTCAGTGCACGAGCGACAGCCACGCGTTGCATCTGTCCACCACTTAACTGGGCGGGGTACTGTTTGGCTTGTTTGCTTATTCCAACGCCTTCAAGAAGTTCTTCTATTCTGTTTTTCAAGTCTTTACTTAACCCTGCGAGATCGGCAGGTAAGGCTACGTTCTCACGAGTGTCGAAGTGGGGCAGTAACGCATAGCTTTGGAAGATAAAGCCCATATCTAGCAACCTGGCTTTCGACTTTTCTGAATCGCCTGATTGATGGAGATCTTCTCCTTTGAAAAAAACAACCCCATAATCAGGTTCGTCTAGTCCAGCCATGCAATTTAGGAGAGTGGTTTTTCCAGCTCCGGAATTGCCAACTATTGCTACAAATTCGCCCTCTTCGATATCAAGGTCGACTCCTCTGAGGGCATAAACTGTGGTTTGCCCTAGACTGTAGTTCTTGACTAGGCCCCGGACTGAGATGATGTGTTCAGCGGAAGTTTCAAAGGCTTGTGGAGTCTGGGGGCTGAAGAGGCTGGATTGGAATGTGAAGAATGGAAGGTCTGAACCAAAAAAGTCCAACCACAGCTTCGAAAGTTCTGCTTCAACAAACAAGTCAGAGCTCAGTTCAGCCATAGTTAAGAGAGCAAGTTTGAATTCATCCATGGATTTGGTGGTTTTCATCTCATTCGTTGTTTCATCCAGGTAATCCTTCAGTTTATTCTGGCACCCTTCCAGTTGGTCTTGAACCTCAGTCAAGAGGCTTTTGCCTTGGCTTATTTTCCAAGACATTTGTCTGACTGCTGTTCTAAGGTCTCCAGAGAGTTTTATGAGATCATGTTTATTGAAGAAGGTTGTGGGCACATTGAATAACTTAAATATGCTGAAGATGGTTTTGTCCATGTTTTGGAGTGAACTAAGTTTGGCTGACAGGATCCGCAAGAACATCTCAAGCTTAACTTGCACATCGGAGTTGCCGCTTTTGTAGTGTGTTCCATGAAGCCCTAGTTTTAGTCTTTCCAACACTTTATTCATTTCTCGCAGACGAAGTAACGTAGGTTCTAGAAATATGCAGAAGAAATTAAGAAATGCTAGCTTGTCAACCATCGCTTCCAAGTTAACATTTGGCTTGACTCCAGATGCTTTAAAAAAGGGGGTTGTCCATCCCGAAAGATAGAATTGGACTTTCCTCTCTTCGTTTAGGCTCCAAATGGCCGTCATGCTGTTTGTCTGAAGTTCACAGAACTTGGTTGGTAGCTCTGAAATTAGCCTTTTCAGTCGAAGATCGAATACTTTCTCAAGCTTTGGGTCGATCTCTTTTAGGAAGCTTTTGACGATTTGCGATGTTTCCTTTAGTTCTCTTTTGCCTCTTAGGTGTTTTTGGAGTTTAGATTTGTTTTTAGTGTAGTACTCTTGGAGGCTAAGATGGATTCTGCTCTGGATTTCCTTTAGGGTTTTTGGGGAGAATGGTTCTTCTAGGGGTTTGTCTGCAGCTAAAAAGATGAAGGCGTTGTGTTCCTTGAAGTTTATGCTTGATTCAGATATCTTCAGATGTTTCTTTAGGTATTTGATTAGATTCTTAGCCAATTTGGAGTTTTCTGAAGGAACGGATTTATCTATTAGCGCAGAAAAATAGGCTTTCATCGTTTCTTCTCCTCCTTGGCTAGAGGATTATCTTCTATCCTTGAGATCTTGCCGTCAGTCATATGGACTATGTAATCGCATTTTTCTGCAATCCATCGATTGTGGGTTACAAGAACTAGAGTTTGTTGATTGGTCTTGTTTATGCGGCGAAATAGGTCCATGATGTCAGAGCTTGTTGTAGAGTCTAAGTCGCCAGTGGGTTCATCTCCTAGGATGATTGCGGGTTGGTTGATTAGGGCTCGGGCTACGGCAACTCTTTGTTGTTGACCTCCAGAGAGTTCTGTGGGTAGATGATAAAGTCGGTCTCCCATTCCTAACTCGCGTAGCATCATCTTGGCTTGTTCTCTAGCTAGGCCGGAGTTGATTCCCCTTAGCAATAGCGGAGTTTCTACGTCTTCCACGGCGGTCAAGAAAGGAAAGAGATTGAATAGTTGGAAAATGAAGCCAATGTTGTCTCTGCGAAAGGCCGTCATCTGTCCGTCAGATAGGGTTGAGGTGTCTACTCCATCAATTATTATTTCTCCGGACGAACGGCGATCTAAGTGACCTATCATATTCAGTAGGGTAGTTTTTCCACATCCAGAAGATCCCATGATCGCCATCATGTCTCCCTTTCTGACGGTTAACTCTACGCCTTGGAGGGCATGAACCTCGTTTGGTTTGCCCTCGTTGTAGCGTTTATGCAGTTTGGAGATTGTGAGGATGGGCTTTTGGGGGGCTTGATCTTTCTTGTTCTTTGTTTTTTTCATCCCACATACCTCAATGCTTCTGCAGGAGGAATTCTTGAAGCCGCAAGCGCGGGGATTGAACCTGACCCTAATGCAATAAGCACAATAAAGGAAAGATACAGTCCAAGTTCTTCCCAAGGAATCACTAGGGCTGTGTTTTGCATATTGGCAAAGCCCATGCTCACAAGCAACCCGTTAATAACTCCGATGAGTAATCCGATTATTCCAAGGACCACTAGTTCAAGGAGAACTGACAGAATTACTTGACTTCTGGGAAATCCTATGGCTCTCATCATCCCGATCTCCCGTTTTCTTTCGGAAACATTTCGAACTGAGATGACTCCCATGCCTACTGCACCTATTGCTAGACCGAAGGTAACGTAGATTTGCAGGAAGGAAGTTATTCGATCCATCATTTCTAAGGTTGACTGGATTCTGGAATAGATTAGAACAGAACTTGCAAGAAAGAAGTTGTCAGTTGTCAGAAGGCGGTATCCCTCGTCGTTTGTGTTTGTGAATTCTTCAATTGCTTGAGCTATGCCTTCAAGTTGAGGATCATCAATTGGGAGATTGGTTTTAATCAGAAAAGAATCGTACTGGTCTTTTCCTCGGGATGTTAGGGTTTGACCGTTAGCTTCACCGAGGAAATTCGTTTTGACTGCCCAATGTTCTGGTAAATATAGAGTTCCTAGAATTGCGCTGAAATCGGGCTCTCCTCCCCCAAAGCCCAATCCTGCCCCCAGAGGGAAACCTCCGGCACGTTGGCTGTCAAGACTCCCTCCGATTGTAAAAGCCTGGTAAACAGGAAATCCTAGGGATGAAGTATTCATTGGAATCCAAATTTGCAGCCCCACAGGCAAAAGAAACGAGTCTGTGAAGACTATTGGGTTTTCGACTAGATTTCCACTAACATCCCTTAAAGGTTCAACTCCTTCAAGAGGGTCTACGGCTAAAGTCACCCCAGGCCCTGCAGACCCTAGTTCTAAGTCAGAAAGTTCAATCTCCCCAGTGAAAACAGCTAGCAGAGCAGATGAAACATTGTAGACAGCCATGTTGTATTTGGGGTCAAAGAATTGGTCCCACGCTTTCTTGGATAAATCCAGCAAATCGTCATCAGATGGGTCTGAAACAAGAGATTCGCGAACCCCATCAGGAAAGCCATCCAAATAAAAGGCGTAACGCCAGTTGGGGTTTGAATAATCTGAAGCATTACCCCGAATCTGTCCCGGCTTAAACTCTCCAGTTCCGATTGGAAGCAAATCCGTACTAGAGTCAAACTCAGAAGAAAGCGGGTCTTCTAAAGCTATGAACTTTGCAAAGTCCAGATTAGGTTGAAAAGTTTTGAAACCAATTACATCTGCTATGCGATCATCAATCTTGTAGAGTTCGTCGGAAAAGGACGTGCCTGGGATGATTGCTTCAGGCTTACTTAAGAAGACTGCAAAGTCAACACCTTTAGAGTCTTCTTCAATCTGAGTCACGGCTCCTAAGTTTGTAGGAATTAACGTAGCCACAAGAACGTTAAGAGTTAGTATGATTGCAAAGATGGCAAATGTTAGAGTGGAACGAGTGATATGTGACGATATTAAAGCCGGTGATATTTGACCAACACCCTTTACACCCCGAATTTTGATCAGGACATTCCTTAAGCCACGCATTATGATAGGCAAGTTGAGGGCAACGAACATTATGGAGCCAATCACAATTTCAATAATCCCCAGAATCAAGATTTCAGTTGAGAATCCAGTAATGTCTGTTACCCAATTACCTAATGCTACAACAAACAGGATTGAGGGAAAAGCCCAGAGGGTGATCGCTGTTATGTTGAATGCTTTTACTCTGTCCATGAACCTGGAGAGGACAAGACCTAGGCCTCCAATGAAAAAGCCGAATCCCATCATGAGCATTCTCCACTCTTCTAGGCTGTCCCATCCTTCACTGCTCCAAAAGACTTGATGGGTCTCCTCGAATACTCCATTGTATAGGAGAAGAACGAGTCCAACTATGATTATTAGAACACCAAAGGCCGCTAGGTTGCGACTAGATTTTTCTTTAAATTTCACTTTTATTCCACGAAGAGCTTCTACAACGTTAACTCGGGAAGCCCTTAGAGCTGGAAGGATCCCAGTCACTATGCTTAATACTACGCCTATGATGACTGAAAGGATGACCGCTTCTTGAGAAACAACTGGTTGAACACTGAGCTCACCAGTTCCAAATAATGCTACAAGGTAAAGGGCCACGGCTTGACCAAAGGCCAATCCTCCGAAAAGCCCTAGAACTCCTCCGATGATTCCTTGGAACAAGTTTTCAATGATCATAGATTGGAAAACTCCTCCGCGACTAGAACCTACGGCGCGTAGGACCCCTGTTTGAAATTCCCGGTCTTCCACACTCATGAGCTGAACATTAGTGATCAATAGAACACCAGTTAACATGATAAGAAAACCCAAGGAAGTCAGGATGGTACCCATTATTGTGATGAAGAATGCGGCAAAACCGAAAAAGTCCAGCCGGGTCGAAGTGACCTGATAGATTTTTTGTGTCTTACTTGTTTGAGGGTTTACTTCTTCGGGAATTGTTTCTTCAAGCAGCTCTACTTTGGTTCTCAAATAATCTTCGTCTATTTCTAGGGCAAAATGGTCCGTTTTGTAGGCCACTAGGAAAGCGCTGACTATGTCTGTTTCCCGCATGGGATCTTGTAAACTAATCCATTCTTGCAGATGCTCTAACCTGAATATGGCTCCGGAATACTGTGAGCCGATTCCCGGACGTTTAGAATCGAAGAACCCAACAATCTGCAGCTCCACCGTCAAGAGCTCCTGCACAGGTGTGATGATTGGCAGACCCGAAGTAGCGTTGATAGTGACGGCGATTGTGAGGTTAGTGAATTCTGTATCTAATGAAAGAGGCAAGGTCGTGTCTTGGTTTAGGTCTAGTTTTTCAGCTTGCTTGCTAGATAGCAGGATGCTTTTGTTGGCCTCTAGGAGGATTTTTATATCCATCTGTTCTCCGGTTTTCCAATTGTAGAACTTGCCAAATGCGTCTGGATAATCTACGGGTACTCCAGCAGCTTCCATTTTGGGGTCAAACTGGCTAGATACCAGGGCTGGGATCTGTGTGGAAAGCTCTGGCATAACTCCTACTGCGTCGGGAACCAGTTCTTCTATCGATTCTTGGTCCGCTGTCCCAAGATAGCCACCTCTAGTGCTATTCGTGACTCTAAGGTCCACTTCTCCTTCGCTTTGAAGAAGACTGGTTAGAAAAGCATTCCCTAAGGTGTCTGTTGTTATTTGAATACCAACTAGTAATGTGACTCCCAATGTTACTGCCAGAACTGCGCTAAGGTTCTTTGTTTTCCTTCTGGATAACGATCGCCAGGCAATCATGGAGCTAGATTTCAAACCCATGGAAACACCAAACTAACTTGTTTCTTCACGTGCACAACATCAGGACTTACGTCGGACGTGTCCACTGGTCGGAGTTTTGGATCTCGCTAGGCTGGCCAAATTGGTAAGTAGGCCCGTGTGAGTTTGGCAAATTATTTTTTCTCCTTGGTTTCTTGGATTATTTTCTCAAGTTTCTCAGAACCGTCTTTCAAGATCTTGGTTATTTCCGTTACATTCTGTTGTGTTAATCTATCTCTTGCGACTGTTCTTAGGTCTAGAAGTGCCATGACAAATCTTTTGGCAGGCTCTCTGATTTGGCGGAGTTTTTCATGGTTTGGGCTAAATTGTGCCACTCCGATGAGCATTGGTGCCAGATACTCTAGTTTCTTTAAGAATTGTTGTCCAAGCTTTACTTGTTTTTTGAAGAAATCTTTGCCTTTCTCTGTGAGCACGTAATTTTTTACTCCAACTTCTTCTCTGGGTAATTCTTTGGTGTAGCTCTTTTCGCGTAGCCAAGCGAGAAGTGGATAAATTGATCCTGGGCCTGGCTTCCATCTTCCCCTTGTCTCCTTTTCGATGCACTCGACAATCTTCGCCCCTGACATGGGTTTCTCTGTCAGCATTTTTAGGACCAAGAATCTGAGAAGTCCTCTTGGAGCGCCTGCAGCTCGCTTCATCATGTGTTCATTCATGCTATCACCAGCGATGTCAGTGGAAATATCACATGCGACATTTAAGCTTTTTGGGTTTAACATGGCTTAGCTATTTGAATTCGGCGCGCGCGCATATGGAATGATGATGGAAAAGACCTTGCCTGGGCTTGAGAATTTCTATCTAATTAGTCAATGGGTCTCGCCTGGTAATACACTACCTGTGGTTGCCAAATTGGGACGGGATGTCATCCAAATACTATGTAAAAAAGACAAAAAGAGATTTGTTACAAGCAAACCCTAATTCGTGGACGTATCTTCAGGAAAAAAGGGGAAAATGCGGGAGATATCTCCACTGTGGTGGGGGTTCGAATCCCGCCCCCGGCGCCAACAACATTATCTCAAATTAATCTACGCAATATAGTGCATTTACGTTTCCGGAAATCTAGTCTTTACCTGTTCTTCTGAGTTGTCCATTTCTTTACTAAGTTACGATTTCGTGGAGCATTCTTCTTTCTCGCGCATTAACTATCTCTAGGGCTATTCTGTCTCCCATGCTCATGTTGCGTATGTATTTAGCGTTCGAGTATTGTGCTCCGATTCCCATGTGAGTATTAGTTCCTCCTCCATGTCTCGTTGCAACGTCCTGCACTTTTGGAACGTGATCAAACAAAATGTCACCTTCCGGGACATCGTACAATCCGTGACCAACTTTTTTGACCCACTTGAAATCCGGGTCGCCACTATGTAATTCTTTGAAAGTTATCAATGTCTGTATACAATACGCGCCGATCATTCCAGGCGGGTCGACTTCTATCGTTTTTTCGAGGAACATGTCCGCAATTGGATGTATTTTTCTGATAAGAGATTCTCTCAAACTTATCGGAAGATGCGCCGTGACTTCAAAAGTTCTTGGATAGGGTGTTTTTGCCCAGTTCACTTTTAGCTGCAACTCCGCACCCATTCTTATAACGCCGTCATGAGTAGCCTCTCTTCTCTCATCTATCGACATAAACTCGTTTGCCAGCCATATCCTCGCCCTTTCCCGACTTATCCCCTTCGCACTCATCAAATATCTTTCTAACTCCCCCCAATCCTCCTTCGCATACACAGGAGAGTAAAAGAAATTGAAATTCGCCGTAACACCTGGAACATATTCCTCAGCTCTACCAACAGTCAAGTCCTTAGGATCGATAATTCCTGTTTTTATATAACTCTCAACTTTTTCTTCCATGTCAGCACTGTTGGCAGCGAAGATGAAGCCTCTCTCCAACCGCCGAGACTTGTGGGGAACTTTCAAAACTAAAGGCCTTTCAACAGCTGTCTTAAACCTGATTCCAGTCTGGTCATTTTTGACATCGAACAGAAACTCTTCGGGATGGGGAATTCCAGCTTGCTCCAAATACCAATAATAGTTCTCTTCCACTTCTTCCCTGTTTTCAATTTTCAACAAACTACGAGTTCCAATTATTGGGACATCAAAGTCATCTTCAATCTTTTTACAAGCTTCGCCGCCCACATACACAGAAAAGGCTCTATTTGGAATCTGTATACATTCCAAATCACGCATCACATCAGTATACTTCAAAATATCCTTGTAGTTGTCCAAAACCAGTATACATTGGTCCCACGAAGCCGCCTTATCGATATCTTTCGGGTCACTCCTTACTATTATATCATCTCTTACGCGGGCAGGCAAATCTCTAATTGGTTTGTCACGTCCAACTATCGGGTTTTGAACATATATGTTAGCTCTTTCAGGCGTCGTGTATATAATGCGCCTTAAATGATAATTTCGAGCTCCAGCAGCCGCATCTAATGCAGAATGAGAGCCTAAAATCAAAGGAATCGGTTGTTTATAGCCCTTGGCAACTTCTTGCATATCTTCTCTTCTAATCACAGTGTTCACCAAACTAACGATTTAATCATGTATTTAACGGTAATCTGAGCTTAGCCTCATAACCTTTCTTTTAACTTATATGTCTTTTTCTCCAGATCATAGCCCTTGTGTCGAACATTGAACTCTAA
This sequence comes from Candidatus Bathyarchaeota archaeon, assembly GCA_029882515.1. Lineage (GTDB taxonomy): Archaea > Thermoproteota > Bathyarchaeia > Bathyarchaeales > Bathyarchaeaceae > JAOUKN01. The sequence continues at coordinate 15,558 of JAOUKN010000031.1, forward strand.
AACCTTATAAGACAAAGTTTGTGCTTTAGAAGGTCTTAAATTTGAAGTTGCGTTTACCTTTGTGAGAAGTGATTGTATGACGGGAACTACAGAGGAAAAGATGGTTAAACAACCATCTGAAAAATTGCCTATTTCAGAATTTTATAAAGTAATCGACTACGTGACTATTTTTAAAAGTGCCAAATGGTGGGAAGCCATAGTGGTCATTGAATCTTACGGGAAACGTTCCATTGCCATGTACATGTGGCAATTTAGAGACGGAAAATGGAAAAGAAAACACAAGTTTCACATTAAGGGAATGAACGAGTGGAACAAAGTAAAGAATTCTGTAGAGCAGCTTTTGCCAAAACTCACAAAAGAGAAATAAATTAGTGACTACTTTGTGCTCCACTTGTTTGACTTTAGAAGCTGTGTTAAGAAGCATTGAATTTTGTCGTTGGCGTTTAAAATTGCCTTTATAGTCTTTTCACTCTTTTCCGTCAGTTTATATACTCGTTTTCTATCGTTCCATCTTTCCTCTATTAAACCGTTTTCTTTCCCGAGAATACAAGAGCGAATAGACTGTTCCAGAGCTCACTAGAAGATGAAATTTGTTGTGGATGAAGGAAATTACGTCATATCCGCTTAACGCACCGTTTCTCAGTTTGGCGAGGATTATTATGTTCATGAAATTTTTGATGATTCGTTCATGCATTTTCTTAAGGATTCCGGTCTCCACTACACCACTCCCGATCGTTACCATGTTTAATCACATTATAACACCTCTAGTCGGATTTATATGTTTAAATTGTAATCTAATTTCGAATAGGAAGTTAAAACAAAATTAAACAAGAATCCGAGTCGGACTTAACGATAGTTGTGACAGAAATAATAAGTTCTGGAATTAGGAATAAATAACCTAGATGTTGCAAGAGTTCTCCTTATAAATACATTCGTTGCAACCTAACATCTTGCAATATATTTACATGTTATAATGAAATCCTTCATTTTAGGCTTTTCTGTCAATAACAGCCAGCAATTCCGCCATTTTTACCAAAGTTTACCTATTTAAAGGTTATTTTGAGTCTTAACGTTAACTAAGGCACGGTGTAAGCAATTGATTTCATGGAAGTATTCATTAGAGAAAATAAACGGCGAATTAGAGCTTGCAAAGAAAAAGAAACAAGCTTTAACCAAGTTACTTGACGAAGGCAAAGTCTCGCAGCCCACTTACGATTCGTTTACCAATGAGATTGCCGAAGCCATAGCTGAAATTGAAGCAAAACAGAATACTTTAGTTGAAAAGATGAGAACTAAGACAAATGAACTGGAGCAGCAAATGAAAACTTTGGAGTTTCTGCTCGTAAACTCTGAAATTCGACACGTCTCTGGAGAAATTGAAGAAGAAGCATACGGTCGTGAATGTAACGTACTTTCATTGGGATTGGAGACAACGAGACAGGAACTTAACGAGATTAAGGATGCAATCTCCAACCTCAGCGAACAAAGTCTTGATCTTCCACCCCCGCCGCCGCTGCAAGATGAAGAAGAAACAACTCTAGTGGAACCAGACGCTGAGAAACGGCTTGAAATAGTCATGGACACCGAGACCACAACTTCGATAGAAACAACCTTAGAAGAGCAACCTACAGTTGAAGAAGAGCCTGAAGTTTCAATGGAGACGGTTTCTGAGCAAGAAGAGAATGTAGAGACTCCAGTGGAAGAGGTGGAGGAGTCCTTTCGTAGCGAAGAGTCGCCGCTATCAGAAGATGCAGAGGCTCCAGAAATATCGGAAGATGCGCCAGAAGCCACATTGGAAGTCCAAGAAGAAACCCCCGAAGAAGCCTCGATCGAAGAAGAGACGACCTAAGCGCAAGAATAAGCGTTGAAAAACGCTTCAATCCTTCTTTTTCATTTAGACAACATTCTCTGTTACTGGTATTTTTTTATAGTTGTTTGTTTTGATATTGCAGAAGAAATGAGATTCTACTGTCACATTTAACATTCTCAACAGTGTGCAATAACGAGCTTGTTCTTCTATGAACCCCATAAAATCGTGATGTATGCTAAGAACGCGCGCGCACACTGACCCTAGATTCCAGAGTTCCAAATATGTCGTTAATGGTTACGGTGGGGTTATCTCTTCTTCTGCTTTCTTCCATGAATGTGGGTGCGTAAGCTGTTTGACCACCCTTATAAGTGTGGGTTGAAAGCTGACGAGGTCTGTAAAAGTCACTAAGCCCAGAAGCTTTCCATCCTCAACTATGGGAATCTTCTTAATCTTCCTGTCAAACATGAGCTCGATAACTTTCTGGACTTCTAGATTTGGCTTTCCAACAATTAGAGGCTTCGACATTATCTCTTGAACCCTAATCTTCTTTGGGTTCTTAGACTCGGCAAGAACCCTTTTCAGCAAATCCCTTTCAGTCATGATTCCAATAGGGTTTTCATTTTCCATCACAACTAAACATCCTATCCCATGCTTATTCATGATTTTCACAGCATCCATTACCAAAGCGTTCGCTTCCACAGTAATTATATTACTTACCATTATATTTTGGACCTCAAGAGACATGAGAAACGCCCAACGCGCAACTGCGTGCCCCTCATTAATAATAGTTAACGCATACAGAAAATTGACACACATTTGAACCAGAAGCGCGCGCATTGAAGAGGTCCGTAGTGTTTGGCAGCGACAAGCATCGTGCGTGTA
>JAOUKN010000131.1 GCA_029882515.1 Candidatus Bathyarchaeota archaeon
TGCATGCTTAAGGTTCTGCTGGTTTAAAGTTGCATTGACACTAGTGTAAATAGAAGTCTCCAAAAGATTCCTGATCCCAGCAACAGATTCATTCCAGCTTCCCGGAACTTTAGTAATAGCATCATGTATCTCGGGTTTGTGTGATTCCAACGTAACCTGCGCATAATCCAGTCCTGCTTCAAACAATTTACGAACGTAACCTGAGTCTTCTAGTTGACGACCATTCGTCACCAAGCCGGTAACAAGCCCAACAGCTTCAGCATGGCGGATGATATCTGTCAAATCCTCACGAAGAGTTGGTTCGCCTCCTGTGAACAAAATTTGAGGGATCCCTAGATCAAAGGCTCTATTAACAACACGCTTCCATTCTTCTGTGGATAACTCTCTAGAAGCTGTGGCTTTTCCGCTATAACAGTGAACACAGCTGTTGTTGCATCGATAGGTAAGGGCTAAATCAAGACGAAAGGGGGCTGGTAACTCCTTAGCGAAAGGATCCATCCGTTTCACTCCAACATAGCTAAAGGGGCATACGTTGTCAGATGAAGCGAGAGTGTTAATCGTGTACAAAACTTGGTTGTAGTCTTCAAGCGCTCTTTCCTTTGAGACTTTGAACATACGACGCATCTCCTTGATGGCTTCATCCGCCTCCTTTCCCTCCATCATCAACTTCAAATAAGTAGCCGCAGTATCGTTCAGATAAACAACTTTGGATGCATTCAACACAAGAACTCCAGTTCCATCCTCTAACACTCGAAGATGAAACTTCAAACCAGCCCAGTCACCCTTGCCTCTGTAGTAGTAAAAGCCCGGTTTTATCTTCCTTCGAAGAAACGTAACCATACGTCTTCATACTCCAAGCATTTGTTATCCCGCTCCGCCAGACGCACAGGCACATGCACAACTGGCACACGCACAGGCACAAGCACAACTGGCACAGGCACAGACACACCCACCCCTACTCACCGGAGCACGCGAAGTCTTAGATTCAGCGGAAGGTGTTACAGGAATCAGACTCTTCGAAAAGGCTTCTAGATTAGTGACAATTCTGCCAGCTGTGGATTCAATGATAGTCACAGCAGCGTTTGCAAACTGGACTCCAGGTAGCGACTGTGCAGTCACTGGTTTTCCTTCAACGCTTCGAAATCTTGAAGGAGCGTAATGAGTAGCCCAGTAGGAAAGCCACCAAGAAGATTGCACGGGGATTTCTTCCCCACGGCGAAACGTGCGCTTGACTCTACTTTTAAATCTAGGTGCCATCATCAACCATTCAATTTCTTCGTTAAAAACTTCTGCCTTGACCTCTGGAGTTCCTGCCTTCCGCACTTGTCTCCACGCTTTTTCCACAGTCTTCTGGTAGTGTTTTACGGTGTCGGCTCGACAGTAATACTTAATTTTCTTATCCACCTCACGTAGAAGTTTCAAGATAAGACTCGACAGTCTCTCATCGCTTAACGTTCCTGCACGACTTTCAAAAACAACTGCGTCAGTGAACCAGTCTTCATAATATCGTAGACCTGCAGTACTAACTACTTGCAGACGAAGTTTAGGTTTTGTTTCAGCAATTTTAACAGCTCCTTTTCTCATCAAGCCAAAAAGAATCATAGTTAAGATTCTTCGAGGTTCAATGTCCAGCAAGATTGCCGCTTCTACTGCTGTAAGACCCCTTCGAACACCCAGGGCTTCCATCGAAAAACCTGGCTTAGAATAAGGAACCCTCCTCAAGTTCCTAAACAAAACCACAGCAGCCACTACAATAATAGAAACTGCAACAACTGGCAACACCAAAGAAGTTAAAACTCCACCGAGCCAATCCCACGGACGCTTGGAATAATATGTGTCAACATATTTTTCTGGAAAGCCAACTCCTATTTGAAACTGTTCATTGGGATGAAGATTACTTCGTTCCCAATAGGCCACCCACCTTTCCTCCTCTGCATACGTCTCGTTCCACTGTATTTCTCCACTTACAATTTCTTCTTTTTTGACATTTTCAGGTAGTACAGCAGCAATTCTCAGGTCAACCACATTGACTTCCCACCAAGTCGCATTAAACAACAAGGCAACATTGCCAGGATTCATTTCATCTTCCCAAATCATTCTATCAACATTCGTAAGGAGAAGAATCGTGATCTTTTCGCCAATTTGTATAGCGTCTTTGAAAAATATGGTTACGCCAGTCCAATCATCAACAATTTTTGTGGTTGTAAGATTACGATCATACTCGTCAACGCAACTCCATATAGTAAAATCCTTGTTTGGCTGACCGATTCTAATCCATGTGAAGACGCCAGAGTCACATACAAAAGTCAAATTGTAGAACAGGTCGATTGTTCCATTCTTGTTTATCCAAATTTTGATCCACTGTTTCTCGATGTGATACGTTCCTGGCCCGTATACAAGAGGAATGCAGGAAAAGCTGATGAATAATAGAGAAACCATTATCAAAAACATGGATCTTGGAGTCGAAAGCCTCACCACATGGGCTCCTCCACAATTTCTACGACTTGCCCACAGTATTGGCAAACAATTCTTGTCACACTAGGATTTTCTATCTGTAATGGCGCGCTACAATTTGGGCATTTCAGTTCCTCAAGCTTCATTTCTCCAGAAGGAGACCAATGAACCGTTATAGATGGAGGTTTAACCAAACTTTTTGATGCGAAAGCAACAAGCACGAGCGCGATTCCGACTAGAATGATACCTACCCACAGACGCATTGGGTCCATTGCAGATGCAAGGAGAAACAAAACTCCTAAGAATCCAAGGATAGCAGAAACTGCAATGGTAGTGACTAGGAGAAATCGAGACGAAGACAGTGGGGGCATTATCTAGAACCTCGTTAATAATTGCCTAATGTCGAATTTAAATCACTCCTTAATTCTTGAGAACAGAGATTTTTGACGTTGTCCAAAATCTTTGCTGTAGTTAACTAGCTTCCTTCTTCTTCAACCTATTGCGTATTCTTTTTTCAAGAAAATCATGACTTGAGAATAGAGAGAAAAATGGAGAAGGCGGTTTATCCCTTCTTCGTTATCTCCTTGACTACCCCAGCAGCTACAGTTGTTCCCATATCACGTATTGCAAATCGGCCAAGTTCAGGAAAGTCGCTATAGGCTTCGACTGCGATGGGTTGAACTGGTTCAAGTCGAACGATTGCACCGTCACCAGTCTTCAGAAAAGCCGGTTTTTCCTCAACAGTTTGTCCAGTCCGAGGATCCAATTTCTTGATGAGTTCTACAAATCGACAAGCGATTTGGCCGGTGTGAGCATGTAGCACTGGCGTGTATCCAGCAGCTATAGCAGTGGGGTGGTAAATCACAATAATTTGTCCAAGGAATTCTTTAGCAACCGTCGGTGGATTGTCTGGGTGACCACCTACGTCTCCTCTTCTAATGTCTTTTGTAGATAAGCCGCGAACATTGAAACCAATGTTGTCACCTGGCTCGGCTTTTGGAATCCTTACATGGTGAGTTTCAATTGACTTCACTTCTCCCTTAACGTTTCCAGGCATGAAAACTAAGGTATCCCCTTCTTTGACTACGCCAGTTTCCACTCTACCAACCGGAACTGTTCCGACACCAGTGATTGTATAGACATCTTGTAGTGGAAGACGTAGCGGTTTTTTGATTGGTTTTGGTGGTGTCTCAAGAAGGTCTAGAGATTCGTAGAGAGTTGGGCCTTTATACCATGGCATCTTCTCGCTACGTTTAACTAGGTTATCACCAGTCCAGCCGGAAGTAGGCACAAATGGAATCTTCTCCACATTATAGCCAACCATTTTTAGCATACTCGAGATCTCATTTTTAATCTCTTCATATCTCTCTTGACCCCAGTTGACAGTTGCGTCATCCATTTTGTTAACAGCTACCACTAATTGTTTTACTCCCAAAGTGAAAGCGAGAAAGGCATGTTCTCTTGTCTGTCCGCCGGGACCAATGCCAGCTTCGAATTCTCCTCTTTTGGCGGAAACGAAAAGAACTGCAGCGTCGGCTTGACTTGCTCCTGTGACCATGTTTTTCACGAAGTCTCTGTGTCCTGGGGCATCGATTACGGTGAAGAAATATTTTGGTGTCTCAAATCTTAGGAAGGCAAGGTCTATGGTCAGACCTCTTTCTCTTTCTTCCTTCAATTTGTCCAGGACCCACGCAAATTTGAAGGTTTCTTTGCCCATCTTTTTAGCTTCCTCTTCGTAAGTTTTGGCGATGCGTTCCTCTACGGTTTTGGTAAGGTAGAAAAGATGACCTGTAGTTGTAGATTTTCCATGGTCAACGTGCCCCATGATTATTAGGTTCATGTGGGGTTTTGCAGGTTTGCTCATTTCTTTTCCTCCATTTTTGGAATTTTTCCTTTAAGTGTAGTGAAATTCGTTACATCCAACTGTTTGTTCGGTTATTTTAAGTTTCCCCTATGAACTTTTGATGTTGTGAAGCAAGTTGTGTTTTGTTTCTTGGCGGGGTTGGTTAGAAATTCATATATCGAATGGACTGTATCCATATAATTGATATGCATGAATTTATGGAGAGAGATTCCGCCTGGAGATAAGATTCCAGAAGTAATAAACGTAGTTGTGGAAGTTATAAGTGGATCCCGAGACAAATATGAGTATAATTTAGAATGGGAAGTCTTTGTATTAGATCGAGTTCTCCACTCTTCTGTTGTTTTTCCGGTAGAATATGGTTTTATTCCTCAAACTTGGTTTGATGATAATGACCCACTGGATGTTATGGTGTTAAGTTACGAACCCATGGAAGTGGGCTGCATAGTAAAGACAAGGGCAATTGGTTCGTAACTTAA
>JAOUKN010000132.1 GCA_029882515.1 Candidatus Bathyarchaeota archaeon
CCTTCTGTAGGTCTTAATCCTGTTAGAGTGTTATACATTAGCTGCATGCTGTACTTTGTAGACAGCTTAGGAATTATTGACTTTAGCCATTCTTCAACCTTTGTTATGTCTGTGTTTAGAATGTTGATGAGAGTATCTAATGCGTTCTTCTTTTCCCATTTCAATCCAGCATTCTTCACTATGCTTCTCCAATGCTCGTAGATTCCTAGATATTTGCTCAAGTTAGCTAATGCAATCATTGTCATTCTTTTCTTAGCTTTAGACAGACTTGTTCTTCTATGCATACTTAAAGGATCAGCTAGAACATCAGCATACTTTCTAGCATAGTTTAAGGCATAACCTAAAGTATTTTTATTGTGATTCTGTAGATACCATTGAGTATATGATTTCCAATCTATGCTAATTGCTTTGGGAATCAAATTGGGAATCAATAAGCTCTTGGAAGGCTTAGATTCCTGATTTGCATGGGGCTGTCGGCTAGCTTGGTCTAGGCTCTTAGCCTCGGACGCTAGGGACCCCGGTTCAAATCCGGGCAGCCCCACCTTAAGACTTGACCCCATTTGGGTTTGGGACGGGCAAGCCTAAAATTCAAGGGCTGGAGAGAATATTGAATCCTCCCCACAGTGGGATATCACCCGCAAACCCCATTTTTTTCTATCTTTCTCATAGCTTTGCTCATGCACACCTGATCGAGCACTTAGGGAGAAGCGATTCCTGGGACTTTTGGGAATGGTACGGCTTCCCAAATGGTCTTCAAGCCGCAAATCCATCTTGTCAATCTTTCAATACCAATCCCAAAGCCAACTGAATGAGGAATACCTTCCTTAAGCATTTGCAGATACCACTCATACTCTTCTGGATCAACACCGGTCAGTTTCATTCTCTTCAACACTCCTTCGTAAGTGTGTTCTCTTTCTCCTCCAGATATGGCTTCACCAAAACCCTCTGGATAGAGCATATCAAAATCCCTCAATATCCCGGGCCTACTGGAATCTTCTCTATCATAAAAGCCTCTGGACACCAATGGGTAGTCGTAGACGAAGAAGGGGCGTTCATGCAAGGCGGATAAAACTACCTCCGCATCCCAAGGAATTTCCTCCACAAAACTAATCATATATCCGTTCGATCTCAACAACTGAACAGCTTGCTTGTGGGTTAATCTCTTGAAAGGGGCAGTCACTTCTTTGAGGTCTCTTCCTAATCCTTTCAGCTCTTCGTAACATTTCTCCCTTACATCTCTCACAACCGACGCTAACAGTCCTTCAGCCAAGTTCATAGCATCGTCGTAACTCGCATGCACCATCTCAAGGTCGATTTGTCTGAACTCCGCTAGATGTCTGGCGGTTTTCACGCTTTCTGGAAGCTCTAAACGAATGTTTGGCGATAAAGCAAACACCTTCTCGAACGATGAAATAATCATCTGCTTGTAAAGTATCATACTGCTCATTATTTTAAACGGTGCACCGTAATATTGTATGGAAACTTGCTTTGCTCCCCTTATTCCAGGATCAGTTGCTGGTCCAATGATGGGTGCTAATATCTCCATGAACCTTTTTCTTCTTAAGAACTCTCTAATGGAAGTGAGGATTTGGTCCTGAACTTTTAGGACTAGTTTCATCTCTGGGCGTCTTATTGCACGGTATCTTAGCCTAACTGATTCTAGTGAACTCAGATCTTGTGATTCCATAAAGAATAGTAGCCTCCTCCTCCTCATAAAATTATTGCAGAAAAGAGTGTAATAAGTACGAAATTTCGCAACATTTTTATGCATCAATCGTAAAAATTACAGTATGGAACAACTAGACGAAAGAGATGCGAAAATACTCAAACTACTACAGAACGACTGCAAGACAACAGCAAGGGAAATTGCCAAAAAGATTGGCAGCCCTATAACCACAGTTTATTCAAAGATAAAAAGAATGGAAGAACTTGGCATAATAAAACAATACAGGGCTATCTTAGATTCAAGGAAACTTGACAAGGGAACAACAGCTTTTATTCTGGCGTCATTTGCCTATCGACCAGGAGGCAGAGAAAAACCACTATCGCAGAGAGACGTAGCAAAACAGATCGCTGCGATCTTGGAAGTACAAGAAGTACATATAATCACTGGAGGTTGGGACATTCTCATTAAAGTGAGGACCGATCACGTCGACACTTTAGGAAAGCTTGTGATGGATAAACTACGGACAGTTGAGGGAGTGGAAAACACATTGAGTTGCATAGTTTACGAAACAGTGAAAGAAACCACAGACGTACTCACCTGAAAATGGACCCTTCACTTTGTGGAGATATCACCCGAACTCTACAATTAGATTAGGGTTATCTAACTCCTTTCTTCTTAATGATAAATTTCTATGCTCTTATCTAAAGGATAATAGATTAATGCTCCAGAATCTTGATTGTATAAGTAGAAGTGGTCAGAGAATTTCACTATTGTTAAATTCTCAGAAGGGATATCTCAGAAAAATTAACTAAGAGGGTAGAGGAGTTCTCACCACACTTTGTCAACCTTCAGATGTGTCAAGTATCCTATCAAGCCATATAATGGAAGAAAAACGATTTCGGCCATGTCTCCAGTTGAGATTGGCAAGTCTCCAAAGGCAAAAAAGCTCAATAGAAAAAGGAATGCTCCATAAACCGTTAGTGATTTGAAATTGTGAAAGGTTTCAGTTGTTTTCCAACTCAACCTTATTCCAGAGTAAAAAGCCCAAATCAATAGTGGAGCAAACAATAGAAGTGCATACTTCTTATACCATATTAAATCCTTAGCCTCTCCGTTTCTCTTTTTTCTTCTATAGATGGAAGGTAAATCTGGAAGGAAATTGCTGTAAAAGAATATCAATAGACCCCATAGCATAGAGTCTAAAGCATTCTCTTCAAAGATATAGAGATCAGTGAAAACGTAAAGAAGACTTGCTGGCAAGAGTAAACATAGCACAATACACAACAAGTGAACATGCTCAGAGGTTTCTTTCTCCATATACCAAACGGACAGTTTTGACCCAATTCTACGATTGATTCCTTTGAAGAAAGCTAATACAATGCCATGTAGAGCATCATGTAAGGAAGCCAGAAAATCACGAATTGCTTTTGGGTGTTCGGATACCATATATGACATGCCAATCAACATTACAAAACAGACAAAATAAGACGAAGCCATTAAGAAATGAAGGTTGATCAACTCTTTTAATGCGAAAACTAAGAATAGGATTCCTAAACACATTATAATTGTAGACAAGACACTAAGGATTCCGAACTTCAGTTTATTCGTGTTTCATCACACATCCATTGGTGCAAACAACCACTTTCTAGCACCTATTCCTAAGAAATGTTAACATTTGGTTGAGCTTAAATTTTCCGCACTTGCCATATAAGGAGAGAATCTTAAGGTTAAGTTTAGTCTAGAGACCTTCCGTTAGCTCTTTCTTAATGTCTCTCTTCTTTTGGTTCTGAAGAAGTGACACGATTTCTGTAGGTTGGCGTGGATGTGCTTCGCAACCGTTCTTTTGTGGAGTTGCACGGTGTTTTTTGTGGGCTCCATGAATGCATGTATGTTTTATAGTGGGTGGGATTTGAACCTCTACTAGCTGTGGATATATCCTCCGCAAATCCCATTTTTGTAATACCTGAGCAGCCAAAGATCTCGTATCGTCCACTACAAAAGGTAAATATTAGAATCAATGTGAGACTCTGAATGGAGAATCTTGAAATGAAGGAATATGAAATTCTCTCCGACACTGGCACTTGTCGAAAGCTTGTCGCTAAAATCAATCGCATGGCAAAGGAAGGATGGCAAGCTAAGTCGATAGGCGGTTTAGGCGCTCCGACCGGCATTTCTGCTGTTTACGTGTTGATGGAGCGGGAAGTCACCAAGCATACACGAGCGTAATCCTGTCCGAGTGGAGATATCCCCCGCATTTTCTCTTTTTTGTTCACATTTGCTTGACTATTGGCTTTATGTAGCTCCATGCCTGAGGAGTATACAATATGTCTATATGCCTTGACTGCTATTTATTGGATCAAAGTGAATATGCATGTATGAGTATAAATTCGTGAGAGTCGATTTAAGCGGGAGGTTCACCAAATCTCCAAAGGGCGATCATCACAGGTTGGTTGAAGAATATGCGAAGGAAGGATGGAGACTGGTTCAGATATTCTCCCCAGCAGTTTCAGTTATGGGGGGAGGCACTCCAGACTACTTTGAAATCATCTTCGAAAGAAAGGTAGAATAATCTCACAGATTACTCGTTCTGGGAGACTGAGATCAACCTCCAGCAAGATATCTTCCGACAACTGCAATGGGATTGCAGATATCAATCTTGATTTTGGATTCATAAAAAATTCGCTCTCAGGAGTAAAATATGGAACGTTTAGAGGAAGAAGAACACCCAAAGTTGGACGACTTCCTAAGCTCATTGCCTTCAAAGTCGGCTAGGAAAAACTATAAAAATGGAATTAGAAAATTCGAGGAATATTCTGGAAAGTGAACCTTTGTGATTCCAAATCCGAAGCTTCAACAAGTGGACGGTTAGTCTTTCTTTTTTCCACTGCTTGAAGAGTTAACATAGAGAAGCCTAATTTGGGCTATTTTCAGGAAAAATGGTCGTTTAATAGGACGGATGGTCACTTGGATTAATCGAAGATTCTACCACAAAAAATAAGAGAAGCTTAACCATAGTGTTTAGTTGGATATTACTCATGAGTAGAAAAGCAATATCTCTTATCCTAATAGCTTTTGGTTTTTCAATTCTTT
>JAOUKN010000032.1 GCA_029882515.1 Candidatus Bathyarchaeota archaeon
TTTTTCGGGTTTACAACCCTGTAATGCTGATTTATCTGTGTAAGGGCGATTTCGTCTTTGCTTACGAGTATTTTTTCGGGGGTCTTCATGTATCGGTTGCATACACTCATTGCTGATTGATCTATTGTTGCTGAAAAGAGGCTTGTCTGCCTATCTGCGGGCACCTTTGAAAGTATGTATTCTATATCATCTATGAACCCCATATCAAGCATTCTATCAGCCTCGTCTAGAACAACAATTTTCACTGATCTCAGATTCAGTGTTCCCCGCTTTATATGGTCTATTATGCGACCTGGTGTGCCCACAACAATGTGGACGCCCCTTTCCAATGCGTATATTTGTTTTTGGATAGATTCTCCGCCATAAATTGGTAAAACTTTGAACGCCGCGTATCTGCAGAGGCTGTTTATATGCTCGGCAACCTGTATGGCGAGTTCACGTGCTGGCTCTAACACCAAACCTTGAACTCTGTTGATTTTCGGATCCAAGCGTTCAACCATCGGAATTCCGAAAGCCGCAGTCTTACCTGTTCCGGTCTGCGCCTGCCCAATAACATCTTTGCCTTCAAGTAATGGGATTATTGCTTGAGCCTGAATTGGGAAGAGATTGCTGAACCCAAGCTCTTCAATCCCTTTCATGACTCTTGGATCTAACGGTAAATCTTTAAAGTACTGTATTTGCATATTTTCCATTTCTCCTGTCACAAAAATTTTGTATGTAGTCTTCAAAAGCCTTCAAAAGCTTCATTAAGTTAAACATGAATTAATGTGACAGACCCACTAAACAACAGCTCTCATATAAAAAGGTTTAGTACACGTCTCCGCATTCAATAATATCGTTTCTCTGAAACAATTCGGGCACACTGTATTTGACCCGACTTTCCTTTTCGGAGGCATGTGTGAAACATAACGGGTGTGTTGCTCTGACGTTTTCATTCATATTTGTCTTTTACTAATCATGTGCCACTAGTATGTACCCAAACAGATATATGATTGTAGATTTATTCCATCACACTGACAATAGGTTAATATATAGATATGAGAATGTTACACAGCCGGGATTCTTGAGAAAAAGTAGAGTCAAGCAACCTTTGAACGCTTTTGCTTTTCTCACAATTCTGTCTGAACATAGGGAATTAAAAAGATGGGCAAAAAGAAAGTCATAAGCGAGGAACAAATTAGCACTCTAGTGCTTCCAGCCACGACTGACGTGCTGGGCGTAGCAAAGAAACTGCTGGGTTTTGATAGAGTTTTGGTGCGATGTCAAGATGGCAAAGAACGTCTCTGTAGAATCCGAGGTAAAATGAAAAGACGAGTATGGATAAGAGAAGGAGATGTGGTTCTGGTTTCCCCATGGGATTTTCAGTCCGACAAGCGAGGCGACATCATATGGCGATACAGAAGGAATCAAGTCGAATTGCTAAGAAGTAGAAGATATCTTACAATTGAAACGAGGTAACAACGTAATCACAACTAGGAATTGAATAGATGTTAAGTAAAAGATGGGCAACACGAGGACGACCTCGAGGTAGAGGACATTCAGCAGTTGATACGAGGCTCCTTGAGTATCTTGCAAAAATCTCTGTAAAACACAGAATTGAGCCGAACGAACTCTTCCATAAGATTGTGGACGCTTGGGAGAATCGAAGGTCTAAGTGCAAACAATTAACAATTCAGTGCCGTGAAAAAATGAGAGCCCACGCCATTTTTCTTATAACTAAAGACCGCAACGTAGTTGCGCAATTCCCAATACCAGAACACCTTCTCAAAGAAGCAGCTCCGCTGAAAGAGTTTGCATACATAATTGAACATGAGAAAAATATTCTGATGAATAAAAAAAATAAGAATGGAGTAAGGTATTTAAAAATTCAGGATTTGCAGTCTGGAATGAAGCGAATTAACCTAAAAGCTCGCGTTCTCGAGATTTCGGGACCGCAATTAGCTCTGACAAAGTACAACGATTACGTTATGTTTGCCAATGTAACTTTGACAGATGAAACTGGCACTGTGAAACTGACTCTATGGAACGGTCGAATAAACTCAATTTCTACCAACGACGTAATTGAAATTGAAAATGCGAACGTCACTGCGTATAGAGGTGAAACTCAACTGAGAATCGGGAGACAAGGCAAATTAAGAGTTATCGAGAATTATGAGGGAGTCCTCACAAGAGAACTAGAACATACTCCAAATCCAAACAGCATTGCAAAGCGCGCGCACGGCTAAGGACCAAGATAATGCCTAGAGAGCCTGGTTGCGGCGTGATTCTGAATTAAAAGCCATCCAAATAAGATCAGTTACGAAGGAGAAAAATACTATTTCGTAGTGTAAAATGCAAGAAGGAAATTTAAGAAGAATTCGAACAAATTTATGAAGGAAATTGGTTTTCCTTGTGCGTCTAGTATCTTCGTCTTCCTCGCTGATAACCTCTTCGCTCACCATATCGAGAATTTCGTCGTTCTTGTTCGTACCGTTTATCGGATAAATTGTTCTCTGTGTTGACTTCTGTAATGGGGGATTCTTCTAGAAGTTGGAAACTACCATATTTTCCTATGTTTAGACGCATGTTCCCTCTGAACAGGTTTACGTACCCGTTAGTGATGCGTATGGTGGCTTCTTCGTTTATTTTGTCTATGTTGTCGTCCCAGAGCGTTAGGTATACGCACCCTGTTTCATCTCCAACCAAGGCATCTGCAACTCTGCGTGCGGAATAGTCTCTTCCTGTGACATTCCTAACTTCACTTTTGGAGAGCAATTTCACAATCGTGTTTACTTCTCTCGAATTTGGGGTTAATTTCTCTACCTTCAACAATTCTTCACTTTCGGATTGTTCTTTATCTGACATGTCGTCTACACTCGTTTCGATCAAATTCATTGAGAACGTAGTTCTTAAGAGTTGTGGTACAAGCAGCAAAGGGAAAGGGGTTCACATACTCATATCTTTACATTAGGATATTCGTCCATAACACGCGAAAAATTCTTAACGTGACCTGTGTATTTGCGAGCTATATGTTATGAGAAATGTCGTCTCCCCGCTGACTCGAGGAGTTCCTATCGTTCTCACAGCGCGCGCATTGACTTTCCGTCTTAACTATAATTGTTTTGAACACGTTTTGTTAGGGCATTTTGGATTTTTTGTGCGCATTCTTCTGGACTCGTACGGTCTGAGTCCACTGCGACTTCTGGATGTAAAGGTTCTTCGTAAGGCACGCCTAAACCTGGGACAGTCGGCGCTTCTCCAGACAGACCTCTCTTATAAATATACTTAGGCGCCATGAAACTTCTTCCACGTTTACTCTCACGCTCTATACAGATTTCAAGAGGACAACGAACGTAAGCCTCTATGAACTCTGGAATCATCTTTCTGGCGTTGTCACGATAACGCCGACGATTACCAGTCGCATCAATAACAACGTTTACGTGATTCTCAGTTAACAATTTAGCGACAAAAGCTATGGCGGCATAGACCACGTCCCGCTCAGTCTCACTGTACGTAGGTTTAGGAGTCATCAAACGCCTCAACATGTCAACAGAAACAACTTGGACACGGACATTCTGCCTTTTTAATCTCTTCACTAATGCTTCGACAATCACAGATTTACCACTACCTGGCAAACCTGTAACCCAGACACACCATCCTGATTCTTGGATAGATTACTCACCCCTTTGAATGTATTGTTGATTCGATATTAAAGTTTAGAAATCAGGGTTATAAGTCCTCCACTTCACATCACTACGGACTAAGAATAGCTCAATAGGCCATCCACGCACTGTGCTTAGCCCTCACTAGATGTGATAAATCCAGAAAAGAATCAATGCAACAACAATTAGCGCTGCTATTTGCACTAAGAATCTACTAACTATATATGTTTCAGATTCTGTTCCTTTCGTTGCCTCTATTATATGTGCAGGCAAAAGCTTCATGCACCAAAAAAAGCACAATGCCCCCAAGATGATGGAAGAACAACCTATCGCGCGTATGGTTCGTTCTGAGGAATTGGATTAGCAGTATTGATTAGCACTTCATAATGCTTATTATGCTTTGGAATCCGAATACGGAAGACGGATTGATGAAAATGAAAGATGTGTTAAGAAAGCTACTAGGACAAAAACGGGGAATCGTCGGTCTTGAAGCCGCGATAGTACTGATAGCCTTCGTCATTATCGCTGCCGCCTTCTCTTTCATGGTCATGAACCAAGGACTATTCGCCACCGAAAGAGGCAAAGCCGTAATACAAGAAAGCCTCCAGCAAGCGAGCACACCACTTACCATGGACGGAACAATCTTCCTCAGAACAACCTCGTCCGACACAAGTGTCGACTGTATTGTAATCCCGTTGAGATCTTTCGGAATAGACTATGTGCCTATGTGGAAAAACGAGACAGTTGTGACATTGAAGGCTGGCGAAACTGCTTGGGGTAACATATACTATGGCGTACTATATAACGATGTCACGGGCAACGTGTATGACCCTACTGGCAACCAATTCGATGATTTTGTCGGTGTTCACGAAAACGCAACAGGTACTAAGTACGTGAACGGAACCTATTCTGCATATCACGCAACATGGAGTGTGGCAGCTGTACTCGCAATTGATAACAGCAATAACGATGAATCGTTGAATAGTGACGAGAAAGGATATTTGATAATGACTTTGTCTTCAAGCTATCTTGCAGGTGTCAGGGATAAAATAGTGGTGGAGATTAGGCTTGAGAGAACTGCGCCACTGTCAATAGAGTTCAATATCCCTTCGTCTATATCCCAAGATACTTGGATAACGGTGTGAAGTAACGACGATACCCATTTTTTCTTTCCATTTAGACAATGAAGAAACTACGGCAATCTTCAAAATACTTGGAAGATATTGACGCTCTTTTGGCTTGCAGATGATCTAGGACAGAAACCGAAACTTAGGAGACTTCATACGTGCATATCTTCTATTATTCCTGTTTCACGTTCCTTTCCCATTTCTTCTACGTGCCTAATATCAGTAAAGACCCATGATAAGGTTAGTATCAATATGCCTGATCCAGCACACGCTAGGAAAAAGTTGGCTGTTCCTGTTAATTCTATTATTGCTCCTGAAAGAAGCATGCCTAGTGGAGTGGCGGCAGAAGCCAGTGCCCCAGTAACTGAGGATACCCTACCTAGCATTTCCACGGGAACAACGGTTTGAGTTATTGTCTGAATTGATACGTTAGCTACTGGAATGCAAAAAGCCATGACTAATCCGCCTATTGCCATAAACCAAAATAGTCCAGTAGGGGTGAGCGCTACAAGGGCATATCCCAGGAAAATGACATATACAGAAAATACAATTGCAGCCATTTTCCTTTTGAATCCCTTTATCAGTGACATTAATAATCCGCCAGCAAGCATTCCTCCCTGAAAAGATGCCGAAACAAGGGCAAGATCTGGGGCCTTTCCTAAATGATCAGAGCTTACATAAAGCGGAAGCTGAGTGGACAAGGGAGTAAGCAGGAAATTCAACGCGGTTGCCAGCAGAATAAAAGTTAGAAAACCTCTTGCGTTCCTGATAAAGCTTAAGCCTTCTCCAAATTCCTGTGTAAAAGAAGGTTTCTCTTGACTTGCATCTTGCTTCTTTTTCACTGAGGGTATTCTAATCATCAAAAGAGGTATCACTGCCACTATAAAAGTGGCAGCATCAATCCAAAGAATTTGATCGATTTTCCAGATTTCCAACAAAGTAGCCGCAATAATCAGTCCTAGAAAGTTTACGAAACCAGACAGAAAGTAAGATACGCCATTAATACGGCTTAGTTTGTCACGAGGAACCATTATTGGAACGATAGCAGATACCGCTGGATTATGAAAGGCTTGAAACACCCCTCTCAGAGCGAGCACTGCTAGAATTTGCCAAATTGAAACAATATCTAATGAAAACAGGAAGATGAGTAGTAACGTAGCCAAAGCCTGTAAGAAGTCTACGATACCAATCAATACTTTGCGGCTCAATCTATCCACAAAGACCCCAGCAAAAGGAGCTAAGAATATCATAGGAGCAAAACTAGCGACGGAAGCAATGGACAAGTACAGAGGACTTCCCGTCTCTTTGGCTATACGCCAGATTATTACAAACGATGCAATGGATGACCCTAGTAATGAAACCAGTTGTCCTGACCAGAGATATAAATAGCTTCTAAATGTCTCTTGACTAGCTTGTATTTCCATACGCGATCCTCTTTTTGGCTTGATTTTGAGTTTTGGAAAGTTTTAGATGAAAAACGCGCGACGGACTAATAAAAGCTACGGCTTTCACCGACAAATATGATCAATGGTCACAATAGTTAACAATTCTGAGAAAAAGTGACCATCTCCTTGACCACTCGATGAGTTTATCGAATGCCTGATCGGTCACAAGTCTATGAAGATTCTGCCTATGTTCATACACTGAAGAAGCTATGATTCATTAAAGTCCAATGTCTCAGAAATGCCTTACCACTTTCTACACAGATACCAAACTTCATAGAACTGTCCTTTTAAAAGAAAACTATGGGCATTCACTGATATGCTTTCATAAATACGACTACAAAGAAGCAATTAATTCCTTCCATTCAAAAGAGACTTAGGATTGGAGCGAAACAAAATTTCGAAATTCGGAGACCCTATGATCAGAGAATAGACGAAAGGATACAAGAAATGCGCCCGCGGAGAAATTTTAGGGGTTATACATTTAGTCCCCTCTTTTGACCCAGAAGTCTACATCGCTTGCACTAACAAAGACGTTATCCGCAAAAATATAGACCATAATGTAGTATTTCCGCGAGTCATCGCCTACGTCTAATGAAGCAACCACAATAAACTCTAGATGACTTCTCTCTGTAGCATCCAGCGATTTAGTGTGAGTGTAATTATTGCCTGATTTCTGCAGTAGATCAACTCCCAAATACAATTTAACATTGTTGTGTGTTTCAAAGTAGTAATCACATCTCACAGTGGAATTCATTTTGTTCATGATCTCCAAGAACAGGGTTCCATTCTCTGTCACTTCGAACTCTTCAGGTTCTATCTTATACTGGATCGTTTCCAAGGACAAACCTTCCTCTCCGGGCCGTGGTTGCCAAATTTGAGAAACGAGAACCGCTGCGCAGATAACAATTACCACAGTAACTACTACTGTGACAATCTCTTTTCGTCTCAGATACCGCTTCAGATCCCTAATGTTCAATCAACAACCTCCTTTCTAATCTTTTAGGTAAGAGTCAATCGCATCCAAGTCAAAACATTCTATTGTGAGCACGTTTTTAATAAAGTTGATCAATTTTGTTCGGAGATCCAATGATAAGTTGGGATACCAGATCGGCGAGGCAATGACTAGTCCTCTCCACGCGAAATATGGCTGTACCACCTTCAACATCTCCTCATCCCCTGTTTTATCCAGATAATTCATCCAGAAAAGATCCCACAATGCCTTAAAGGATCCCTCCAACTTGCCATATTTTTGTAACCCATAAAACAAGTAGTTGACACTCATGGCACTGATGTCATCCGCTGGCTCGCCCCACTCGCCACGACTGCGATCAAGAACAGTGAAGTCCATACCTTTTCTAAACATAATGTTCCATGGATGGAAATCCCCATGAACTTGCGCGCATCTATGGCTCATGGGTTTCAGTTTCCATCTCCACTCTATACATTTCTTCTCAATCTCACCGAGTGTTTTCTCATCAACAAAACCCAACTTAGGTGGGTAACTATCTAAGAGTCCCATAATTCCTTCTCCGTGCCCAAGTAAATCTCGAATTCGTCTCGCATAGAAATGGGGTGCCGTTTTTTTTAAACTGTGTATTTGAACCAGATAATCTGAAAGCCCTGTGCAGCGGTTTTTATCTAACTTTGTGACCCGTTCTGTCTCCCTTATTCTATCCAAATCAGAATGATACAAATTGCCTTCTATGTAGTTCGTAACAATAAAGAACTCAGTGCAGTCTCCTACGGATTTCAACGATCCATCTGTAGTGAAGGCTCCAACATCAACTGAACTTACATGCTTGGGCAACTTGCCGAATGCGGAATGTTGCCATAACAGGATTCCGGCTCTGTCGGAAAAGAAGTCGTGGCCAAACCCTTCAGGCTTCATAGTCTCAAGAACTACCTTTTTCTTTTCGCCTTCAACAGCAAGTTCAATCAGATAGGGAACACCATAGCCAAACCCTTTCAATTCTTTCTCAAGGTCTTGCTCTTTCCCTCCCAATTCACCAACCTTTAGAATCTCAACATCAGTGTTGTAAATCGAAGAAAGGTACTCTCTCAGTTTATTCGAGTTTAACTTCAACATTATGAAATTCTTCCAGAACCACATCGTATGGATGTGTACTTAAGACTAATCCTAAATACTGAATCGAAACACTAACAGATAGATGAAGGCCACACGTTGAAAACTCAAAAACTGGGCATCATACTCGTTGCAATAGGAGTTCTCATAATTTTGCATCACATCTACGTAACTAGAGGCAGACCTTTCGACATTCAAGACATATTCCACCACGAATTCTTCGAAGCCATATTCATTACAGCCGGGCTAGTGCTCCTCATAAGCTCTCATTTCAACAAAAATAACTAGAACCGATTTCCCCTCTCAGACTACGAAGAAATAGAACGGAGGTATTCCTTCATGGAAATAATAATTGATGGCGGAACCATAGTCACAATAAGCTCGAAGGGTATCATAAAAGATGGGGCAATAGTCATTGAAAACGGACGCATAACCGACATCGGAAAAAGCCATGAACTCAAGCAGAAACACCCACGCTATGAAAAAATCAACGCAAAGGGAAAAGTTGTAATCCCAGGTCTTATAAATACCCATCAACACGCAGCTATGAGTCTCCTCCGAGGCTATGCAGATGATTTCCCACTAAAGCAATGGCTGGAAAACTGGATCTGGCCCCTAGAAAAGCACATGACCGGGCATGACATCTACGTTGGGGCACTTCTAACAGCAATAGAATCCATAATGGGTGGAACAACAACTGTCAATACCATGTACCATTACATGAATGAGTATAACGAAGCAAAAGCCTTCGCAAAAGCAGGAATAAGAGGCATAATCGGACACGTTTGCTTCTCATGGAGAAAAAAGGAAGACATAAAAGCGTTAAGAACCTTGGCTAAAAACTGGCATAACAAAGCAAATGGTCTCATCCGAACAAGTGTTGACCCTCACGCGTCCTACACAGTTGATCCGGAATACATGAAAAAGCTGCGAGACCTCACAACAGAACTCAATGAAGAATACGGTTCACCGACCAAGCCAATTATTTGGCACATGCATGTCGCAGAGACTTCAGACGAAATAGAAAAAATCAGACAAACCTTTAAAGTTTCTTTTGAAGGCGGGGTAGTAGAATACTTAGACTCCTTAGACGTATTAGGAAGAGACTTGATCGCTGCCCACTGTGTAACCCTCACCCCAAAAGACATCAAAATTCTGAAGGAACGAGAAGTCAAGGTTTCTCACAACCCCATCTCAAACCTTAAACTCGCTTCCGGCATCAGCCCAGTGCCCAGTCTAATGAAGGCTGGAGTAACAGTTGCCTTGGGGACAGACAGTCCTTGCTCCAACAACAAGGCGGACATGTTTGAAGTTGTGAAAACTACAGCCCTTCTGCATAAAGGTGTCAATCAAGACCCATCTTTAATGCCCGCCGAACAGGTTTTGCGGATGGCAACAATAGAAGGTGCAAGAGCTATGCTGTGGGACCACGAAATAGGATCAATCGCAATCGGAAAAGACGCAGATTTGGCTATAGTTGATTTCAAGAAACCTCATTTATATCCCCTCCACAACGAGGTCAGCCACCTTGTATACTCAGCTGAAGCATCAGATGTTGAGACAGTTTTAATAAAAGGCAAAATAGTTATGGAAAACCGAGAAATAAAAACAATAGATATCCATCAAGTGTTAGAAATGGCAGAGAAAACAAAGGAAAGCCTATTAGAGCGTCTGGCAAAAAGAAGTAGTTAAACTTCAAAAGTGACAATTATGACAAACTTCAAAGTAAAAGATCCCAGCTTAGCTCCACAAGGGACCCTCCTTATAGAATGGGCATCCATCCACATGCCAGTCCTCAACCAAATCAAACACCAATTCGAAAAAGAAAAACCCCTTAAAGGCTTAATGATAGGTGCTTGCATACATGTAACAAAAGAAACAGCCGTCCTCATGAGCACCTTTGCCGCTGGCGGAGCCGACGTTGCTCTCTGCGGATGCAACCCTCTATCAACCCAAGATGAAGTGGCAGCCGCCCTCGCAGAGCAAGGAATCAATGTGTATGCTTGGAGAAATGAGACTACCGATGAATACTATTGGTGCATCAACAAGGTTATCGACCTCAAACCCGTAATCACCATAGATGACGGAGCTGATCTGGTAGGCATTGTCCATATGAAAAGAAAAGAAGTTTTAGAGAAAATTAAGGGTGGCACTGAAGAAACAACCACTGGTGTTGTCCGCCTACGGGCAATGGAAAAAGCAGGCGCCTTAAAATATCCAATCATAGCAGTAAACGACGCCTATACAAAACATCTTTTTGACAATCGCTACGGAACAGGACAAAGCACGTTAGATGGAATAATCCGATCCACTAACCTACTACTGGCTGGAAAAAACCTTGTAATATGTGGTTACGGCTGGTGTGGTAGAGGAATTGCCCTAAGAGCAAGAGGTATGGGCGCAAACGTAATCGTTACAGAAGTTGATCCTGTGAAAGCACTTGAGGCAGTGATGGATGGCTTTCGCGTGACTTCTATGGGTAAGGGGTCTTTAATAGGCGACATATTCGTCACGACCACAGGGGACATAAACGTAGTTCGAAAAGAACACATGCTAAAAATGAAAAATAACGTCATCTTGGCCAACAGTGGTCACTTCAATGTTGAAATCAACATATCAGACTTGGAAAGTATAGCATCCTCAAAAAGAACTATCAGACCAAATCTAGAAGAATATCTCCTTCAAAATGGAAAAAAACTCTACTTATTAGCTGAAGGACGACTCGTGAACCTTGCAGCAGCAGAAGGACATCCATCAGAGGTCATGGATATGTCCTTCGCAAACCAAGCCTTATGCGTCAAATACATAGCCCAAAAAAGCAAGATGAAGCCAAAAGTCTACAAAGTCCCCAAAGAAATCGACACCCTAGTGGCAAGCTTGAAGCTAAAAGCTTTAGGAGTGGAAATTGATACACTCACCAAAGAACAGAAAAAATACATTGCCACATGGGAAGCCGGAACCATCTAGAGTTCAAAGGCACGGCAAAATTTATAATGGGGTTGCAAACAACATGGCTACACTGTGGTGAAATCGTATGGTGAGTAAAGATCAAGGCATTGGCGGACTCATTTTTATAGTTTGCGTGATTGTTGCAATTGGATACGTAGTAGCTCTCATCTTGCCAACCCAACTATTTTCATTAATCAATGCTGTGCCTCCTATAGATTTTCAACTATGGCTCGTTGCAATCCCAGTACTCATAGCATTCCTTGTAGTGCTGTTCATCGGAGCTTGGATTGGCTGGACAATGGCAACAACTCCTCCTCCAAGACCGCTGGAAGAGATCGAAGCCGAAGAGAAAGTAGAAGAAGAGAAGAAAGACTAGTCCAGAGAGAAAAAAGTATTTCTTTTTTCCCTTTCTCATTTACTGGGCTAAACATGGGCAACATTAAAGGATTGGTTCTCTGTGGCGGTCCAGGTATAAGACTGAGACCTATTACTTACTACTTCCAAAAAACGATGATTCCCATAGGTCCAAAACAAAAGCCAATGTTAGAATATGTAGTACGGCTCCTCAGATTCCACGGAATCAGAGACGTATCTTTTCTTGTTAATTATAAGGCAGAGCAAATCGTTAATTATTTTGATGACGGCTCAAGGTTCAGCGTAAACATCTCTTACATTTACGATGAAAACACACTAAAGGGTACTGCAGGTTCTGTGCTGACTGCTTTCAGGAAGGGCAAGATAGACATGAATGATACGTTTCTGGTTTATTACGGAGACATTCTCACAAACATGAATCTACAAAGCCTGCAAAGGTATCATGAAAATAAACGTGCTTCAACTACAGTGGCCTTAGCATCTGGCTTTACCGTCAGAGTGGGTCTAGCTGATCTTGATGAAGAAGGGAGAATTCGAGGGTTTGTAGAGAAACCCACGTTAGAAAAGCCTGTGAGCATTGGAATACTGATACTTAATGGAGAAGTCTTTGAAGACATAGAGAAATTAGCTGGGAAGAAGCATAGGTTGGATTTGATGAAAGATGTGATTCCATATCTTATAAAAGTTGGGAGACCTATGTATGGCTACTTGTCAGAAGCGTTTTGGTATGACACGGGAAGCATTGAAGCTTATGAAAAGCTTGATCCGCGGCTTGTTGACGAAACTTTGTCCTATCTTTTTTGACTCGTCATCAACGAAAGACTCAGTTCAACACGATTCGTAGGATTCCTGAAGAGGTATCTTAAGTATGTGTACAAGCAATAACTTTTCTCATTAACATGAGTGGTAATCTTGAGGAGAATAAATTATTTGGAAAAGATATGCAATGTTATTATATGATTGTTTTGGAGGGATCTGTGTCTGAAGCTCATTTATGTGGTTATTGATGGCATGGGCGATTCACCAATAGAAGAGTTAGGAAATAGGACCCCTCTTGAGGCTGCGGATACTCCCAACATGGATTTTCTAGCCGAAACTGGAAAGACTGGGTTAATGTATACGGTTGGGAAGGGCATCGCGCCTGAAAGCGACGTAGCGGTTATCTCAATCTTAGGGTATGACCCTTTTAAATACGATGCGAGTAGAGGAATACTCGAAGCCATCGGCACTGACTTACCCATTAAACATGGTGATTTAGCTCTCAGATGCAACTTTGCCACATTAGGTTCGGGAAATAAAATCGTTGATAGAAGGGTAGGGAGAAGCCTAACGACAGGAGAAGCGACGGAGCTAGCTGAAGCTATAAACGAGCAGATACAGCTGGGGCCTTATTCAGTCAGTTTTCAATTCAAGAATACTTTGAGTCACAGAGGTGTTCTAGTGATGAGGAGCGAGAAGAAAGGATTCTCAGGGAACATCACTAACACAGACCCAGCCTATACTAGAGTTAAAGGAATCGGTGTGGCAGAAACTGAAGCTGAAATGGTTCTAAAACGATGTAAACCCTTGGACAAGACTGAAGAAGCAAAGATTTCAGCAGATCTCGTTAACGAATTTACCGAAAAAAGCTTCGCTATACTGGATGACCATGAGATAAACAAAAAACGTAGCAAAGAAGGAAAACTAAAAGCAAATGTTATTCTCCTCAGAGATGCAGGTGACCATCTCCCAAGATTTCCTCATCTCACCCAGCAATATGGCTTCAGCTTCGTCTGTCTCGTCGACATGCCTGTGGAAAGAGGAATTGCCAAACTGGTAGGCATGCGCACGGTAGAACTACCTCCTCCGTCTAAAAGCCTTGAAAAAGACTGTAAACTGAGAATGGAAAAACTGTTAGAAATCTTGCCTCTTTACGACTGTTTTTATATACACATTAAGGGTCCGGATGAGCCAGGTCATGATGGAAACTTCAATCGTAAAACCCTACTCATTGCTACAATTGACAAGTACTTCATTGGAAATATGCTGCAAAGAATAGACATAGAAGACTACATCATCTGTGTCACAGCAGATCATTCAACATCCTGCAAACTAAAAGCTCACAGCGACGATTCTGTGCCCTTTCTCATATCAGGCAATGAAATCCGAGCTGACAAGGTTCAAAAATTCTCGGAAAAAGAATGCAAAAATGGGGAATTTGGCGTTCTATCACATGGAACCGAACTCATGCCAAAACTAATCATGTTCCTAAAAGGAAAGTAGTCGAAGACAATACATACAAAGCTACCGGCACATGGATTGAATAATCGATCTACTCCAGACGCATATCTCTAAGAGATTTCACTGCATTTTTTATTATTTTCTTCACGTTCAATTTTTCTTCCGCGGCTTTGACTTCCTCCAACCTCGCTTTTGTTGTTGGTTTTTTGGGTACGGCTGTGCAT
This sequence comes from Candidatus Bathyarchaeota archaeon, assembly GCA_029882515.1. GTDB lineage: Archaea > Thermoproteota > Bathyarchaeia > Bathyarchaeales > Bathyarchaeaceae > JAOUKN01. The sequence continues at coordinate 14,065 of JAOUKN010000032.1, forward strand.
CCCTGCGCCTTCCAGCTAGAAATGTCATATGTCCCTATCTTTCTGGCCAACCTGTCAGTCTCAACCTTATCAAAGCCCAATAAGGGCCTATGAACTGGGTAGTTCTGCACCGCCTCATCTAATACACGTAGATTATGTAGTGTCTGGCTCGCTTGCTCTCCAATGGCTTCCCCGGTCACAATTCCTTCAGCATTAACTTGCTTGGCTATGCACTCTGCTATACGATACATCATACGCTTACACAAAACACATGTCAGCCGACGAGGAGCCTCCTCCACAACAGTTCTTAAAACCTCTCCAAAAGGAACAACAAACATCCTCTTGGGTCCCCCAATCGCCCAACCAAACAATATTTTAGCCACTTCTTTAGCCTTCTCAGTCGTTTTCTCATCCGTAAATGGACTATTATCAAGATAAAGTGGCACAACTGGCGCTCCACGTTTCATAACCAACCAACAAGCCACAGCGGAATCAAAACCACCACTTAACAAACCAACCAATCGAGGCTGCGTCCCCAAAGGCATACCACCCACCCCCTTCACTACATCCGAATAAACAAACCCTCGATCACCTCGAACCTCAACCCCAAAACGCGCATCCGGCGTCTTCAAGTCAACTCTAACTCCCAGCCTGCCACCAAACTCCTCCAAAATCCGACGCCCCACAACCTCACAAACATCCCTACTCCCATATGGATGAGAACCCACACGTCTACACCTAACAGCAAAACTATTGCCTCTACTCAAACGTTTACAGGCTAAAAAAACTGCTTTATCTATAATATCTTCAAGTCTAGAAGTTGTCTCCAAAGCCGGTGAAACAGAAGAAATCCCAAAAACCCTGCTCAGCCTACTCGCTACCTCCTCTGCTTCATCAACCCATAGAAACAATCGTCCATTAACCTTACTGACTCGCTTTAGCTCTAAATCATAAGACTTTAAAGTCCTCTTGATGTTTCGAAGCAAACACCTCACGTAAAACCTTATTGTCCAAGCTCCTTTGATCCAAATTTCGCCACTAAACCTAACAACAACAGAATCAAAACCGACAGCTTCACCAGAATCTTGCGGCAAACTCCACAACCGCCCATACTTACTCAGAATCAGAAGGTTTAAACCTTCCCAAACCAAAAGAATAGTCGGGTGCGGAAAACAGCTGAAAGAGAAAGGAGATTACTGATTTACTGACTTTTACCAGACGCACCCTCATACACACGCAGTAGACAATGATTCAGGCTGGTCGGATTAGGAGACATTGAGAGTTTTTCAGAATCACACTGATATTGATGTATGAAGTGAAAATAGCATACGAGCCTTTCAAAGAAATTGTTGTAAGAACTAGAATGGGTTATAGGAATCCTAGGGATCTAGTCTACATTTTCGCCCAGCTCAGGGCTGCTGTGCTTCTATCACTGTTACCTTTTCTACTTTTCTAAACCAAGGAATATAAGGCGGATTTTTTGAAAGATCGTCAAATATTTCTTTCTCAACCTTCTTGTTCACCACATTGTTACTTTCTTTGACAAGAGCAATCACAATAATGGCCTTCTTTTCATGATCTACGCTCATTGGGTGGCAAACTCCAAGTTCAATTAAAAGAAGTGTGACTTTTAAGTACATGTGACTGTGACACAACAGTAACATAACCTTAAATATCTAAGACTTTGAAGGAAATACTGATGAAGGGGGCCAACCAGCCAAAAACTCCTTTCCTTTTGAGGCGTAAACCCACATTTCTCGCCCCTTTCATCAAGCATCTACTGAATCTAAAAGATCAGGCACAGAAAGAGAAGGTTATGATATGCTGGACATGAGAAACAAGGAAGGCGGTGACATCACCTAATTACCCTTTTTGAAGCTGTATTAATGATAGTAGCATGATGGCTCTGCATTTTCAACATTGAAGTGTGGTCATCTTTCACCATCAAATTTGATGGTCCCGGCTTTTCCACAGAACTTTCAGGCCAGCCCCCTCATAGATCTTCTTACTTTCTCTTTCTGAACAGTTTTACCCCATCCATCTCTGTGACGTACTGAAAGCCAGCCTCTATTAAAAGATGAATAAGGAAAATGGGGGAAAGATTCATCTATTCCTCATCCCCCTATCTCATAGTCTAGTGCCAGGTTGGCTGAGTGGTTTAGGCGTCTGCCTGCAGAGCAGATTTAAGCCGGTTCGATTCCGGCACCTGGCTCCATCCCTTCTACTTCCTCTTTCTGAAGAGCTTGACATCGTTCATCTCAGGGACATATTCAAAGCCGGTTTCGACGAGTTCTTGGGCCTCACTCACGGTTTGAGCAACTTGCGCGCACGCATCCCGGCAACTAATCACATAACAATGTAGGAATTATAAACCTTCTTTTCTCTTTCGGATTCTAGAACTGGAGTACGAATTGGAGTTTCGTTCAGGTGCCCGTTATTCGCTCACAAACATCACAGTTTTCTGGAAGAAGAGTAACATCTCGATGCAAGTCACAAACGACGCCTTGATTCCTTAAGGCTGCACAGAGTTGACAAAATCTCAGCATTGAATCCATGGGAGCGAGGTTTGCGTTCGCTATACCATCGACAACCTCACTCACTATGGACCTAATCGAAGCCAATGACTCAAGTTGCTTCATTCTCTTGTTACCACGCTTAGAGTAAAGATAATGACTTATACTAGCCTGCGTAGTCCCAAGCTTCTCAGCCGCAACCCTCTGAGAAAAATGATACCTATTCACAAGTTCCTTCGCCACCAAAGATCGAAAAGCAGGCAAAACATAACGAACAACAAGTTCGCAGGGCGGTCGCAATCTTATACCCAAGATTATAACATCGTTATATCTTATAAAGAGTTGGGCTAGAGGCTCTGTCAAGTCTTCGGTTGCTTGTGTCTGCTGTAAAAAATCGGTTGCTAAAGAGATACTGTTAACTTAAAGGACACGGAACGTAGTTACTTTAGGTTTTCTTCTGTATGGTCTTTTGCTAGAGCATCAATTCTTTTTTCATGCATGCATGCTGTTTGCCCAGCCGTTGAAATTGTTGTAGTGTGTACTCCGCTTCATGTTCAATATATTTCACAATCGTATCGTATTCTCCTTCTTTGTAAAGTCTTGGAATATCCGTGTTTTTAATGGGATAATCTGAATCAGTAAACAGTTCACTATAGCCTTTGAATCGTCCATAGTTAACCAAAACCGCTACAGTCTCGAAATTTTTCTTTGGAATCCTCGCCAAAAACCAAGAACCATAATTTCCGAAACCATGTTTCTCCATTCTTTCAAGTATGAAACTTAAGTCAAACAGTAAGTTATCACCTACTGGAACAAAATCCCATTTCCATTTATTTCCTTTAACCCATTTATCCACCGCAATTTCTTTAAATTTCCCAAGTATCTCTTTCTCGCTTGATTCCCACTCTTTCAAAATCGTGAGATCTCGTTCAGGCTCAAAATCAAATCCTAACGGCTGGAATTGTATTGTAATAATCTTGTCAGTTTTCGGATCTGGACCTCTACTAACGTCACTATCAACTTCTATGTCCAAATAAAACTCAACCAACTTCCTCATCCTTCTGATTTCTGGACATTAGGTAAGACCTGTAAAATTAAAAGGTTGCGACGTAGGCACTGTTACCTCTTAGGTTGGTTAGAGTGTTTCTCGGGGCTTTTACCTTTCGGTTGGTGATGCTTCAACACTTCATCATTTTGCCAAAGTTAGGATTAGAAGCCCTATTTCATACAATAATAGCAGATAGATTGTTAGTATGGATGCATACATAGTTCCCAAAAACCAATTGTATGCTCCTCTTAGGGTGAAGGCAGTTCTAGACACAGTTGGATACGCTTCTCTATCACACCAGATTTCGTCTGTTTTCAGTTTAATTTCTCTCATTTTCCCTTTCGTCTCTTGAAGTGTCTCACACAGCTTAGCTTGTATCCATCTGAACTCATCACCTTTTGCTTCTTGAAAGAATCGATGTTTTTTGAGTTGTATAGTTGAAACGAAGGTGAAAACCAACGCTACTACTAGA
>JAOUKN010000133.1 GCA_029882515.1 Candidatus Bathyarchaeota archaeon
CAAAGAGGTTTCGAAAAAGTCACCTTATGACAAAGACTACAAATTCTTTTTTCTTACCACAACAAATAGCAGTAAAGTCAGTTGGACTATCAATTGCAAACTTAATCATCTGTTTGAATATTCGAAGTATACCAAGAAGAAAATAGGACATTTCTGTGAAGATTTAGTAGCTGAAGCAGCGGTAGAGTTGGGGTTTCCTGAGGTAGAAGTCAGAAGAAGGTTGGGAATGAGGGAAATTGATGTATGGTGTAAAGATAGAAATGAAAACTTTTACTGGGTAATTGAAAGTAAAAATCGGAGGCAAGAGATCAATACAACCGATATACGTCATGTCTTCCAAAAAGCTGAGAAGGCAACTTCCAAATGGAATGTTACAACTAAGCCTGCCTTAGTCTCCAGTTCAATATATAACCGTGTTCCAAATGTCCCTAATCTACCGATAATTCGTACTGGAGCCATATATGCTCAAGATGAGGAATTCTTCTATGAATACAAGGCTCTACTAGGCTCATGGTATATAGAACCAGTCGATAGTGTACCTGATAGGATAGTTGAGCAATTAGATGAACAATTAAAATAAGCCCATTTGCTTATAATGGAGATAACACTAATACATATATAGAGGTATTTCTAAGAAAGGAGCCTTTTTTTGAGGTTTTTTATGAGCAGAAATAATACATTGCCAATTTCCACTCAAAAGAGAGTGCCCAACAATCAAACAGCTTAGTAGTTTCAATTTCTTCTGAACATTTGACAATCCAATAACTATATCTTATCTCTAATTTCGACTTAACATTTTCTTCTTAAGTTCTTATACACATAATAGTTTAGCTACTATATTATAATACTAAGTCTGCTTTTTTTCTAATTATCAAATAGTTCTTAACATCCATTTCTAAAATTAAGATATTGTTAGAACCCTTCTCTTTAATCTCCATTTTTCCATACATCTTATTTCAAGCAAATGACTTCTTTAATTGATTACTAATAGAAACTTCATTTGTTGATTTAGAGCATCATGAGATGATGAAACACTGTACACAACAGTTAAATGCCTGAGTCATACACCTTCTATACACAACAAATAGGAGATAAGGAAGACTTGCCTAGAGTCAAATGCATCAAGTGTGGACGAATCGGTAACCTAACAATAAAAAAGACTAAAAGTCATGGAACAACCTACGAGTACTATTACGTCCAACACTACATCAAAGAAACCAATAAAATTGAATGGTGTTACCTTGGAAGATATGATAATCTAGCTGAGGAATACAAAGAGAAACTACAAGATATACACAAAAAACCTGACTATACACAAACCTATACACAAATGACATCTAAACAAGAAAACCCTAAATCTAGCATCTCTAATGAAATAAAGACAGAATCTAAGAGGGGCTGTCGGCTAGCATGGTTTAGGCTAGGAGACTTGGGCTCTCTTGACCCCGGTTCAAATCCGGGCAGCCCCACCATTCGTGACCACTGAGACGTGCTGATGCGCGCGCGAATCTGACCCAAAAGGGATTTGTTACTTGTAAACTCTCAGCGGGTTACCAAGGAGTTCTTCCTTAAGTTTGATAATTCCTAAACCTGGCTTCATGGAAGGGATTCGTTGTGACGCGACTAATTCTGCACCACCCTTAGAAACCAGCTTATCTGCAATCAGAATATCCGAGTCAAGGTCAGCATATTGGATATTCTTGAGAGCAGCGGCTAAATGCACTCCAGCAGTGATGCCAACCGTGGACTCGCCCATGCACCCAATCATGCAGGGAACGTTCGCTGCTTCAGCAATCACCGCTATTTTCTTGGCTTTCAGAATTCCGCCGCTTTTCATTAGTTTGATGTTGATCATGTCCACTGCGTTTTCTTTTATTAGATGGAGGGCGTCTTCTGGCGTATGAACGCTCTCATCTGCCATGAGTGGAATTTGGGAGGCTTCTCTAATCGCTGCTAGACCTTGGATGTCATCGCCTTTGATTGGTTGTTCAACAAACTCAATTTCGAATGCTTCAAGCCGTTTCAAAAGGGTAACTGCTTCGTTAACGGTCCATCCTTGATTGGCATCTATTCTTATGGCGATTTCTGAGCCGATAGCCTCCCGTATTTTTTGTATTCGCTCAAAATCTTCGAGAGGGTTCACTCCAACTTTCACTTTGAATGCTTTGAATCCTCGCTTAACAGCTTTCACTGCATCACTCGCCATTTCTTCAGGTTCTTTGATGCCGAGGGTGAGATCTGTCAGGATGGCTTCACGGAACCCTCCGATCAGCTTAAACAAGGGTTTGCGTGCAACTTTTCCTAAAATGTCGTGCAGTGCTATGTCTATGGCTGCTTTGGCACTTGGATTCTCGGCTACTAACTCATCCATGGTTTCACTGATTTGTTCGATTCGTAGTGGACACATACCAATCAGATTAGGAGCAATTTCATCTAACGTTTCGATAACTGTTTGAGGAGTTTCATGGGTTACTCTTTCAGATGGTGAAGATTCCCCTATTCCAATGACCCCGAAATCAGTTACAACTTTCACGATGACATTATGACTTTCAACGGTTGTAGAAGGAGCAATCCTAAAAGGCTCTCGGTATCGAAGAACAACAGAATAAGCTTCTATTGATTGAATAGCCATTTTCATCCCTTACGTGTTAACACGAGTTATCTGTAACCTTTGTTTCAGACAGTTAATATTTTTTATTTAACAGGCTTTTATAGTGTCCCAAGTGGTTTAATGGTTTTAGCTTTGTTTGAGGCTCAGAAGGTTTCTTGGACGATTTTTGGGCGCCCGCAAATAGCTACATCTCAAAAGTTATAAAGAAGCATAAGCGAGTAAGGAGGGTGATCTTATGGTTAAGAGAAGCAAGGTTAAGATAACGATCTTGAAGAAGTTGAGTACAGAAGAGATATTTGGTGATGACCCTCCCTTTGGAGAGACGCTGAAGCCTTGCGGTCAATTTGAGATAGATCAAGAATTTGTCGTTGGTGAGGACGGTAGAATGCCAGAAGGATTCTGCCATTGGGCGTGGAACGATCTATACAAAGTAGTGACCACATTGAGGTATGGCGGGAATTTTTCACCGATAAAGGAGAAAGAGGGTTCCATTGTGCGCTGTTGCACTGACGGATTAAGACCCGTGATCTTTGAACTCAGAAGAATCGAATAATAGCAAGGAAAGCTCTTCTGCGTAAATATGCCTCCTACTCCTAACAAACCTATGCAACAGGCATAGGTCTCTAGAAGCGGAAAAGTAAAATCAAAAGGCTGGGACAATTCAGCCTCCATCTGTTGAGTATTAGCGATTCATATCTATTCTTCACACCTTTTAAATTGACAATATCTCCGAATTTTCCCTCGAGTAGAACTTCCAGAAACCTCAACGTGAATTGAAATGTATAGAGATAAACTACAGAACTTGAAACAAGAAGCAGCAAGGATGAGAAGAGAACTCGACAACATAACAGATCGACAACAAAGAGATAAAACGCTGAAGACCTATGCGAAACTACTACATGAAATACTAGAGAAAAAGAAGTTCAAAGCAGAAAACCCTGGACTTGTAATCCTGAACAGATAAGTCAATGTGCTCACCTCTTCCGCTTTGCGCGCACGTTGGCTCTTTAGAGGGATCCCTTTAGTTTCTTGAGGGGGTTGTTCAGTGTTTGAGGAGGGTCAACGGCTTGTTGTTGACCGTGCGCGTATGACTTCCCATCGCCTTCCTTCTTCAGATAGAACAAGAAGTTGATTATGCATTCTGACTGGGGTCGGTCTATACTAATGGTGGGGTCGGTCGGAGTTGAACCGACGACCTTTACCCGAAACAGCGTCAAGCTGTTCCTACGGGTTTCTCTAGTTCACCGCTCCAGAATTTCTTCATTCCGCCAAGCGGTCCGTAAACCCGTTTGATCTTTCTGGAGCCCGTCGTCATACCTTTCCAGCGACTCGTTGAATCAGCGAAGTCGTGGCTAGACTACGACCCCTTCTAAAACCAAACTTACGGGTTTCAAATATATACGTTGCTCCAAAAGGAGAGGGTAGTCGAATTACAGTAACATTCGTAAGAGAGTTTTAGCGAAAACTTAATGAACTAAGAATGCGGGAAATCTAGGGGGTATGCCGGCCATAGGGCTCGGGATCCACCTGAACCCATTCCGAACTCAGAAGTTAAACCGTGCTCCGTTTCCAGCGTTAGTGTGGTCTTCGGCCATGCGAATCTGGAGAAGCTGGCAACCCCACCCATAAATGGAGGAGAAATCCTCAAAATTTATTACTAACTGTAGGAATGAAATCTTTCGAGGACTGAAACTTTCATGATTCCAAACGTTGCACAACTCGTTCCAACAGAGGACAACCTCATCGGATGGATTCTTCAGATAGCATGGCTAGGCTTCTTCGTTGTCTTCATGTTCTATGGCCAACGTATCCAAATTTACGTAATGTTAAGGGAAATTGAAGGCTCACTCAGACGCGTCAAATACATAAAAGATGAAGGACGAAAGGATGCCATATCAACCATAAAGGAACTGGGAAAACCGAAAGAAGACCCAACCGCTAGAGTTGACCGATTCCTAGAATACATAGCGATACAACCTATGAACATGGACCCCACTGGTATAGTGTGGAAGCTGGAACATATACTGGACGTCAGAGACGTTCGCTTTGAAGATGAGGTAAAACTGATGGCCCCAGAGGCGGATGAGACCCAAATAAAAAACTTGGAGAA
>JAOUKN010000134.1 GCA_029882515.1 Candidatus Bathyarchaeota archaeon
GCTCGCCTATTAAAAGGGAACGTGAGCTGGGTTTAGACCGTCGTGAGACAGGTCGGACTTTATCTGCTGGGAGTGTTGGTCGCCTGAGGGGAAAGGGTCCCCAGTACGAGAGGAACGGGACGTTGTAGCCTATGGTTTACCGGTTGTCCGATAGGGCATTTGCCGGGCAGCTACGCTGTCGTGGATAAGAGCTGAAAGCATCTAAGCTCGAAGCCATTCCCGAAAAGAGGCGGCCGTTCCGCAACAGTAGACCTTGGTAACGAGGCCTTGGTTGTGGACGAGGGCTCCCATAGAAGATGGGGTTGATGGAGCCGGGGTGTGCGCACCAAGATCTTCGGGTCGAGGTGTTTAGCCTGCGGCTACCAATCGCCCGAGGTGTCGGGCTGAAAAAGCTTGGTGTTTGGGTGACATGAGCTGAATGGGTGAGAAGTTTGCATGGTGCCTTCTATGGTCTAGTATGCGTATCTGTCTAGACCTCTACAAGAGAGGAGAGGAAAGATTTCTGATTTTTCATCAACTGCAGAGTGGAACAATAGTCACAGCTGCCTGATTTAGGGACAGTTGTTGTTTTGCTATTTTGTTTCCGAACTCCCTGCACAGGGAACTCCCCCTCCACAACCGGCCCCTTCATCCCCCTATAGCTAAATATATACGGTTTCTATTACGTATATTTCCCTCAATCAAGACGAAGTTGTTTCCCCATGCCTAAGAAGATTTCAGAACGACAGGTAAAACGTCAAATATCAGAATACTTTCCATGGTGCCCCTTCTGCTGCTTCGAACGTCTCCAAATCGATGTAAGACCCGAACGCAATCACGACTATGTTCACTGTGACAACTGCGGCGCCAAATGGGAAATAGATGCCCAGGAAAAAATCAGATCAGTAAAACTCGTCACAACAAGCGTTGACAGGAAAGGAAAAGAACTCTTAGAAAAAGAAACGGAACCAAAATTTTGGCAAAACAAGGCATGGCTCTGTGTCATAACACGAAAGACCCCAGAAAAGAGTTGATAACACACGCACACACATTACTTAGGTTAGACTATTCCTAATATTCTAGATATTCCGCAGATCATGAACAAGGCTGAACACCCACACAAAATCAACAACCCAAGCGCCACTACGTATCTTGGTTTCTGTGTCTTCTCGTTTTCGAACATCATTGCCATTTCCATCCATTTTAGTCTCTTTCACCGCATCCACGCCGAACTACACGCTATACGCTAACCCATATCTTAGGGAAACAAATCTTACAAACGTATTTAGAACGATGCTTATTCCGATTCCTCCAAGCCTTCTCGTCAACAATCTCACGTTTACAAATCTTGCATCGCCGACTATTCAGAGGCTTACGACCAGACTTCCTCATAAATATCAACTTCCACGGCATTCATTAGAACCCCAATAAAACCATGTTTTCGTGCGGGCGCATGCAGATTTCGCTTTTCCACCGTTGAGGAGGGTGTGAGGAGAGAGAAAGGAGAAAAAAACGCCTTTTTTGATGAAACGGAACCTCCTCAATAGTCTCGAGCAACGGTCTGAGATATAAATTATGACGTACGTCATATTTAACCCTTACGCCACAAACTTCCAATAGAGAAGTCCTAGATTATCGACAAATTTAAATGGCGCTTTCGTGTAGTGAGACGAACATAAATCTCTGCTTTCAAAGGTGAAGGTCTACTCTTGGCCAGCAAAACCACCGTCCGAATCCAACCACTATTCTTGAACGACTTGAATCACTTCTTACAAACCCAAGGCTTCCACCACACCCGCTGGCAACACTGGAAACCCGGACAAGTCTTCGGCCTCGTCAAAAGACTCAACTACAAAAAGCAACTCCACATCAGAGCCTTCATCGATGGAACACTAAAAGCGGAAGAGGAAATATGGAGATTCCTCATCCCCCTCCATCTCATCATAAAACCAAACCTAGAAAAAGCCCGAAAAAAACTCCAAGCACTACTAAAAAGATATCTTACAATCTACAACACGTGAATCCGAGCGCACGCAAGAACATAAGATGAAAATCACTATCCTAACAAGGCGTGATAGGATTGATGTTTGGAGTTCATACAACTCTCATACCGGATAAGTTATCTAACATTGTGCAGCTTCGCAAGCAAGGAAAAATAATGTGCCCAGAAGGCATGAAAATTATCGAAGAGTACGTTTGGGGCCTTAAGTTTCTAGTAGTGATAGTCGAAGCAGAAGACCTAGGAAAAGTGATGGATTTTGCTCAACAATTATCTAGGTACACTACAGACTTAGAAGTTGAAGCCGTCACTGCACTCAAGGACCTAGCACACGTGTGAGACTGACTTCAAACAACCGTTGTACCTGTAGACTGATCACTAAATTTCTGACAAGGATTACCAACAGTAAAAAGCTACCTCAAAAATCTACTACTCCTTTTCACGCGTGCATGGCATGTTATGAGAACAGACCTACAACCACTGCGTATGAGAATCTTCCAAACAAAAATAAGAAACGGGAAAACACCCAAAAACTAAAGGAATCTCCCTGCGACAACGAATGCGACGTAATCACCTACTAAATATTCCCCAGCTACTTCTGCAAAAAATATGACCCAACCACCGAAATCAAAGTAAAAGACAAAGAAGCCAAAAAATATAGATCACACACTTCAACTCACTCTCGCTCCCCAAACCACAACACAGCAAATCATTTTATCTAGATAAGAGAAATAATATACCCAAAGCGGGTGGATACCCAAAATGAGCAGCAAACTCTACCTCTGGAATGAAAAAGCAAAGAACATACCCTCTAAGCCGGGCGTCTACGGCTTCTATAACGAAAATTATGAACTCATATACGTAGGCGAAAGCCAAAACCTAAAAGAAACCTTTGAGATATACTTAAAAACGAACTTCTCCCAAAACTCCTGCAAACTCAACACAAAATACTACAATAGACAGTTCACCCCTGATCCCCAAAAAAGAAAAAAAGAAATCCTAGAAGAATATAAAAAGAGATACAGCACATACCCAAAATGTAACATAACCATGAGAGAGGAAGAAAAAATGCCAGAAGAAAAGACAGTTCCTCATGAAAAAGGCTTCCACTTCTACGAGGAGATAGCAAAACCAACAGGCACAGTAGCCACAAGCCTAGAAGATTTTGCCGTCAAACTCAAAGAAACACGAATCGCATCAATAGAATTCCACCAAAAACGCGGAGACTTCGCCAAATGGATCCAAAATGCCTTTGGAGCGAACGCACTAGCCAGTGCCATAGAAAGAATTGACGCCTCCGGCGAGGACCTCAGAAAACAACTCATAGAAATAATAACCCACCCCGAGAAGACTTCAAAAGCGAATTGTCCAAAATGCGGAGTTGCTATTCCACCGAAAAAAACCTGGAGTATGACAGGAAAACCTGTCGGACACGGAATAAGACCAAAATTGACCCTAGGCTATTACAAATGCCCGTATTGTGGTAAGGCTTTTCGTAAAGTGCTTGCCAAAGAAATGATAAAAGCAAGCTAGGCGTGCCTGATTCACATAAGCAGCAAAGTCTTTACTTTGAGACCTCTCCTATTATGTGCTTGCCCTGCTTGCGAGAGCGCGATTTGTAGAAAATGAGAATTCCGCAGGCGATGCCGATAGTAAAGGCGATTGTGATGAATGCAAGTGCTTGAGGCGTTAGGAGCGGCAAATAGCATCGGAGAGTTCTCAGAGTTACTTCTAGCAGGATTTCATGCATGCTACACATATGATAGCCTACTGTAACACGTAAAGTCAACTCTCTATAAGGGAGGTCATCTGCTTTCAAAGGGGGTATTCGAAATGTGCTTGTTTTATTAGATTGAGGAGCAAGTGCAATTGTCTCTGAAGGCTTGTCGGCAATGAAGTATTCAGATGTTGTTATGCTTTTTCCGAAATCTGTTTCTAGCGTCAAGAGGGCATTGTAAGAGAAATTTTCCGCATCAGGTAATTCAATTTTCATCTCATCTGTTTCATTACTGTACATTTGGAAGTATACAGAGTGGTGAGGAGTTGAACCAATGGTGATGCCAGCTATTTCCAATTCTGGATAGTGTACATTAACGGTGTCAATAGATCGGTACTGAAGTTTTGTGAGTTGGGAAAAAGTGCGGCGGGCCGGATTCGAACCGGCGAACCCCTACGGGAAAGGATCTTGAGTCCTTCGCCTAATGTCGCATTTCAAGCTTTGACCTGGCTTGGCTACCGCCGCCCTTTCACAAACTAACTCTTCCTTTCTATTTATTTTTTCCAAATATAACAAGCCTATTTAGAAAATCACTGGGGGAACTCGGTTGACACAAATATCTCTAACTGGAAAAAGAAAGGAGAAGAGGATTTTTAGTAGTCAAGGCAATAGCCAAGCGATAGTGCCTGTTATGAGAGAGTGAGGAGAATCAGTTCTACTCGTATGAAGTCGTAGCGAACCTCAAATATGCTGTTTTCATCGTATCTGATCTTGATTGTTCCAAGCGTTCCTTCCCAAAACAGATCTTTTTCTCCTGTCTCAGTCTCGCCACCCAGCGTTACGTTGTAGCTTACATGTACATTGAACGTTGCTTCAAATGATATAGTGGCCGTTCCAGAATCTTCAAGATAGTCCAGCAGTTCGGTTGAAGATATATCCCACCAAGGACGATTCGTAACAACTGGTCT
>JAOUKN010000135.1 GCA_029882515.1 Candidatus Bathyarchaeota archaeon
TCGAAAGGGCGATAGAAAAGGCGAAGGAAGTGGGAGCGAACGCGATAGTTGGCATGGACGTGGAGACATCTGACATCGGCCAGACGAATATCACTCTGATATCCGCAACGGGGACCGCAGTCATAATAGCGCCTGAATGAAGAGAAGGCCAAAACTTACCTGCTCGATGCGAATATCACCAGCGAAGTTCCCCTCTTTTCCTTCGATCGATCGAAGTTTAGTAGAGGCCATCGAGAGGGCAGACAAAGACTGGACAAGAGAAAGGTAACTTGCCGTAAATACTCATAGGAGATAGAGATCAAGTGGGGTGGACGCGCGTGCGAATTTTCCTGAGGAAAAAATACTCTAGAATATCTTTTATATAAAAGAAAAACGCCTTCGATTCATTCTCAAGAAATTTCCGGTGAGAAGTGAATGCCCGAATGCTGTCATCAAATACAACCTTACCTATTTTTCTAATCTTTAAAGAAATGTCATGATCTTCTGATGTGAGCAACTTTTCGTCGAATCCCTCAATCTTCCAGAAAGCATTGGTTCTGAATGCACAGGAAGCGCCCCAGAACAGGGGATAATTGATTCGTACGAGGATTTTCTGAAGGGCATTTGTAAGGTTGTAAAGATACGATCCTTTGATTTTTTCAAGGGGAAACAGAGGACCTGTCACACCGGCAATACTTTGATCTTGGAAAGTCTCTATGATGCCTTTCAGCCAAAATTTTGATGCAACTGTGTCCGCATCGATGAATGCCAACAAACTGCCCGTTGCCATCTTTGCTCCCAAGTTTCTTTGAATACTCGGGCTTTTTTCTAGAGAGGTTACAATTTTATCTGCATGCCTCTTCGCGATCTTCACAGTAGCATCTGAACTTCCACCATCAACGACTATTATCTCAAAATTCTCACAGCCTTCCTGGTTTTTTAATGAAATTAAACATTTTTCTAAATAATCTTCTTCATTCAATGTAGGGATTATCGTTGAAACCAAAGGGTTCAGGACAAGTCACTCTCTAAGGATCTATTTTGAATGTATGCGCATAAAACATTTAGCCTAAGTTTGGAAACATTTGAAGAGGATTATGTTCATGCACATGCGAGTTCTGGCAAGATTAACGAGAATAAGAGCGTACTTGCTCACATTATTTTCAATTATAGCTTTGATATTTCTGATCTCCCCACAAGATCTTTTCTCTACTAAAACGGTTATAGTCTTCTTTGCTAATCTCTTCCTGACAGCCTTCGTATACGCGTTTAATGATGTAGAAGATGCCGCCGATGACTACAACATCCTGGAAAAGAGAAAAAGGAACCCTGTTGCAAATGGTGATTTATCAAGAACACAAGGATACGTAATTAGTTTCTTACTTCCATTAATTGGTTTGTCTTTACTAGTAATTATAGGTCCCTTAGTTTTTTTCTTTGGTTTAGTCCTAGCCTTAGTAGGATTCTTTTATTCATGGAAACCTGTGAGATTCAAATCTATGTCCTTTATAGATTTGATTTCCCACGTAATCTGTTTGGGTGGCCTTCAATTCTTCATAACATACTTGACATTCCGCTCTTTTGACCTTTTCGTTATCCCCTTCTTAATGATAATTTTACCCTTTTCATTAATGGTTGAAATCCTCTATGAACTTAGAGATTTCAATGTTGACAAGAACACAAACATAAGAAACACAATTCAAAGATTAGGAAAGTTTGACATAAAGAAGTTGTTGATTGCTTCCGGTGTGATAACAATTGTTGGATTTACCATCATATTCTTCACCATTCCATCAGAATACGGGATAGTCATCCTTTTGGGTTCGGCATTTTTAGCTATTATAATTGTCTCAAAAGTGAACAAAATTCTGAAGATGTATTACTCGAAAACTTCCTTCAAATGAAGTTCAACTTTGCATGCGCAAGTCTTATATCGAGAAGTATCTATGGCTGTGAGAAGAGTGGGCTTTGTTGGATTCTGAATCTAATTTGGCAACAACGTCAATTCATATACTGGTTCCACAACCCTTTTGGCCTTCGGACATGCAACCCGATGTTAATATTTCAACCTTCATGCGTGTAGACGCGCGCGTGCATGGTTGGCCAGTAGTCCATTAATCGTTGGTTGGTTCAACTATTGGCCGTGCCTTGGTTGGTTGGCTTAAATCTTCATCCCCTACACAATTCAGTTTCTGTGCTTTGGACGGCATTGGGCGAACCAACACTTGAAGCGTGTTGCCTCGCAGCAATAATGCATACAGCGACGCATGCATGAAAAGGGGGAAGTGAATGGGTATCGCTACGCAGTTTTCAGAGTTGGCTTGGAGAGTTCCCCGCGAACGAGCACATAAAATATAGCCGTATAAATCGCCATAACCAGAGTCACAATGATTCCTAGCACCATCAGTACTCTGGCAATGTCGTTTGAAATCCACTGCAGCAGAAATCTGAGGAAACTCGGCAACACGTCCGCAAAATAGGCAAAGTCAAACGGAAAAACCACGAAGAGCCAAGTAATGGCGACAGCGACAAGGATAGACCCAAATACGTCAAAGAGACGAGCAAGGTTCTTGCGACCAAATAATCCTTTCAAGGCAGTTGAAACAATCCCGAACATTAGAGACCCATAAAACAAGAGCATCTCCAAAGTGTCGAATTTTGATGTAAAAAAGCCTGTTGACCCCGTCTGATGAGCAACGAAAAAAAACACAATCAAGAAGCCAACCACAACTCCAACGATGTTCCCGACACGCTCGGAATATGGGATAATGTCTTTCTTCGCCTCTGCCTCCGCACGTCTAGCAAACCAGTTCTTAGTCGCTCTTGTCTCGCTCAAAGTAATTCCATCCCTAGCGAATGTTTGTCTTTAACGCGCATGCATGCATGCCAAAAGCTTTGTGTTTCCATATTTTGTGTCATAAACGACAAAAACCTTCACCAAGAGTCATCCCTCCATCATGTTCTTTACTTTACGATTATCCTTTCTGAGAAAAATGAATTCTCCCCGCTAACTCTTAAATGTATGTGACTGTGTTACAACAGTAACATAAAGTTAAATACTTCATGAAGGGCGTCTACACTAACGGGGTTGAACAAAATGGAATATGAAATCAAGTATAAGCCATCCTACTCGATGCTGGTAGTCAAGCTTGACCCGAATGAATCAGTAACAGCGGAAGCCGGCGCAATGACCTACATGGATTCAAACATTGACGTTCAAACGAGAATGCGTGAGAAGAGCATTCTAGGAACTATCGGCTTGAAATTGCTCGGCGGTCAGTCTTTCTTCGTGAACGATTATAAGGCGCAACAGAGCTCTGGTGAAGTCGCCTTCGTTTCAGCTCCAGTTGGCGACATCGAAACTTTGAAGGTCAAACCGAGCCAAGGATACATAATACAGAGCTCCGCTTACATCGCTTCGACGCAAAATGTGGACTTAGACATTAAATGGCAAGGCTTCACAAAGGGGCTCTTCGGGCAAGGCTTGTTTATGATAAAAGTGTCAGGCGAAGGAACCATGTTCATAAACACTTTTGGCGCCATAGACAAACATACCCTAGAACCGGGGGAAAAACTGATCGTTGACAACTTTCATCTGGTAGCCTTCAGCGACACCTGCAATTATAAAGTCAGAAAATTCGGCGGACTGAAATCAACTATACTAGGCGGTGAAGGGCTAGTGACAGAAATCACCGGTCCAGGCGATGTATACATACAGACTAAAAACCTTAGAGAGTTCGTGGAGTGGCTTTGGACACTCATAGGACCCAAGGTCAGATCAAGAGCAAGATAAGAAACCACCAATACAGCAGGAGCCAACACACCCTTCCATTTTTTGACTGCACGCTGCTACTGATTACCATGGGAAAGCCGCAACTTCGCTAGGTACCATGCTACAAAACACCCTACGACACCAACTACCACATCGATCATCCCGTCGATGTTTCCTAGGGTTATCGGGAAACTGAAGAACGGCTCAGGCGTATACCCAAACAGCGGAAAGACGAAACTTTCACTCGCCTCCCACAACAAGCCTCCAATCAAGAAGAAACCCATCAATCTAATTAGCAAATCTGCACTCCGTGAATCCTTCCGTCTAAGCTTCTTGGTTAGCAATTCACCTAGCGCTATAGAGTTGGCGGTTTTGCTCGCTAGTTCGGACAAAGCAAAACCAAAGAGGAAGTGCTCAAGTATGTCAAGCTCTGGCACAATCGAATGTAAGAATAGGATGTCTAGAAGATCTACGGCTAGCAACAATAAGATTACTGAAACCAACATCTTATCCAACAAAATCGCTCTGATTATTTTCCACACTTTTTGTCCCTGCTTTGCGGACTCCAATCAGAAGATTGTTCAATGTGAAAAGCTTTGCTCATTAAGTCGCGCTTTCTCTGCGTGGCTCGTCTTACGCTTGTTCCTGCCTCATATTTTCCTTTGTGAGGATTTCTTGTCAAGTCAGCGGTGGCATGGGGCGCAATTCAGTTGGAAGCTTAGGTTTTTTCACCGAAGTCCATTACAAGACGCTCATAAATCCAGCACGACAGAATGGTGCCAATTCCCGCCCCCATAATTATGTCTTTTATAGAATCCATGGGATAGTTAAAGTAGCTGGGGGTTGGGGA
>JAOUKN010000136.1 GCA_029882515.1 Candidatus Bathyarchaeota archaeon
TTCTTCCTGTAATTTCTCTAATTTGTCTCTAGGCATCCTCTCGTAGTCAGGCTCGTATATCCAACCTTCAACTGGTCGTTTCAAGGTACTCACCGTCGAAGAGAATAGAAGTTTGGTAATTGAAAGAAAAATAAACTTTGTGATGCATGCCCAAGAATTGAAATGCGATTGTGCAAACAAACAGAAGTCAATTTACTCTTTTACCGGCTGACTTTTACAGTCAACTAACCGTTGAGAATATTGGCGCCCAACAGAGGAAATAAGAAAAGCTTTTCTTGTGATCATATTCCTCTATGATATGCACTGTAAGTGAAAAGGTGATTCATGGTGGAAGCAAGAAAGGTAGCTGTATTAGGCGCCGGATTGATGGGCCACGGAATCGCACAAGTCGCTGCGCAAGTGGGAAAATACGAAGTTAGTCTAAGAGACATAAAACAGGAATTCATAGACAAAGGCATGGAAATGATAAACAAGAGTCTACAGATATACCTGAGAAAAGAAAAAATAACAAAAGCAGAAGTCAACCAAATCTTAAGGAGAATCCATCCAACACTAGACTTGAAAGAAGCTGTATCCGACGCAGACCTTATAGTCGAGGCTGCCCCAGAAAAAGTTGAAATCAAAAAAAGTATTTTCAGCGAAGTAGACAAACTCGCTCAGAAAGATGCACTCATTGTTTCCAACACCTCCTCAATCAGCATCACCGACCTCGCTTCAGCAACAAAAAGGCCGGAGAAATGTTGCGGCATGCACTTTTTCAACCCGCCACAGCTGATGAAATTGGTAGAAATTGTTCGTGGGACCAGAACCTCAGATGAAACTATCCAAACGGTGATGAATGTTTCGCACAAGATGGGAAAAGAAACCGTTCTTGTCAAGAAAGATTGCCCCGGCTTTATCGTAAACCGAATCCTCATTCCAGCTTTGAATGAGGCAGCCGTTCTTCTCTGGGAGGGAATCGCCGATAGAGACGACATTGACAAAGCAATAAAGTTGGGGTTAAACTGGCCTATGGGACCACTAGCTCTGTCAGACTACATCGGGTTGGACACAACCTTGGACATAGCAGAAATTCTTACCCGCGACGTTGACCCCAAGTTTCATCCATGTCCGCTCTTGAAACAGATGATGAGGGCTGGTTATCTAGGCAGGAAGACGGGGAAGGGCTTTTATGATTGGACGAAAAAGAAATAGGATTACAATGGGAGATGAGGGACATGGAGTATAAGAACACTATTTATGAAAAAAGTGAAGGAATAGCAACTATCACCATTAACCGTCCAAAAGTCTTTAACGCTTTCAACGAAGAGACTGTTTCAGAGGTTTTAGATCAACTCGAAGATGCGAGAAAAGACGAAAACATTAGAGTAATAATCATCACTGGTGTTGGAGACCGTGCATTCTCTGCAGGCGCAGACATCAATGTAATGAAAGGTATGAACCCGTTGGGAGCCAGAAAACTCTCCATAATGGGATACAAAATATGCGCTAAAATAGAGAAATTAGAAAAACCGGTGATAGCGGCAATAAACGGCTACGCATTGGGTGGAGGATTGGAGTTGGCTATGGCCTGTGACCTCAGAATAGCCTCGGAAAAAGTGAGGATGGGACAAACAGAAATCAACATTGGATTTATTCCTGGTTGGGGAGGAACCCAACGCTTGCCACGATTTGTCGGAAAAACGATGGCAAAGGAAATGATTTACACTGGAAAAATGATTGACGCAAAAACAGCGGAACAATTGGGCCTATTGAACAAAGTTGTACCCCCCGACCAGTTGATGACAGCTGCCAGAGAATTAGCTGCAGAAATAGCCAGCAAAGCCCCTGTAGCCATCAGAGTTTCAAAATCACTGATAGACAGTAGCATAGAAACCAACCTTGAAGTTGGACTGGCACATGAACGAGAAGGCTTTGCAGTCGTTGCATCTACAGAGGATCTGCAAGAAGGGGTATCAGCCTTTTTCGAAAAAAGGAAACCGAAGTTCAAGGGAAAATAGCCAAACCTGTTGACACAGCAAAAAGAAAGAGTGGTTATTGCTTTCACATCGATGGCGTGCAGTAGTGCAAACATGTCCACTTTGAATGGGGATAGCTCAATAATCGCCTAACTCTTTTTTGAATGCTTCACTTAGGTCTCTTCCCCAATTATCGATAGCTTCCAAACTTCCAACAAAGAACCTGAGCACTGGAGGTTCATATACGAATTTTAGTCCTTTTATCAAATCTCTGTGATTATATAACCAGTTTATTCTGTCAACTGCATACTCAATGTGTGATACTGTATAAACTCTCCTTGGTAGCGCAATCCTTGTGAGTTCCAAATCAGCAAAGACTTCGTTCCCTTCTTTGTCTCTTTCCATTGAAATGGTTCCTCTTTCCATGCTCCTAATCCCTGAAGCTATGTAGAGCGCGGCTGTCAGAGCTCCTGCTGGATACTGTGATTGAGGAATGTGGGGCAAAAACTTCATCGCATCTAAATGACAAGCTAAACCACCTGGCGGTGTAACCACCGGAATCCCAGTTTCAACAAGCCTCTTGACAAAATACTTTATCTGCTCTATTGCACAACCTGCAAGATCAGGATCAACCATTTCTCGCATCCCAACAGCCATAGCAGCAACCTCTCTCTGGGACATGCCACCATATGTGAAGAACCCTTCATACACTGGAAGCCAAGGTTTTATCTTTTCAAAGAGCTCTTTGTTGTTTGTCGCTATACAACCCCCTCTAACGCATGTGTTTTTTCTCCCGCTCATGTAGAATAGGTCCGATAGACTACACATCTCTTTGACTATCTCTGCAACCGTCTTGTTTTCATACTCTTTTTCTCGCTGTCTCATAAGATAGGCGTTTTCACAAATCAGACTTCC
Organism: Candidatus Bathyarchaeota archaeon; assembly: GCA_029882515.1. Taxonomy (GTDB): domain Archaea; phylum Thermoproteota; class Bathyarchaeia; order Bathyarchaeales; family Bathyarchaeaceae; genus JAOUKN01. The sequence goes on from JAOUKN010000136.1 coordinate 2,874, forward strand.
ATCCAGTACCAGAGGAATATGGTGTTCGCTGCAAATCTGCTTGATCTCTCTCAAGTTTTTCATGGAAAATGGTTGGCCTCCAAGCAAATTAGTAGTTGCTTCCATCCGAACAAAGGGTATCTTTTCTCTGCCATATTTTTTGATAGTATCTTTCAACTTTTGTGGGTCCATATTACCCTTGAAGAGAAAAGTGCTTTCTGTCTTTAGTGCTTCATCAGTGTAAATTTCTAAGCATACCGACTCCCCAGTCAGTTCAATATGTACTTTAGTGGTAGTAAAATGGTAGTTTGTAGGAACCACATCGCCTGATTTAGCGAACACTTTTGATATCAGGTGTTCTGCTGCCCTTCCTTGATGAACATTCATTACGTGTTTATACCCTAAGATATCTCTTACTGCATCAGCAAATTCATAAAAAGTCATACTACCAGCATAAGCATCGTCGACCTTCATCATAGCAGCGAATTGGTTGTCACTCATGGCATTTGTGCCGCTGTCAGTAAGCATATCAAGAAACATGTCCTTGGTTTTAAGCTGGAATGTATTATAACCAGCCTCCTCTATAGCCTTAAGCCGCTGTTTCACTGGTGGCAACCAGATTTTTTGCACCATCCGCGCTTTATGCGTCTCAATGGGTATTTCTTTACCAGAAGAGAGTTTTATGGACATTACACAAACCTCATGAGAGTTGCTGTTATCGGATGTGCGTTTTTATATTTCTTTCGGTCGTGGCTCACTTCACTCAACACTTTCTCGATTCTTGACCAAAACTTATATGTAAAGGACTAGAGATGAAAGTTTTCTCCATGAATGGGAGAGAAGTTTATTGCCTGATTTGCGTGTGTTGTTGCAAGACGAGCCTGGGAAACGCGTGCTTTTACTTGGTAATGAAGCCATCGCTAGGGGGATTTTAGAAGCTGGCATAAGCGTAGTTACAACATATCCTGGTACGCCAGCGTCGGAGATAGGTGACTCCATCTCCGCAATTGCGGCTGAAGCTGGTTTGTACATGGAGTATTCTACAAATGAAATTGTCGCTGTGGAGGTTGCTGCTGGAGCTGCAAACTGTGGAGTGAGAGCCCTCACGGCTATGAAGCACGTTGGGTTAAATGTAGCTTCGGATTTGGTTATGACACTGGCTTATGCTGGTGTAAGGGGCGGTTTTGTCATAGTTACTGCGGATGATCCAGAATGCTATAGTTCACAAAACGAGCAAGATAACCGCTTTTATGCTTTATTTTCGAATCTGCCGTGCCTAGAGCCTTCCAATTCTCAAGAAGCAAAAGACATGACAATTTCAGCAATTGAAATCTCTGAAAAACTAGAACTGCCGGTACTGCTGAGAACTACAACTCGTATAGGCCACACTCGGGGACCAGTAGTATATGGCAGACTTACAAAGCCAAATTTGAAGGGTGAATTCATTAGAGATGTAAAACGTTTGGTAATGGTTCCAGCGAACTCCAGACCAAAGCACCCCGTGCTTTTGAAAAGTTTAGAGAAGGCTAAAGAAATCAGCGAAAAATCACCATACAACAGGGTTACGCATGAAGGAAAAAACAAGGAGTTCGGTGTAATTTCCTCGAGTTCCGCGTATGACTACGCTTTTGAGGCGGCAGATTTGTTAGGCTTAGATGTTAGCATTCTGAAGCTTGGCGTGACGCATCCGCTTCCGGAAAAAATGATTGGAGAATTTCTGAAAAGACATGAAAAAATCATTACTG
>JAOUKN010000033.1 GCA_029882515.1 Candidatus Bathyarchaeota archaeon
GTGACTTTTCTGGACAACCACGACCAAGACCGGCGCTTCCTCCATAACAATCCTTACATAGACCAGGTTAAACAGGGAATTGGATATCTGCTGACAAGTCTCGGCATCCCCTGCATCTACTATGGAACCGAACAGGGCTTCAACGGCGGTGACTACAGAGACGAGTACGCAAAACTAACTGATGGCTTTAGCGACGCTTTTGTACGTGAGTGCATGTTTGGAGGTAAATGGGGAGCCTTTAAATCCATTGGAATTGACTGTTTCAATCGGAATTGCGAGATCTACAAGTTCATAAGGAAAGTCGCCGACATTAGAAAAGAGGAACCAGCCCTCAGATACGGGCGGCAGTATTTTCGTGAGGTCTCAAAAGACAGTGTCAACTTTGCGTATCCGTCTCGTCATCCATGCTCCTTGGCCTACTCTCGAATTTTGGACGGTGAAGAGATTCTTGTCGTACTGAATACAGACCTAAAGAACAAAAGGAGTGACTATATTATGGTCGACTGGAATCTTTCGCCGCCAAGGAAAAAGATGAAAAATTTGTTAGACAAAACTGCACAACCTTTGGTCATCAGGGAAATCAGAGGAAGACGTTTCGTCAAAGTGGACATACCACCCTGCGGTATAGTGATTCTAAAAACAATTGAATCGTAGAAACCTTTTAGATAGTCTTTAAGCCTTACGAGAGTAGTCAAGCCATAGGTGTTTGCGAAGCCCGATATCGGAACTTTCCAAACATAAATTTAGTTTAAATGGGGTAAGCTTGAAAACACGGAACGCTTGTTGGCACGGTAGCATCTAAAAAGCCTTAATAATTCCGAAAAAGCCTTTATAAGATGCTTCATGAATTAGTGAAGAAAAACAACAGGAAGAAGAAATAGATTTGCCAACGCCCTACGATGTCCCTACACCAGTACTTATCGAAAAATTAGCAAAATATCTAAAAGATAACATAGATGAAATAGTTCCACCACTCTGGACTCCCTTCGTAAAAACTGGCTCTCACACCCAAAGACCTCCACAAAACTCTGATTGGTGGTTCACCCGATGTGCTTCTCTTCTAAGAAAAATTTACATCAAAGGACCAATCGGCACATCACGCCTTCGCTCGAAATATGGAGGGCGAGTTGACCGTGGGGTTAGACCGGAACACGTAAGGAAGGGTGGCGGTGCAGCTGTTAGAAAGGCTATTCAACAGTTGGAATCAGCCGCCCTCGTGCAATCTTCCGGAAATAAGGGAAGAGTCGTGACCCAAGAGGGAAGACGGCTACTAGACATCTTGTCTACAGAAATCAAGAAGGACCTCGAGAAAGAGATTCCGGAACTTAAGAAGTATTAGGTGCCTCTAATGAGTGAAGAAGAACTTGAAGCGTTGCGGAAGAGGAGGATGCTTGAATTGCAACGCCGTCTTGCCCAAGAGCAACAAGAGACTCAAGCAGAGCAACAAGTTGAAATGCAAAAGCAAGCCATATTACGCAGAATTCTTACATCCGATGCAAGACAACGTATCAACAACCTAAAAATGGTGAAACCCCAGTTTGCAGCCCAACTTGAACTGCAACTAATTCAACTTGCACAACAGAATAGAATAAGCATTCCAATGACCGATGAGCAACTGAAAGAGATCTTAACGAAGTTGCAGTCTCAGCGACGTGAAATCAAAATCAGGAGAGTCTAGATGATGGCAAGAAATAAACCAACTGCAAAAAAACGAAGGTTAGCAAAAGCAGGAAAACAAAAGAAATCAGTTCCCACATGGGTTATTGCAAAGACTGTTGGGCGTGTTAGAACTAACCCTAAAAGAAGACGTTGGCGTCAAAGAAAAATAAAGGCGTGAGATAACCAGAATGAAAGATCCCTCAAAGGAAGCCGTTGTTGAAGAAGAGCTGGAGAAGGAAATTGAAGAGGGACCAGAAGAACTTCCTATTGAAGAAGAGGAAGATATGGAAGCTGCTGATGAATTAGAAGAAATTGAAGAAGAAGCTGAAAAAGAGATTGCCGAGGAAGAAATTGTAGAGGAAGAAATTGAGGAACCACTTGAAGAAGAGGTCGTCGAAGAAGAGGTTGTACAGGAGCCTATAGAAGAAGAGGAACGACCTGAAAGAAGAGAACGAGAAGAAATCGAAGAAGAAATTGTTGAGGAACGGATCTACACAATACCCTTAGGAAGGGCCTGGATATCCACACCAAAAAAGCGTGCGCCACGAGCCATACGCATTATTAAAAGTTTCATCATGAGACATATGAAAATCAAGATAGACGAAATAGAAGAAGCCGAAAGGCTGGTTATAAGTAACGAAGTAAATGAACGAATTTGGAGTCGCGGAATAAAGAGTCCGCCGAGAAAGATTAGAGTTCGAGCTGTAAAGGATAAAGAAGGAACTGTGACCCTTCATTTGGCAGAAGGGGATTAATGCTTGGCGATATTTCTTTTCGATCTTTTTGGTAGCGCAAGCATCGGAGTTTACTCATTGACCACCGACGAAATTATGATTGTTCCTCCACAAGTTTCAGAAGCAGCATCGAAAAAGTTGGAAGAATGGGTCAAAGCCAAAGTTATCCGTACGACTGTGGGAGAATCTGTCCTTATAGGAGCCTTAGCTTGTGCCAATTCCGAGGGCATAATACTGCCGCATTACGCCCGTAAAGAAGAGGTTCAAGCCATCACATCGTGTTCTGACCTCAATGTTGCAGTTATGGAAACAAGGAAAACTGCTTATGGGAACTTAGTTTTGGCAAATGATTCTGGGGCCTTAATTGACCCTAGGCTCAAAGAGAAGGATGCAAAAATAGTTGCAGACACCTTGAACGTTGAAGTGATTAGAGGGGAAATAGCTGGGCTGCCCCTTGTTGGGTCTCTCGCCATTGCCACAAACAAAGGTGTTTTAGCCCATCCATTATTAACCGAGGAAGAGCGAAAGACCTTGGCTGATGCGCTAAAAGTTCCGGTTGATGTTGGAACTATCAATTGCGGAATTCCCTACGTCGCCACTGGGCTTATAGGAAACAAATTCGGAGCCATCGCAGGCTCAATAACCACGGGGCCTGAACTATTCATAATTGGGCAAGCACTGGACGTTGTGAAAGAAACAGATGAAACCTAACGTGAGGCTTTATTATGCATGTGCTTCCTTCTTATTTTTTCTTAACAGAATAGTCGAAGTATACCTGTATTGCCTTTTTTTCCTCTATCAATGTTTATGGAAGAAACTTCAGAGATACATCCGTATCTGTAGGAACGCATACACGAATTAAAATATTTATAGGGAGGTTACCTCTCAAAGAGCGTGCTGACGTGGTGATTTAATGACGACAGTCAAAGTCTTCCAAGTAACAGGAGAAATTGTGAAGCCAAACTTTCAAACAAGATTTAGAACGGAGATTAGGGCGGTGAAGCCGGAGGACGCCATTGAACAAATCTACAAAGACATTGGCAGTAGGCATAGAGCTAAACGTTTCCAAATAAAAATTGAAGAAGTCAAGGAGATAAGTTCTGAGGAGATTGAGAGTCCATTGATAAAGAAACTGACTCTGGGAGAAGAAGAACGTGCCCAGTGAGGAAGAAACTTTCAGAAGGCTGGTAGTTGAACTTCGAATTTTAGAAGGAACAGCCGAGGCCTTACAGTCGCGAATCAACATAGTAAATGCAGCTCTCACCGAACTCAGGGTTGCAAACATGACCCTAGACGGATTAGGAAAAGAGAAGAAGGAAGCCCCTCTCGTGGTTCCCATAGGAGGGGGCTCCTTCATAGAAGCAACACTGAGAGGCACAGATAAGATAATTGTCGGGGTCGGAGCTGGAGTGGCCATTGAAAAGACAATAAAGGAGGCAAAGGAAAACCTTGGAAACCGCCTTAGCAACTTGGAGAAAGCAAAGACTTCTCTTCAACAGCAATTAACTCAAGTAGTCGATAGAATTGGAGGTCAGAGGACCCAACTTGACGAGACAACAGCACAACTGAGACGGGAGCAAGCGAAGAGTGTTCGAAAAACTTAGGAAAGGATTCAGTAACCTCGTTAGCAAAGTCATTACCACCGAGTTAAAGACTGAAAAACTACGTCCAGTCCTAGGAGACTTCAAACTAAGCCTAATAGAAAATGACGTGGCGGTGTCTGTCGCTGATCACATCTGCGAAGAAATGGAGCAACGACTCGACGGCGTTCAAGTGAAACGACTAGAAGACCGTGGAAAAATAGTGAGGGCAAATCTTGATGAGATTTTGCTTAATGTCTTAACAACCAATGAGAAAATCGATTTGCTGAAAAGGGTTGAGGAAAAGCGAAAAAGTAATGAGCCTTACGTGATTCTTTTTGTGGGGATTAATGGGACTGGAAAAACTACAAGTATAGCGAAGGTCGCCAATTTTCTTATGAGAAATGGCTATTCGGTTGTTCTTGCTTGCAGTGACACTTATCGAGCGGGGTCCATTGAACAATTGGAAGAACATGCAAGACGCCTTGGTGTCCGCATGATTAAGCATAACTATGGAGCCGACCCGGCAGCAGTGGCTTATGACGCCATCAGTCACGCTAAAGCACAAGGAATAAACGCTGTGTTGATTGATACTGCTGGACGAATTCAAACAAACCGAAACTTGATGAATGAACTGCAGAAGATCAAGAGAGTCATCGGCCCTGACGTAACGGTTCTGACCGTGGATGCATTAACGGGAAACGACGCAGTCATGCAAGCCGAAGAATTCCATAAGACCATAGGCATTGATGGGACCATCCTTACAAAGGTTGACGCCGATGTGAAGGGAGGATCAGCCCTCAGCGTGACGTACGTGACAAAGAAGCCAATAGTATTTATTGGAACCGGTCAAAGATACCAAGACCTACAAGAATTTGACCCTGAACAGTTTACAAAGATGATACTGAAGTAGAGAAGCTTCTGCTCCCCGTGCTTATTAACAAGGAATTTTATGTTTTGCCCAAAAGCTTGAGCAGAATTCCCTTTGCAGAGTGCAACCTGTTTTCGCTTTGCTCATAGATTATGGAGTTAGGCCCCTCTATTACTTTGGCACTTATTTCGTAGCCTCTGTGAATCGGCATGTCATGCATTATTAGGGCGTTGCTTTCTTTCAGCAACTCACTGTTAATTTGATAAGGTTTCATAAGTTTAATTCTCTGTTCTTTCTTTTCCTTGAACTTCGAGTCAAGAAAAAACTCCATATCTATCCAAGTGTCGGTGTAAACGAAGTCCGCGTCTTTAACAGCTTCTTTGACATCCAAGGTTGTCTCATGAAGTCCAGTTTGCTTAGCCTTCTCCACTAACTCCTTATCGATGGCAGGTTCGTTTATGAGAGGTGTTACGGTAGTGATTCTGACCCCTGTCTTGGTACAGCCTTCTATTAGGGAGTTGCATACGTTATTATGTACCCCTATGTAAACAAGCTTTAGTCCCTTCAGCAAACCCTTTTTCTCCTTCATTGTCATTAGGTCAGAAATCGCTTGGCAAGGATGATATTTCTCGTCGCATCCATTAATCACCGGAACCTTAGAGGCTTCTGCCATCGCAGTTAGGTCAGCGTTCCTTAGTAAGCGAGCCATGATACAATCAACATTTCTTGAAAGATACTGGGTTTCGTCTCTGATGTCCGCTAACATGAAATTTGTAGTTCTCCAGTCCAGATAGACTCCGTGGCCTCCAAGTTGTGTCATAGCCACCTCGAAAGAAACCCGTGTTCTGGTCGAAGTCTTCTGAAAAACCATTGCTAAAGATTTATCCTTCAAAGAAAGGCGATACTGTTCTGGGTCATTTTTAATCTCTATGGCTTTCTCAATTACACCGTTGATTTCATGTGAAGACCAATCTCTAAACATTAATAAATGCTTAGCCGATTTCAATGACGACACTTTTCGAAGTCTCCTCTCTTTTTATCCTCCCGTAGAAGGATCTTCTCCTATATAAATCATCAATGTTGCTGGACTATCAATCTGACTTTCCAATATGTATGCATTAAGTCGCCGTTAGGAAGCCTTGAAAAGTTTACGAAAATCTAATGTAACTGCTACGATCATAAAAAACATGGCTCCACACAAGGAACGGGAAGATATGGATAAACTAACCTACGCATCAGCAACAGCACTCGCACAGTCCATTCGTGCCAAAGAAATCTCTTCAGAAGAGGTAGTCGATGCATACTTGCAGCGCATTGAAGAAGCAAATCCGCAGCTAAACGCGGTAGTGCAACTGACAGCAGATGCGGCCCGTGCCCAAGCCCGTGAAGCTGACGCCGCTCTTGCAAAAGGACACATCAGAGGACCACTTCACGGCGTCCCAATGACGATAAAGGATAATATAGAGACCACGGGCGTGATCTGCACAGGAGGTACTAAAGGGCGAGCTTCCTATGTTCCAAAGCAGGACGCAACTGTCGTAGCCCGAATGCACGACGCGGGAGCAATCATGTTGGGTAAGACTAACCTCCCGGAACTGGGTCTCACCTTCGAAACCGACAATCTGGTCTACGGGCGTACGAACAACCCTTACGACCTGTCGTGCACCCCCGGTGGCAGTAGTGGTGGTGAGGCGGCTATTATCGCAGCCGGAGGCTCTCCCTTAGGCTTGGGCAACGACATGGGGGGAAGCATTCGTCTTCCAGCCCATTTCTGCGGTATCGCTGGTATCAAGCCGACCACAGGGAGAGTGCCTAGAACAGGTCACTTTCCATGGCCCGGAAACTGGTTGGATATGTTGTGGCAGCCTGGTCCAATGGCCAGATTCGTAGAAGACTTGGTTTTGGTGCTTCCGATTATTGTTGGAGTAGATTGGCGTGATCCGTCAGTGGTGCCAATGCCATTCGGTGACCCAAGGATGGTTAATCTCAAGAGTCTGCGAGTAGCCTTCCATATCGATAACGGTATTATGTCGCCTTCACGCGAAATTGTTGAAGTAGTGAAGAAAACCGCAAAAGTACTCTCCGAAGCAGACATGGCTGTGGAGGAAGATCTCCCTAGCGGTATCGAGCAATCCTACGAGATTTTCTTTGGTCTTTTGGCAGCTGATGGCGGTGCAGGAATGGAGACATTGCTTCATATGGTTGGGACAACTGAGATGCACCCATGGACAAATGGGCTTCTGGAGGTCTGTCGTGCCACTGCAATGACGACTGCTGATTTCACTCGTTTGATGTTGAAGTGGGCCATGTTCCGAAGTTCTATGCTTTCCTTTATGAGGAAGTATGATGTGATCATCTGTCCTGTTTGCGCTTATGCTGCTCCACCTCACGGCGGTACACTCGCAGCTGATAGGATTCCTGCTTTCAGTTATACCATGACATATAATCTGACCGGATGGCCAAGTGTCGTCGTTCGCGGCGGCACTTCACCTGAAGGGTTACCCATCGGTGTACAAGTGGTGGCTCGTCCTTGGCGTGAGGATATTGCTTTGGCAGTGGCTCAGAATATCGAGACCATTTTGGGTGGGTGGCAGCGTCCACCACTATAAGAGTAAAGAACTATTCTATTACTTAATGGAAGAGCTCCATATGATTTTGATTGTAGCGTCAACTAAGGACTTAGCTGGCGTGAATATTGCCCAACAAATCATGCAACATTATGATTTTGAGGAAAGTTCAGAATCTTTTCACCAAAACCCTGTCTACTTGAAGAGAATTCGAAGTCGTGAAGTTAAGCTTCTTTTCATCAATGAAGAAATCATTGACACACAGTTCATCACTGATTTTTTCAAGTCAGAGCTGCTAATCTTTGTATCTCGTCATAGCAGTGTCAGTGGAATTCCCACGTTGTCTGTTCATACTCCAGGCAATCTCGGTAAGGCAGAATTTGGAGGGGTTCCCAAGAAAGTTTCTGTCTCTCCTGCGAGTGCAATGAAAGACACGCTTGTGGAGATGACGAAGGAGAAAGAGGAGATGAAACTTGATTATGAGATTTCCTACGAGTGCACTCATCATGGGCCATCATTAGACGTTCCCGCAATGTTTACTGAACTGGGCAGTTCGCAGAGGGAATGGAAAGACTTGAAGGCAGCTGAGGCTGTGGCCCACGCCACTATGGCGGCAATTTCCAAAAGTTCAAGTTTTCCAGCAGTGTTAGGAATAGGTGGCCCTCACTACAATAAGAAGTTCACTAAGATGGCCTTAACGACTGAAAAAGCATTTGGGCATATAATCCCGAAATACGCTATTTCTGTAGTGGATGCTGAAATGATTAGGCAATGTGCTGAAAGAACCGTGGAAAACGTGGAAACAGTGGTCTTGGATTGGAAGGGAATTAGGGGCGAATACAAAGAAAGACTAGTAAAGATAGTGGATGAAATTGGTTTATCAATACTGAAAGTCTGAAGCTTGGCAAGAGGTAGAGCGAAGAGAAAAATGTTAAAAAAAGTTTAGTGTTTGTTGCTCGGAACTTGCAGGCATGTATGCATGCGCGCATATGCATCGTCTATCTCCTTACCTCCTTCTCCATTTTACTTAGACCGGGAGGATTTTAGTATGGTTTTGTCAATTGTATTTGACTATATAATGACAAGGTAAGCTGGGTGAAGTGAAAATCGTAGAAACATGTCTTTCAACGAAACAAATAGTTATTGATTTCGAAATACTTTTTATATTAGTTGTTAGTTTTTGAGAGTGCGACAAACCTTGGGATTAAGATCTTTCCTTCAATCATCTGCAAGATTGCTGAGGCTCGCTACAAAGCCCGGAAGAAGCGAGCTGTGGCTCTCAACAAAAATCTGCTTTCTAGGAATCCTTGTAGTGGGAATCGTTGGATTCTTTATCAAACTAATAGCAGGAATCTTGGCAGCCCTCTAAGCTCATTAAGGAACAAGGAAAAATGGAAGAGAAATCTTTTGGGATAATCTTTGCTGTTCGAACCACTGCAGGACAAGAGAAAAATGTGGCAAACCTCATCGCAGCAAGAGCTGAGACCAACAAGTTACCAATAAAGGCAGTTCTTGTGCCTCAAATGCTTAAGGGTTACATATTCGTTGAAGCTAATGGCCCCCATTTTGTTGAAAAAGCTATAGCTGGGATCAGGCACGTGAGGTCGAGGGTTCCTGGAATTGTTGATTTCTCTGAAGTTGAGAGATACATAGTTGTGAAACCTGTGATTGAGGAATTAGACGAAGAGGACATTGTTGAAGTCGTGGGAGGTCCTTTTAAGGGGATGAGGGCGAAAATTACAAGAATAGATAGGTCAAAGGAGGAAGTGACCTTAGAATTGTTAGAGGCAACGTTTACTATGCCCATCACTGTCCATGCTGACTATGTAAAACTTGTAGAGAAGGTGAAGAAGGAAGGGTAAAATGGGAGAGAAGAAGACTGTAGATGCTTTATTACCTGGTGGGCAAGCGACTGCTGGTCCTCCTTTAGGGCCGGCTCTTGGTCCTCTCGGCGTCAATGTTCTTGCCATTGTAAATAAGATCAATGAAGTTACGAAGAGTTTTGCTGGCATGAAAGTTCCAGTCAAGATAACAGTGGATACGGAAACAAAGGATTTTGAAGTAACAGTAGGCACTCCAACAACATCGGCGTTGATTGTTAGCGAGTTGGGGATTAAAAAAGGATCTGGGAATCCTAAAGATGAGAAAGTAGGCAACCTTTCCTTGGAACAGATCATTCGTATCAGCAAGGTTAAGCATCATGAACTTTTGTCACGTGATCTTAAGGCGGCAGTGAAGGAAGTTTTGGGCACTTGTGTCAGCATGGGAGTAACCGTTGACGACAAAGATCCACGGAAGATACAGGCTGAAATCGCTGAAGGAAAGCATGATGCTTCCTTGGTGGAAAAGGAGAGTAACTCTTAATAACCAGCTTTTATTGGTGTGTGCTACGAGGTTTCGAAGATGCCCTTGGACACCAAAAACATTCTCCAATCGATTAAAGCAATGAAAGAGAAAACTAAGAAAAGAAACTTTGTGCAATCCGTTGAACTCATCATAAACCTGCAAGATATTGACCCCAAAAAACCTGAGGGCAAGGTTCAAGAGGTAATAGAGTTACCCCATGAAGTTGGAAAAGGAAACAAAATATGTGTAATTGCTTCTGGTGAGTTGGCTCTAAAGGCCAAGAGAGCTAACGCAGATCTGGTTATTGAACGGAATGAGCTTGAAGCCATGACTGGTAATAAGAAAAAACAAAGGGAAATCGCAAAGACCTATGATTCCTTCATTGCGGAGGCTCCATTGATGCCGTTGGTTGGTAGGGTCTTGGGTGCAACTTTGGGACCGAAGGGTAGGATGCCGACTCCAGTTCCTCCAACAGTTGACATAGCAGGGATAATTAAGAAGAACAGGAAGACGGTGAAGGTGAGGTTGCGAGGGCAACCAGTGCTTCAATGTCGCGTTGGAATGGAAGACATGGCAGACAAGGAAATCGCTGAAAACATTCATGCAGTGATTGGAAGGGTTGAAGGAAAACTCAAGAGGGGAATCAAAAACGTCCGGTCGATCAATCTGAAAACTGCGATGGGGCCATCAATCAAGATAAGTCTGTAGGGAACGTCTGATGTCACGTCAAATAGCGTTGGAAAAAACGCAAAAAGTTGAGGAAGTAAAAAATCTTCTGCAGAAATATAGGGCCGTGGGTGTTGCTGGTCTCGAAAAGGTGAGGGGGGCTCAACTTCAGGAACTGAAAAGAAAACTTGAAAACGACGCTTATTTGCGTGTTATCAAGAATACTCTGATAAGAAGAGCAATTGCCCAATGTAATGAAAAACCTGAATTGGAAAGACTTGTGGAGCATCTCAGTGGGTCGAATATATACTTGTTTACGGATTTGAATCCTTTCAAGCTGGTGTTGCTTTTGGATAAGAGTAGGGTCATGGCTACTGCGAGGGCTGGAGACATAGCTGTAGAAGATGTTGTGGTTTCGGCTGGAAATACTGGGTTGCCTCCGGGTCCAATAATCAGCTTGTTAGGTGGAGTTGGACTGCGTACTAGGATTGAGGCTGGGAGTGTTTGGGTGTCTCGTGACGCCTTGGTGGCTAAGAAGGGAGATGTTATAGACACTAGGTTGGCTGGTGTGTTGTCGAAACTTGGTATAAAGGCAGTGGAGATTGAACTCAGTTTAAAAGCCATGTACGATGATGGATTAATAATGACGGAGGATCAGTTGCAGCTGGACTTGGAAGAAACACAAAGAAAGCTTGGAGAGGCCTACCTAAGCGCCCTCAACTTGTCCATTAATGCTGCGTGTCCTCTTCCAGAAAATATCGTTCTGCTTTTACGAAAAGCTCGTCAAGAGGCCTATTCGCTTGCTTTGAGTGAAGCCATACCCAACAGTGAAACAATAGTCGATCTCATAAGAAAGGCTCACGTCGAAGTGTCCAGTTTACACATGAGGTTGAAAAAAAGCGATTAAATCCTACACTGCGCGCTTAAACCTGAAAGAAAGCAAAACTAAATACTGAGCTGTTACTTTATACAGCCAACAAGGAGACACTTTCATGAGAAAGGAATTGCCTCAGAGATTGTTAAGGGAGCTTCTCAAGAACTCAAAGAGAAGCGATAGAGAATTAGCCAAGGTTCTTGGAGTTTCTCAACCAACAGTCACTAGAGTTCGTCATAAACTGGAGAAGAATGGAATGGTTGAAGACTATACCATCGTTCCAGATTTTAAGCAGATGGGGTTTGAGATAATGGGTCTAACCTTTGTTAAAATGCGTCCTGACATTCTTCTGCCCGAAGTAATGGAACAAGGCAGAGAATATTCTATGAAGTGGCCTAACGTAATATTTGCCTCCAGTGGAGAAGGACTGGGAATGACTGGAGTGATCATTTCGTTTCACAAGAATTATACTGAATACCATCAAAGGTTGAATCTGTTTAGGGTTGATTGGAAAGACTTCACCGAAGACGTTCAGAGTTTTGTTATTGCCATTGGAGAAGAAAAAATCAAGAAGTTCTCTCTAACACACCTGAAGGGCGTACCATTTTAACAAATATGTAATCAAGAACCTGCAGTTTGTTAAAATAAAGAGTCAATGTATGCTAACTTGATTCCGGCTCTCTAACGCAAGTATATTATCATATACTGATAAAATACGTTCATTTGAACAGTCCGAAAAAATCCCCATAACCTGCTTCAAAGTAACCAGTGGTTAAATGGAAGGAAAAAAAACTAGCAATTCTTGGATGTTGCATTTTATTAGAATATTACTATACAAAGGTTTGGTTTTGGGCTAAAGATTTAAGAAAAGCACTCAATGTTTGAATAGAAAGTTGTTTCTGAACCGTTAAATATTTGGATTCTTTATTTAGAGTAGAGGATGGAGGAAATGAATAGAAAGTTAGTTTTTGACTTGATTATTTTGTTATCATGTATATTGACGTTGGTTAACGTTCCTGGTTCAGCAAGTTTCGTTGAACAATGGGTTCCATGTATCCCGAGTTCAGATCAAGTGGATTTGAAGTTCTGGATGAAAAAATAGAGTGCTTACATTAACATTACCATAACTCTTGCTACTCCTTGTTATAATGTTTCAGGTTGGGGTGAAGTAGAACAGAGTAATCATGAACTTCTGGTCCGATCAGAGATTTGGGCTTGGACAGACATGTTATTCAGGTGATTAGCGAAATATTGTATACTTATGATCTTGGATACTTGGAAGAGGGACTCTACACTTTTTGTTTCATAGTTTGAGGGATAAAAGTTAAGCGTATACCCTTTGTTGTTGGTTTTATACTGGGCGATGTGAACAGAGATGGCAGAGTGAGAGTTGATAATATATTAGCCATAGCTTTAGCTTTTGGTAGTGATTATGGTGATCCTAGATATGAGCCTATTATTGATATCAATGGAGATGGAAAGATACGAACAGATGATATGCTAATAGCAGCTACCAACTTTGGGAAAGAATAGAGAGGCAACATCTTTATCTGACTCTGACCGCGCGCGCAAATTTTCCCTTATTAGAAAGTGTATTTCAAACATTGGAAATAGCCAACTCTAATAGGGTCTTCGGGAGACATCGCCACTCGGCAGCAATAAGCTTTTATTAGACAGTAGTTACTTACCCGAAGTGCCAAAACATCAAGCTTGCGTTCAGCATAGAAAGGTTGAAAAGAAGGGCTGTGAAAAGAAAAAGGAAAGGTGAACAATTATGGAATACGTATACGCTGCAATGCTCCTCCATAAGGCAGGAAAAACAATCGACGAAAAAAATCTAACTGACGTTCTCAAGTCTGCTGGCGTGAACGCGGACCCCGTCAGAGTCAAGGCTTTAGTGGTATCTCTCAGTGAAGTTGACATTGATGAAGCAATTAAATCTTCTCCAACCATGATGCCCATAGCGGCTGCACCAACTGCTGCCCCAACAGCGGCGCCTACACCGGAAGCAAAATCAGCAGAAGAGAAGAAAGAGAAGGAAGAGGAGAAAGAAAAAGAAGAGGCAGCACTAGAAGGTCTTGGAGCACTATTCGGATAAACCCAACTCTCTTCATTTGAGTTTTTCCAACATCCATTCTACTTAGTAGAATTTGAGAAACTAGATTCTTGAATTCATGTAGCTATCTAGACCTGATTGTTTCCCCTCAAATGTTCCTATGTGAATCTCTTCACCTATGCTTATGTGCATTTCATCTTTCGCTGCTACGGTTGGTACCCCAGTTTTCTCCTCGACCAATTTTGCCTCATGATCAGGACCTCTGAGAATCATCTGCATACCAAAACTTGTCAAAATAGCCATTTCAGGTCTAACCTCTTCCACAATTTTCATTGCATTACTAGTTGTCATATGGCCCTTCCAAGGTTTTCCAGAAGGCCGTAAAACACTGAGGACAAGAAGCCTGACCCCTTGATAGATTTTCTTTATTTCCTCAAAATATTCAGTGTCAGAGGTAAAGGCAAAATCGCCAATATTGGGAGTTTCAAATCTGAACCCCACAGTATCTGGATCAGAGTGCACCGCCCTACAAACGACAACTTTCAGGTCATCGATTTCAAATTCCACGCCGGGCTTGACGGCAATCACGTGTTCCACTACTCCCTGATGGTATTTCGAAATTGACATCTCGCAAATCTCATTTCCAAACAGAACACTGTGCGCCGCAGCTAATGTTCCTCTCCTCTTCATTGTGCCTTGGGTCATAGCCTCAATCAAGACTTCGGCATCTGTGTAATGATCTGGATGGCTGTGTGAAATCAGTAAGGCTGAAATCTTTTGGGGGTCTAAATTCATGTTTAACGAGTATATGAGGGCTCCGGGTCCTGGGTCCACGTGGGCGTTGACTGTTTCAGATAGAATGCGAATTCCACCGGTTCTTCTTTTTTGGGTTATGGTTGCTAGTCGTCCACCGCCAGTTCCTAAGAAAACGAGTTCGATTTCGGTCAAAGCTCCCTTCGCTCCCCTTATACTCGAGTATCAGCTAATCTTGCGTTCTCGCATATTTCAAGGTTAGCAACAGTTTGGGTGAGTTTTATTACGTTATGCGAGTAACAGTATAGCAGGAGACATGTCTCTGTGAAAGTTGTGATTCGTATCGGTGGATCTGTAGTATCTTCTCCGCCAAACTCAAAGCTAATGACTCAATATGTTGACTTATTGAAGAAACTGAAGGCACACGGACATGAAATTGTGGCAGTCGTTGGAGGCGGAGCAATAGCCCGTGACCTTATTAAGATTGCTGGAGAGATGGGCTTAAGCGAATCTGACAAAGATTGGGTAGCAATTTTTGTTTCACGTTTGTTTGCTTTGTTGTTTGTAATGCGGTTAGGTGATTTAGGATGTGGCACGGTTCCCGTTTCCATTGATGAGACTGTTGATTGTTCCAAACAGGGCAAAATTGTGGTTATGGGCGGTCTGAAACCTGGAATGACTACTGATGCAGTGGCAGCTATGATTGCGGAGAGACTGAAGGCTAGATTACTGATAAAGGCCACGGATCAGGAGGGCGTTTACACTAAAGATCCTGAAAAGTTTCCAGAAGCAACAAAAATTGATGAAATCAAGTTCAAAGATTTGTTTGCTTCACTTGAAGAGGATAAACATAAAGCTGGAATACAGCAGATTCTCGACCCAGTAGCCGTTCGGGTCCTTCAAAAAAGCAGAATCAAGACGGTAGTGGTTAACGGGTTTAAGCCCAGGAATATATTGTTGGTCATAAAAGGGAAGAAAATTGGAACGATGATTGGTTAGATACAAAAACGAATGTATGGACGTCGAGAGTTAGGTTCAACAGGAATCTATGTTTTGCGCGCGCCTCAACAATAACGTATCACTTTTCGTTTCAATTCGCAAGAGTGCCCAAGTAAATGCGCTACTTGGGGCCTCCTTTACTGTAGGGTACACTCTTACACTCGTAGGAAGCGCTATTGGGGCGTGGGAATTCCGTGCAGGTTTAAGATGGATGGGACGCCTATGTTCTGAATCTTAGAGAAGCTGAGGTGCATTCTGGGAATTGAGGAAAAGTTCAACTGTTCCGTATACATGATTAGCGCTTGTGCGTTGGTCTCTCGGCAAATTAGATTGTCCGCAGAATTAGAGAAATTAGAAATGTCTCGTGTGTCATTCAGTGTAATGGGTTGTCTTCATTTATTCTTACTACGTCTTCTAGTTGTGGGGTAGACACCTCGAAGAGGATTGAGTGCTTTTTGCCGATTATTCTGTGAACTGTGCTGGGAAGTAGGGTTATGTCCTCTCCTTCTTTCAGTGTGACTATTCTATCTCTTAAGATGATGTCGACTTGACCCTTAAAGCAATAAATCGTTTCCTTCTTATCTTTATGGAAATGTTGTGACGTGTTGTGGTTTTGTTTGATGACTAGGATCTTTCCACCGTATTCTTGTTCTTGGGCTATCCAGAGTTCCTTGCCCCACTTCTTCAAGATTTCCTTCAAGCTCAGCCTCCAACTATTCCTTTACAATAGACTATGTAACTCGTATCTTAAAAGAAAGATGCAAGTCTAGCAATCTATATTGCTGAGAGATTCTGGAACCACATTGCGCGCGCACTATCTTCTATTTTGTGATAGGTTTTCAGTTTATATCTCTGTTCCTTGCGCCCACATTTAGAACGAAACAGTTTAATGGGTCAACTTCGTAAGCCTCGAACATAAGGGGCGCCCCGAAATGTCAGAGAAGAACGATTGGACAAGAGAAGAGCTTGAAAAGGAATATGTAAACACGATGACCGCAGTCACCATCCCTGTCAACATACACATAGCAGGCCAACAGCGTATCCTAGATCTTTCTGAAATGAAGGAGATTCTCAAAGAAGCAAACCTGATTTCTTTAGGAACATGTGATTGCAGAAGAGACTTGAAGAGATGCGATGCGCCCCTCGACGTCTGCATTAGCTTAAACAAAGAAGCAGAGGATATGATAAAGAAGGGAGTAGCGAAAAAGGCAAATTTAGAGGAGGTCCTTAAGGCATTGGAACGTTCTCACGCGGCGGGACTTGTTCACATTGCTTATACTTTTGACGGAAATGAGAAGCCAGACGTTGTTTGCAGCTGTTGCTCCTGTTGCTGCCACTCAATGAGTGCGCTAGTAAGATTTGGTATGCCTGAAGCAGTTATAGCCTCTAAATACGTTGCCCTGAATAATTTGGAGATATGTGTAAACTGTGGCACTTGTGTTGAGAGGTGTCAGTTTCGAGCTCGTCGTTTAGAGAATGGTAAATTAGTATACGACAAGGCTGGATGCTTTGGCTGTGGGGTCTGTGTGAGTACCTGTCCAACCAAGTCAATCTCTCTTGTGAAGCGAAACTGAAGTCTCTGATTGCGTGAGTATGGTTTCTATCGTATTTTTAGTTCTAGGCTGATCATGTCGCCTTTTTTGAAGCCCATTTTGTTGAAGAATCTGAGGAGGTTCCAATCATTCCATCTTACTAGGGTGTAGACGACGTTTACACCTTCGATTGGTGTTTCCTTGGCTTCTGGCTGTGCCTCTTTTCCAGTTCGTTTGAAGTTTTCAATTAGTCTTTTGAAAAGGTTTTCTCCAATGCCTTGGTTTTGGTAATCTGGGTCTACACCTATTGTGTCGATCCATCCAACGGTGTCTGGCACTCCAAATTCCCATCCGCTTACGTAGCCAAGTATGAAGCCTACGACTTTATCCTTTAGTTCTGCGATTAAGGCGGGTCTTGGGTAGATGTCGGCGTATCCGATCTTTCTTTTCCAGTATTCACGTCTCGGTTTGCCGAGGATTTTTCTGTCGATTTCCACCACTGCGTCCAAATCGTTTTCGGTGAGTGCACGAATCTTTAATCCAGATTTCATGGATGATACCTCTTGTTATTTGGTTCTATTGGGCTTCAAGTATATGTGTAGTGTGGTTAGGGTGAGGTTGGACAGAAGCGTCTATTAGAATAATGTTTGCAATAATCTAAGTTTCCTTCGCTTCTATTAATTATCTCCAAAAAATTCGGTAGCAGTAGCGAAAAATGAGTCAAAGACTGGGCAAGCAGTTGAAGGGTGGAGCAAGTCGTTTTGCTGTCGATTGTTAAATGCTCTTTCTTATGAATACTCTATTGTTTCGTAAAGATGTAATATGATTGCTGCCCCAATTGCGCGCGCGCCTAAAGACTGTTAATTCAAAGAATATCATTGTTGTGAAGAAAACTACGTAGAAGAAAGATCGTGGAATGAGAAGACTCTTCAGTCGAACTGAGTCACGCAGAGCAACACGATCCACCA
>JAOUKN010000034.1 GCA_029882515.1 Candidatus Bathyarchaeota archaeon
GCCACCAAAGATCGAAAAGCAGGCAAAACATAACGAACAACAAGTTCGCAGGGCGGTCGCAATCTTATACCCAAGATTATAACATCGTTATATCTTATAAAGAGTTGGGCTAGAGGCGCTGTAAAGTTGTCGTCGGATTAGGATACTTGTAAAAATTCGTCGGATAGAGTTTTAGCAATCGTGGAGACTATCTGGTCGATTCTCCACAGCCCAAGATATTTGAGATAAATTATCAGAAATGTTAAAGGAGACTCAAGCCTTAGTCGAAAAGCAAAGTATTGAAAAATTAATCCTAATAGATTCATAAATTCTCTTAGATAAGGTTTAGACCACTTGATCAAGATTCGCCCTAATTTGGCAAGTCCCAAGATAAGCACGCTAAAAAGCACCTCTCTCACAAATTCTCTTGCAAAATCGACAATGGTGTACATAGTAGGTAGACTCATTTCATTCACTTCTAACAAGAATTTGTCTTGATTTTTTCTTTAAAATTTACTGTACAGAAAATTAGAGTATAAAATTTAGCTTATTAAAAATCGGTTAATAACTTGCATTTTGGATTAAAGTCATCCATCTATTTTTTCCCTCAACCTTTATTCCGCAAGCTTCTGCTGGGGTCTTACCCTCTAACCCTTCATGTTCTCTAATATAGTTGTGGAAAATCTGATAGCCTTTGAGTATTGGAGTGTCTTTCTTCTTTAGCCCTCTCATAACCTTCTCTCGATCTCTGATCTCTCCATTCAACCGTTCCATTTTGTTGTTATTCTTATCCCCTTGCACTTTGATATGTCGAACGTGTTGGGTCCTTGGACCTCTGAATGTCCAAAACTCTTTCTTATAGACATCATGGTAAGCTGGCAGCCCATCAGTTATGCATGCATGTAGACAAAACCTACCAAGATGGAGTCTGGTATTTCGAAACACACGGAGATAATAATGCATTTGGTGTAACAGAAAGATTTTCTGAAGAATATTTGATTGGCAGAGTCGTTGCCGTAATCTCTAGGTTTTCCTAAGAATGGATGCTACTGAAGCTCCGTATCTCTCGCGGCTTGTTTGATTAGGTGCCTCCATTTATTTTCTTCTGTTTCTGGTGGATTTTCGCCACTTCAGCTGGGATTTTTCCGTTAAGTTTCCATAAGTGGTTTCATGTGGTTGCTGTAGATATTGATCAACAAAGGCTTGCATAATCTCTTCAAACGGAAGATCTGCATACGTTCCATGATACGTTATGTATTCTATATGAAGTTCCCCCTTCCTGTCCCTCTTATGAAAAACAGCATCTGCAGCACCGTCAAACTCAACTGGTTTTAAGCCAAATTTGTTGCACATCTCTATATTAAAAGCTGGTGTCGCTTTCACCCATCTGTTATCAAGCCAGAATTCAGAATAGCCATGGTAAACAAACATGTTTGTTCCCATCATCTCCTGAAGCTTCTCGGGAACAAGATGATTTCTGATATCTGCAAATCCTAGCCTTGATGGTATTCCGACTGCCCTAGCAAGTGCAGTCAAAACTACAGCTTTCTGAATACAATAACCATCTCCTCTTTGTAATGTCTTGCTTGCACAATAATCCGACCGCTCGAACGAATTGAAGGCCACATATGGGTTGTATTTTATCTCATCCCTCACAAAATAGAACAGTTTTTTTGCCTTCTCTTCTTTATGGCGGTATTTTTCTGTCAGCAACACAGCTTTTTCTTTCACTATTTCTGAATTAGAATCAATTACAAAAGTAGGTTGGAGATACGGGTCAAAATTGTCTTGCTCAGGACGTGTGCCTTTCTTCCTGTTTTCGCGATGTGCATCCATGATAGAGAACCTTCTCAACAGTTCTATTGTGTAACAGAGTGATACCAGTTGATTATGTATTCTGGCAGCTTCAGCCCTCTCTCACTCAACCTTTCAGCCAGCTTGACAGGTAAAGGGCTCAAGACGTATGCTGCCCTCATGTAAAACCTCCTAGGCTGACCTACCTTGACCGTTTCCTCTAAGGTTATCTGCAAGTCTGACCGTCTGGCTAAAGTCGAGTCACTCGTTCCTGTAATTGACAGAACAAATCCGTTCAGCTTCTTGAAAACATCACACCAGCTGACGACAGGCTTGGTTTCCCCAGAAAATGACACTAAGATTTCAAGATCCCCAGCTCTAGGATGTGGAGTGTTCACGCCTCTAGCTATGTAGACATTGTCTCCCATGAACCCTTTGATGTGAAAGAGTCTTACGCCAGTCATCTTGACGATTTCGTTTGCTGTGCCCTTTCCACCTAGAAACACATTGGTCCGTCTTTCCATCATATCAACAAGATGCGTGTAGGTCTCCGACTCTAAATTTGAGTCGATCATAGGTCCTAGTTTGGCAAATTCTTCTTCGCACAGTTGAAATACTCCTTCTACCTGTAGGTTTCGGAAGATCGCTTCAGTCATCATGCACAGAAGGAGCAAGCCTCCAAGCTCGAACATGTCACCCATGATACCTATCTCGCTGTAATCAAAGGACGGCTTCGATCTACCTCGCCCTTTCAGCTCAACTACATGCCCGTGTTCACGGACTATTCTGGCCAACAGGGAATTCATGTTAGAGGTTATAAGTCCCATAGAAAATTTGGATGTCTTTTTGTCTTCAATGTACCTTGCCAGATCCTGTGCCATTACTAAGGGGTCTTCAGAGAGGCCGCTTCCAGAATTTATCAATAACAGAGTCTTCTTATATCGCCTTTGGAGCTCGGTTGCCGCATCGTACATACTTTTTCCAGGAAAGCCTGGGTCGTCTGGAGTCAAGATAACTTTGTTTCTCCAGCCTATCTGACTCATTGCGATTTGGCTCATTGCAGCGTTCAAGGAGTACAGTGATCGGCCCGATCCGCTGCAGACCACGCAGTTGGCAGACTTTAGGTCTTCATACAGTGGCAACAGCTTTTTCCTTTTTACCGCGAGAATGTTCTCTCGGATTCTGTTAACGTATCCTACATGGCTAATCTTGCTTTTGATCGCGTTCACACCTCATGTAAGAAGTGCCTCTAGCAATTTAAGTCTTAAACCATGACGCAGTGTCAACTATTCTGGTGCATGCCAAACGAACTCAGGCTGAAGACATTTGAGGATTTGAAGAAAATTCTCTATAATTCTATACGTCAGTCCCCAGATGACGTTGCTTTCAATAACATAGGCCGGGACTTCTCCGAAGCCAAATTTGGCAATGCCTTTATTTTGGACGAGTTCTCGTAGCGAAATCCAAACAAATCCTTCTAACTCCCTTTCACTTAACTTGATTAGTGGCTCATGATCAAGAAGGATGACGAAGGGAAGAATCTTCATTTCGGGTCTTCGTGTTGATCTTATGGCAGTCAATGTTCCCAAAAAGTGACAGCAATCACGGAGATTTATGTTTGTCTCTTCTAAAGTTTCCCTGACAACGGTCTGCTTCAGATGTTTGTCCATCGCATCACGTTTTCCTCCAGGAAAGGCCATCTGTCCTGACCAAGGATCAATGGGGTTCTCGATTCTCTTCACAAAGAGTACTTTAAAGTTTTGATTCATAGGTTTCAACATCAGAGCAACTGCTGCGTCCGCATCTTGCTCTTCTGATACTAACTTCAATGCTTTTGACAATTTCTCGATTATATCGACATAGATCAACATAGATCCCTCAGAGCCACACAAGTATTCTTGCGAGGAACACTTGTTTTTCTATGGGAAGTCATGCGTGCATATATGATCTTTGGCATTCTCACAGTTTCTTCATCACTAATTCTGTGAATGCTCGGCTAGCTTTCAATGTTTCCTCGTTAATTCCTGGGAACATCACTTGAAAATAATCAAATCCTAGACCAATAAGAAATTGGAAGCGATCTATGACTTCTTCGGGATAACCAACCCAAGAACCGGGGGCATCTTTTCGGAGTAATTCGTTTAGTTTTTCAATAGATATGTTATTTCGTTTCGACCGCTGGGTCAAATGATCATGTATCTCTTCTTGTGATTCTGTAACAAAAACACCTGGCCAACCCGCGAACAAGCTTTTCCCTACTTCTTCGTAATCTCTTCCCACAGCCTTACAATGGGCTTTCAATACTTCTAATTTTTGTTTTAAATTCGGGACTAACGAAAGATTGCAGTAATCTGCGTATTTGGCCACGATTTTCAATGTCCTTTTTTCTCCACCACCCCCAATCAAGATAGGAGGCGTTGGTTTTTGCACTGGCTTTGGAGCGGAAAATGCATCTTTAATTTTAAAGTATTTTCCTTTAAAGGTTGCCTTGGGCTCTGTCCACAATAACTTGATGATTTGAATTGCTTCTTCCAATTGATCCATGCGCCCTTTCAATGGGGGAAAAGGAATCCCATATGCCCGGTATTCAATTTTCTTCCAGCCGGCGCCTATTCCAAAAAATAATCGACCGTTAGAGATCACATCTATTGTAGCAGCGATTTTAGCCAATACAGCTGGATAACGATAGGAATTACAAGTGACTAGAGGTCCCAGACGGATTTTTTCTGTTTTGGAGGCTAAAGCTGCAAGTAAGGTCCATGCTTCCATACAATTGCGGTCTTCGGACGTGTCATTTAGGAAAAAATGGTCACTACTCCAGATAGAGTCGTATCCAGATTTTTCACTTTGTAAAGCAATTTTTTCTACTGATTCATAGTCAAACCCTAATTGTGGTTCAATTTGAATACCAAACTTGACTGACATCGTATTCTCCCTTATGTTGCTGACTTTGTTTTTCTTTAAAGTTTTCCTTGCACATACCGGTGAACGGTACTATAGAAGTCCTGCTTTATAGTTCCGCCCTGAAAAAAACACGTATTTTGTCAAAGGCTTGAGATCCTATGCGCGCGCATTTGAAGGCTACCTAAGAGTAGGCAAACTAAACTATTCGCTACCTCCACGCTTACCAAGAAACCAACGATCAACAACCAAACAAACCACACCAAAAACCTCTCTCACACTCAACAAATCAGTGCTCAAAATCACATCAAAAGGACTGAAATCTTCTCCCAAAACAAACCCATACAAATTTCTGTAGATTTTTCTGGCTAAATTATCCTTCTTCTTCAGGATTTTCAAAGCGGCCCCAACAGTGATACGGTTCCGTTTTGCTGCTCTCTTAGCCCGCGCCATCGGAGAAGCCTCAAACCAAATCTTGAACCCCTCCTCCAATAACCAAGGCATAGTCCAACTATCCAATACCACATCGCCATCTTTTGCTAACTCCAGAAGCTTCTCATCGACCTTCCTATCAAAACCTGAATTCTCCGTTCTCAGTTTCAAAAACCGCAATCCTTCCTCGCTTTCCCACCAACCCCGCTCACAAATCTTGTATCCAGCTTCAACGGCTAAAGCCTTCATGGTATTCCCCCCTGAAAAATATTTCAATCCATATCTCTGAGCCAAACGCCTAGCTACACTACTCTTTCCACAACCAGTCAAACCACAAACACAAATCACAACCTTCTTACCACTTCCACAAGCTTTCTGCATAACCAAAAAGATACCCCTCCTTAGACCGTCAGCCACTCTGTACAGACGACCGCAACGCACCCCGAAGACAACGGTGACACAAAATTCCACCAAACATACGTTTAATTTTCTTTTCACTGGCGGAGAGCTTACCAAGCTTTGAAGGAATCAGTCGAGGGCTACCATGAAGGATGCCCCCGCAACGAGAACAACGCAAAACATTAACCGTTTCTCTTTTAAAATGTGTCGTTACGCGTCCTCCAGGCAATCGGAGAAGATGACGTTTTCTACTCCTTGTTCGCAAAGAAGGCCTAGGCATTATTCAGTCACTCCAGTTGTCCCAACAGCCAAACCAAGCACACGAGACCACAGAGTCCCAAACAGAAAAGAACAAAAAAGATACCACAAGAAAATCGGCAGGTCGGCGGTAGGTGATGGTGGCGGTGGAGTGCCCTCCCAAAATCCTGGGATACCTGGAATATACGCAACAGCCTCCACATTACCAAAAAGCGGAGTCAGGAAAAGATACCACAAAAGAAGAAAAGGCACCATGAAGATGAAGGAAACTTTCATAGACTGCCAAGTCATCTTAGTTTGCAGCTTAGTAATCCGAGGCTGCTGCTTCTTCACTTTGGCAAGAAGCTTCTTATCACCGCTTCGATTGGCCTCCCTAAACTCAGAAGTCCAAACAGCAACCTCTTTCCTCCAAGCCCGAAGTTTGTCTTGATCAACTAGAAAACGATTCGCCAAAGACGTGATCAACGAAAGGAACATAGAAAGGAATAGAATAAAAATTGTTGAAGTTGGAGGCGCTGCCAAATCTAAAGACATACTATCACAATCCTAACAATGTTGTCAATTGGATTTTTAACTATTTTCACAAACCCGCTCTTCTACCCTCCTAGAATACCACGTAAGGCAGGATACATGTCAGCGATGCGCTCTTGCATTAGAAGCTGATAATACTGGTACAGGATTCCTACAGATAGCAGAACCCCCATTCCAGTTCCAAAGACCCCAAAGAAGTCTGCAACAGAAGCTATCAACCCTACCACGAACCCTCCGAGTATAGTGACCGTGGGAATATAGCGTTTAAGGAGCAATTCAATCGGTTTACCTGATCTTCGAAATCCTGGAATCTGCATTCCAGAGTCGACAAGCTGTTTTGCAACAGTTTTTGGTCCAAGCCCGCCTACTTCAAGCCAAGTGAGAGAGAAAACTACACAGAAAGAAACCATTATACCTGTAAATGCAAGTGCCCGTAAGCATCCTGGCCAACTAATCACTTCTAGGATATTTCGGGGAGCAAGCACGTAGTATACCAGGCCACCAATCGGTACGATGTTTTCTCCTTCCCATGTGAATTGCCCGATGAGGTCGATCCAAAAATTGGTTCCTGGATTTGGTTGACCTGCCTGGTTCCAAAGGAGTTGTGAAATGAAATATACGTTGGCGAAAAGAGCTGAGGCGAAAATTACAGGTAGGTTGGAGACGTATAGGAGTTTTATGGGGTAGCGACCGCGGAATCCTCGGTATTTGGCGTATGCAACTGGAAGTTCGACTCTTACACCTTCGACGTATATCACGATGATAAAGACAGCTATTGTGGTGATAAGCCCCAACATTGTTGGCAAGTTCAGGACTTGGCCTGCTGTGTCTATCCTGACGAAGATGCTTGATATTGGGTCTGCCGTTAGTATGGTTTGGAAGAATGCTATAATGGCCCCGTATTGTTTCCCGTCTCCAAGGGGCCCGTGGGGAGATAGGCTGTCCCATAGTATGCGTTGGGCTACACCGGCCATGATGAAGAGGCTTATTCCGCTGCCGATTCCCCAGCCTTTCTGCACTAACTCGTCCAGTAACATGAGGATTATTCCGGCAGCTATCAGTTGACCGAAGATGAGGAGGGATACTCCCGGAGTAAGAGCTCCGTAGACTCCGCCGATTATATATGCAGACGCTTGGACGCCCGTCATGACGATTGAGAAGAATTTGCTGGCTGTTGTGAAGAGGGATCGATCGTCTGGGTTAGCGAAGTCGACGGCTATCATTCCTGACCCTGCTAGGAGTTGTAAGATTAGGCCGGCGGTCACGATGGGCCCGATTCCGAGCTCCATCAGAGTGCCTCTGTTGGAGGCGAAGATTACTCGGAGATATGTGAGATCCCATCCTTCGCCTATGATACCGTAGAGGGGGATTTCTGTCATGATGAGGTATAGGATGAGGGCGGCTGCAGTCCAGAAGAGTTTCTCGTTGAAGCCTATTTTGCGTTCTGGTGTACCGACTTCTGGCATAAATCTTGATAGCGGTCTGAAGATGGAGAGAAATCTTCCAGCCATTTCTGTTTTTCCTCTGTTGTAGGTTGCGGGTTTCTATTTTATGGTTTTATGGATTGCGTAGGTTGTTGGAACATATAAACGCTTTGACTTGTGCGCGCGCGAATTTTATACTCACAAACATAGACTAATTAGTCACGCTTAGAATAGAACGTGCGCAGATACATAACCTAAGTTACGTTTGAACTTCAAGCGGTGATGTTTATGAAAGTGAAAAAGAACCCTTGGGCGGCTCTGTTTCCTTGCCCTGTTGTTCTTGTTACTTGCGTAGATTCCGGAGGAAGGACTAACATAATCACCTTGGCTTGGGTTGGAATGGTGTGTTCTGACCCACCTACACTGGGTTTAGGTATACGACCGCACAGACATTCTTACGGGTTAATTGAGGGTGTTGGAGAGTTCGTCGTAAATATTCCAACAGTGGATATTTTGAAGGAGGCAGACTTCTGTGGAATGGTTTCAGGCAAAGATGTGGATAAGTTCTCTCAAACGGGACTCACACCAGAACCTGCGGAGAAGGTCAAGCCCCCACTGATTCAAGAATGCCCAGTGAATATCGAATGTGTCGTCAAAAGGAAGATCCCTTTAGGTGCTCATCACTTGTTCCTCGGCGAAATTGTGTATGTTCACGTAGACGAAGATGTCCTGAATGAAAAGGGAAGAATCGACTTTAACAAAGTGGCGCCCTTCGTCTTCAATCAAGGGGAATATTGGGAGCTACACCAGAAAATTGGTCAATATGGATTCTCGAAAAAATAGATCTTTTTAAGGCAGGTGTGTGTAAAACTTGATGGTCTATTTCTGTCACATCGCATTTGAGGTTGTCTAGATGAAGGAAACATGGAAACACTGTTTTGCTGAAGTTGATGACATCAGAATGCATTACGTCACTCAGGGAAAAGGAAAGTTACTGCTCCTTCTTCACGGCTTTCCTGATTTCTGGTATGTTTGGAGATTTCAGATTCCCGAGTTGGCGAGGCATTTTCATGTTGTGGCCCCCGATTTGCGAGGTTACAATAAGACCGACAAACCAGAGGGCATTGACAAATACAGGTTGAATCTTCTTGCCCGGGATATTTTCAGACTTATTAACGCTTTAGGTGAAAAGCAGGCAATACTAGTTGGACATGACTGGGGTGGAGCTGTAGCTTGGTCTCTTTCAGCCTTCAATCCCCAAGCTGTAGAAAAATTAGTGATTTTGAACGCACCTCATCCCAACGTCTATACAACTAGAACTAAAGGTTTACTGAGACAACTGCAGAAAAGCTGGTATGTCTTTTTCTTTCAAATGACCGAACTTCCTGAAGAGGTTTTGAGTAGAAATAACTACTTCTTCCTGAAGAATATGGTTCGTCGTTCGTTGGTCAGAAAAGATGTCCTCACAGACGAAGATCTTAAGACTTACGAAGAAGCATGGTCACGACCAGGAGCCTTAACAGCGGCAATAAACTATTATCGGGCTAACATGCACCCATCCATATTGTTTTCAGAGAGAACAATAGCTTTTCCGAAAGTTAAGGCGCCTACGTTGGTAATTTGGGGAGAACAGGATGCGGCTCTTTCAAAGGATTTGACGATAGATACAGATGAATTTGTTGCTGCCCCTTATTCCATCAAATATCTTCCAAATTGCGGCCACTGGGTTCAACTAGAAGCCCCAAAGCTTGTAAACAAGCACATACTCGAATTCCTGAAAAACTCCTAAATGTTAGGCAGTTTTCAGCAGACCCAAGGCATATTTTAAGTATGTTAAACGCGTTCAATGGTAAAAATGGATGCACCTGTGTGTGCGCGCAAGAAATAAAAAAACTTTCAAAGCATTAGGCTTATGGTGACTGTTTGTGACCTATAAAGATCTAATTGTTGAGAGAGAAGGTAAGCTTCAGATACTAAAACTAAATCGACCGAAGGTGCTGAACGCCCTACGTGAAAGAACGCTCGTTGAATTAGAATCAGTGCTCGACAAAATTGCTGGAGATGCCAAAACAAGGGTCTTGATCATAACAGGTGTGGGCGACCGAGCCTTCAGTTCAGGAGGTGACATAAAAGAGATGATTCATATGACACGTAAAGAAGCAGCTGCATTTGCTAATCTTGCACACAGAATATTGGAAAAGATGGAAAACCTTCCAAAACCAATACTAGCAGCTGTGAATGGTTTAGCCCTCGGCGCCGGATGCGACCTAGCTATCGCATGTGACCTCGGAGTAGCTTCAGAAAAGGCGATTTTTGGAGAACCTCCCCCAGGCGTCGGAGTAGTGACACCGTTCGGCGGGACCCAGCGGCTACCAAGGATCATAGGCCCAAAAAGGGCGAAGTACCTCTTCTTCACCGGACAGACCTTAGACGCCAAAACAGCATTTCAGATGGGGTTAATTAACAAGGTCGTTGATCACAGACAGCTACTAACGGAAACAAGAAACTTAGCATCTAAGATTCTGACAAGAGCGTCAACAGCCATTGGATTCAGTAAGGTGCTCATAAACTCAAGTATGAAGCAGTCGCTGGAGGAAGGAGATAGGTTGGAAGTAGAACTGTACGCAAAATGCTTCGACACTTATGATCAGAAAGAGGGAATGCAAGCCTTCGTCGAAAAGAGAACCCCAGTATTCAAAGATGAGTAAAATAGTACTATCGGAGTTTAGACCCCACGACAGCGAAGATATGTGCATGCGCGCGCAGGTTTCGAACATGTTACAGAGATTGACGGAAAAAGAAACTGTTCCGCAAAAGGAAATACTTTGTTCACAAAAACGAAAGTTGTTTCATAAGATTTTATCACTCATACTCTGGAGATATCTCCCGCAAACTCCCCTCTTTTTGGAAAAAAGAGAATCCGTATTTTGATATTGCGTTGAATTTCATAAGAATACTAACACCTTATTTAACATTCTAACAGGGTAAGATGTGCTTTGCAGTCTTTTAGGAGTTGCTTCCACAAGTCATAAGAGCACAGTTCTGAAACATAAAAGCATGAACACACTCCTCAAAATAGATAGCATCATGTTCTATGTCTCAGACTTGGAGGAATCAGCAAAATTCTATAGGAACATATTAGGTTTGAGGCAAAATTGGTGTGATCAAGAGCAAGGCATGGTAGGTTTCTCCTTTCGGGAAAGTGATTCAGAGATAGTCATTCATGGTGATCCCAACCTTCCTAATCCATCTTTTAGCTTTCTGGTGAGGAATGTTGAGAAGTTCTGTGATGAATACCAAAAGAAAGGATACAGAATAGTCAAAGACCCTTTTGGAGTCAGATGTGGCAAATATGCAGTTCTGGCTGATCCAGATGGAAATGAACTACCAATCATAGATCTCACAAAGTTTGGGAATAAACCAAGATACAGTAATAGCCCTTGAGAAAAATCTGATTGTTTAGAGCTCTTAGAAGCAATTTAGTTTCTCCCGCAAGTCATAAAAACTGAAACTGAAGATATAAACTTAAGACAGAGCGCACGCAGTCATTGAGGGAGTGGCGTTTATGCCATTAGTTGTGGCCGAGGACCTTGCAAAGAGCTATGGCAAGGTGGTTGCTGTTGACGGGTTAGACTTGACGCTTGATGAGGGCTTTGTAACGGGTTTGATAGGGCCCAACGGTGCTGGGAAAACCACCACGATTAAAATGATCCTCGGTCTACTGAAACCAGACAGGGGCTACGTGAAAGTTTTTGGACAAGATCCTTGGGACAACACAGCTATACGATCCCTGATCGGTGTAATTTATGAAAAAGCCTTTTTTCCTCCGCACCAAAAAACTCTAGATTATCTTAAGAGAGTGTGTAGAGTCTTCGGTGTTCTTGAGTCCCGATCTCTAGAAGTCTTAGAACTAGTGAATTTGCAGGAAGCAAGTGATCGGTCTATCAAAGCTCTTTCGGCGGGTATGCTCCAAAAGTTTGCCATCGCCCACGCTCTTATTCATAAGCCAAAACTAGTAATCGCAGATGAAATGACGGCTAACCTTGACCCTCAAGCCAGAAGTGCGCTTCTAGATCTGGTGCTGCAACTCCACAAAACCGAAAAAGTCACTTTTCTTCTCTCTTCTCATATTCTCCCAGAGTTGAGTAGGGTCTGCGACTCGATGGCAATTATCAATGAAGGCAAGGTTTGGGCATATGGAAAACTAACCGAGCTTTATGAGAAGTATGCCATTGGGATAGTTAGAATTTCCACTGATAACCCTGAAGCGCTAGCCTCTGAAATCAAAAAGTTAAACTACATAGAAAAATTAGAAACCGACTTCAAAGGAATCTCAGTCAGAGTAATTGAAGGAAAGGAAGAGAAACTTTACGAGGATGCTCCCAAACTTGCAAGGAAAGTCAAAGCCAAAATCTTGGGGATAGAAACTGGAAGTGCTTCCTTAGAAGAACTTTACAGACTGGCGGTTGGCGCGAAGGAAAAGGAGTGATGGCTCATGGGAAAAGGTAAACCGTTTTTGGAAGTTTTCTCCTCCGCTCTACACGAGGACTATCGTTTCCCATTTCTAGAAATCTTTGCGTTTCTCTATGCTCTAGGCACATTCGTGTTTGCAAGTTTCGGACCCGCTATGTATCCACCAGCCCTCCCAAGCGAAACTATGGCCTATACCCTAACTAGCTCGATTCTCGGTGCCTTCTCTCTTTTCATCTTCATGATCTTGATCTTCAAAAACGTCGCTTACGGTTTGGGAAGCGACCTCGAAAAAGGAATCATTCAGACCTACTTTTCATATCCCCTTAAAAGACGCGGGATTCTAACCGCAAAACTTCTCTCAGCCCTTGGCATTGCCCTAATTCTCCTTCTCTCCATTCAGATTTCAGCGCTCTACGTTTTGGCTCCAGACATCGTGTCGCAGTACTTGGGCACGGTGCTTCTTACGTATGCGGCAACTTTAAGCCCTTCTCTTCTTCTTGCGGGCATAGTGCTCCTGGTGACGCTGGTCCTTAGAAGAGGGGGTTTAGCTCTTGTTGTTGGCATTGTTCTGTTTTTCGCTATGAGCATCATCGGGCAAATGGCTATGTTTGTTGCGTTCAGCACAGGATCTCCCCTAGCCCTTCAAATCCTGACTGTGATTTCGCCAGCTGTTGTTTTGCAATATTACTACTCACCAAGACTTTGGACACCAACCTTCTCAGAGGTACTCCTTTACATAGGAACTAGCTATGTGGTCGTGGCTTTTCTCTTCTTCCTAGGATACCTCTATTTCAGTAGGAGACTTGGCCTATGAAACGCTGGATAATCTCTTTAGGACGTGGGGGCACAGTTCTCATAAGTATAGGTCTCGCCTTGCTCCTTGTTTCGCTTATTCCTCCCGCCCAATTAGGGAGTTCTTCGGGTGGTGGCGGGATAGGTCCGAAAATGTTTCAACCATTCTCTGAGTATGTTCTCACGCCACAACAGGGCTTGGAAGTAACAATCAACGCCAGCGGCACCCTAACCGTCTACATACTCGAAGTGAGCACTCAAACCATATACGACTGGATTAGTGAGCATTATTCGGAACAAGAGACACCTTTCTTTGACTACAACAATGTGACAAGACTGGAAGAATTTTTGAAGGCAAATCCCGACACTATTGGTCGGCAGAAAGAAATTCGTGAAGGAAAGGTCGAGTATATTCCAACTAAAGTTACAAATGCCACGTTAGTCTTCTCCAATCCAAGTTCAGTGTCTGTACAGTGTATGTACGAGGCTTCCATAACAGCCATCATTGCACCCGGAACCAAAGTTCGAAACCTAGCCCAGTGGACGATTCCGATAGGATTCGTACTAGCTCTGCCCTGGCTTGTCCAATTGTGGAGAGAGAAAACCATGCATACGGGAATTTAATGCGCGCGCGCAATCTAATTTTGCTGAGTGTATCTTTGAATGATTGAAGATTCTCACTAGAATGCTGAAATCAATTGCCTCTCTTAATTTTGCCCCCTTCCCCCTGTATGACATGTTACTGATGAAGAGTTCCATTATCCAAGAGCCGAGGCCAACGTGGGTGATTAAACATGGATTTAATTTCAAGCACCCCATTCGAGTGCGAGTATCTGAAAGACCTTATGTGTGTAAAGCACACAAAATATGCAAGGACTTTTCGCCTATATGCGTGCGCCATAAACATTTGGAGACGTATACTGCTCAAGCTCAGTGGGCAATAAAATAAAATTTGCCGAGTGTATAAAGGAATTTGGAGTAAGTCATAAGGATTAGTATGACAATATCTGTGTCAGATTATCGGTGGATCGAATCCTCGGTTTAGTCTACAGAGTTAAAGAGGCTGAGCAAAATCTACACAGGAAGCTTAGGCTGGGAAAACGGTAGGCTTGTTCCCTTCGACAAATCTTATGTTGAAGCTCTAAAGAAGAGTCGTGAGATCATCAAACAAACTCCTTGAAATGCTCAATGCGTTACCAAGAACTTCAGAAAGAGTTTTCAACACTACATTTATGTCCATATCAAGCAGTTTTCGGACACAGCGCAAGAGAATAGCAGGGAAACTTCAGAACCCCAGAATCTTGCAGATCACCTATCACACGCTACGTCATTGGAAAGCCACAATGGAATATCATAAAACCAAGGACATCATGCATGTCAAACAGACTCTAGGACACAAGAACATCCAAAATACGCTTATTTACATAAACTTGGAACATGCTATCTTCCAAACTACAGATGACGATTTCATTGTCAAAGTTGCTGGAACAGTCCAAGATGCATGTAAGTTGTTAGAGGTAGGTTTCGAGTATGTCACAGAGATGGATGGAAAGAGGCTCTTTAGGAAGAGGAAATAGTGGTTTCATAAAATCCAGAATTGTTTCATAAGATTTTTATACGTAGAGTTGAGGTTGATATTGTGTTGGGAGTTTGTCATGGAGTCGGGTGATAGTAGGTTGCAGCCTAGCATGAAGCCGTTGAATGTTTTGACTAAGCAGTTGAATAGTAATATTCTGATTGTTTTGAAGAATGGTGTTGAGTATAGGGGCCGGATGGTTCGTTGTGATGGTCATATGAATATTATGTTGGATGGAGCTTCTGAGTTTTTTAGGGAGAAGCCTTCTGCTAATTATGGGACTGTTTTGGTTCGTGGGAATAACGTTTTGTACATTGGTTTGGATGTTGGTCGTGGCAAATAATGTCTAGGTTTCTCTCACATAGTTGAGGGCTTCTTTTAGAGTCAGTTTTATCTCTTCTTTTCGTTTGAAGAAGTCTAGTATGTTTTTTAGGTCGCGTTTTAGGAGTTGTTGGGCATTTGGATGATTTGTGGGGACGTATTGAGGCCAGTCTATGATGAGGATGTGGAGGTCTTGTTGGATGAGGATGTTGTAGGGGCTGAGGTCTGCGTGGATTATGTTTGCTTTGTGGTAGGTTTTTTTGACGTTGTTTAAGATTTCGTTCAGGATTTTTTGGGGGTGTGGGATTTTTGGGTAGAGGTTTAGGGGTGCACCGTTGATTAGAGTCATGACGAGGGTGTGGCGGCTGTGGTGTATGGGTTTTGGGGCTGTTACATTGTAGGGTTGGAGGAGTTTTAGGGCTTTGTATTCTTTTTTGGCGGCTAGGGTGGATTGTTGGTGCCAGTTTGGGGTATATGTGTATTGTTGTGTGTAGTTGCGTTTGCGTTTGGTTTGTTGGAAGCTTGTTCTGCCGAGGCGGTGGAATTTTATGGCAACTTGTTGGTTGGTTGGGGTGAGGGCGTCGTAGACATCTGCTTCCTTTCCCACGCCTAGTGGTTTCCCTATGGCTTCAAGGATGTTGGCTTTGACATGAGCGTTGAGAGCTAGGCAGTCGTAGCCTGAGGTTGTGAGGTGATAGCCTTTGTAAGGTTTGGTTTGGTGCTGGAGAAGGTGATTTTTGGTTAGGTTGGGGAGGCGGTATTGGACTTCGGATGGCGGGAGTTTGGTTTTTGGAGAGATTCGTTCTTCAGGTATGTATTGGTATTGTTTTGTTTGCGTTTCGACAGCGTGGAGTATTTTGATGTCTTCTGGTTCGAGTTGGCGAAAGATTTTGAGAGCGACGTCGATGGCTGACATAATGGGACAAGGATAGATGGCATTAGGAGTTTAAGGAGTTTTTGTGTGTGCGTGTGCGAGACTACCTCCATAGAGGGGGAGAAGGAGTTCTACGTCTTTGAGATTATTTAGGAAAACATTATTTGTTGGATGCCTGATGTTTATGAGGCGTCTTTGGGAGGGTGGTTGTTTGAAGTCTGAGAGGATACTTGTTGTTGAGTATTTGGCGGAGACGCTCTGGCGTTTGGAAGAGGTGAGACGGGGATTTAGGTCGAGGTTTGATGCGCAAGTTAAGGAAGCGTTGCAGTGGGTTCTCTCGAGGCAAGGATTGGAAGGGGCTTACCGTAACTTGTTTTCTCCAACAGAAAAGGATGTTCTGGGGATTCAATTGCTGACTGGGGAACGAATAGTGTCGGGGGCAGCGTTACGACATATTCTTGGTGAAGAGGCTCTTCGCACATTGATTGTTTGGAATCTTGGGTCTTCTCCAGCTGTGAGAGAGGCAGTGAAGAGTTTCCGTACGTTGTTGGACATAGGAAGTGGAAGGCGTGCGAGGGAGACTGGGTTTTATTGTTGTTATAGGTGTACGCCGGCTTTTCTTAGGACGTTGGCGGTTGCTCAGCCTGATGGTTGGGAAGGGATTCTTGAGAGGGGAATTGGCAACATAAGGAGAAGTCGAACTGCTGATGGTCGATGGCGTGGTTTTCCCTTCCACTATACGTTGCTGACTCTTTCTGAGATGGATATGGCTTCTGCAAAGGCTGAGTTGAGACACGCTCGTAAAGTGGCGGAAGGGCTTCTGAAGCGATACCGAAATGATGATAGAACGTCGCGTTTTCGACG
Organism: Candidatus Bathyarchaeota archaeon; assembly: GCA_029882515.1. GTDB lineage: Archaea > Thermoproteota > Bathyarchaeia > Bathyarchaeales > Bathyarchaeaceae > JAOUKN01. The sequence continues at coordinate 16,619 of JAOUKN010000034.1, forward strand.
GCTTGGGTTGGAAGCAGCCTTAGAAACCGCTTAGAAATCCATAATCCTTCTGCCTCTCTTCTATATGATAGCAGAGAAAAATTTTGGTTTTCAATATCAAATGATGCGCGCGCATGTGCAGGAGAAAAAATGAAAAGATAAAAAAGAAAGAAAGGTTGTGACTGAAGAATTTAGATGTTAGCTTGTGAGCTTAATATCTGCTTCTTCTTGGGGGTCTTCTTTTTGCCCAACATTCTTTGCAGTAGACAGGTCTGCTTTGGTCAGGTTTGAATGGGACTTCGCATTCTTGCCCACAATCAGCACAGACTGCCTTGTGCATCTCTCGGTCATACAATCGCTGTTTCAACTCCTTTACGTCTTACTATGCGCAAAAGTAGTTTTTGCACACTGGAGCAATCGAATGGTGTAGTTTCTTATAAACTTACCTTAACGACAATATAGATTTCTTCTCTCTGTTTGAAACCTCTGGAAAGATTTTTTGTGTTTTTTCATCAATTGCATGGAAAAACCTTAGTCTTAGGCTGGTTCGGAGATGGGAGCATATCTGGAATGTTGCGACTCAGATGATAAAAGTGGATTTTGTTTTCCAAAGAGTTATATGTGTCTACTCCCCTTTTCTTGTCCTTGCTGGTGTATCATATGAGTGGTGACTACCAAATTCAAAGCTAACCCAGCCTTTCTAACCACGTTAGATTATAGCCACCACAAAACCCAAAAACCATATAACCATTCTAAAAACCACAAAACCAGAACATTTACGACTCTGGAGGACGAACCATGTTCAAAGAAGTAACGCCTACAGTTGACT
>JAOUKN010000137.1 GCA_029882515.1 Candidatus Bathyarchaeota archaeon
CTACGTGTTTGATCATTGGGAAATCATTGGCAACGTTGCGCTTGATCCAGACCAATACGCTAATCCAGTAACCTTCACCATAACATGTGGTGGCGACCTCAAAGCCGTCTTCAAACCAGTTGAATGCAAGGTTAATTTCTACACTGATCCTGTTGGCTCTAACTTTAACATCACCTTTGAAGGCAAAGTCTACGTTAACGGTGACATGGACACGTTCCCCTATGGCACATCTGGCCTAGCTTATGCTGACTGTCCTCCAGGCTACGTGTTTGATCATTGGGAAATCATTGGCAACGTTGCGCTTGATCCAGACCAATACGCTAATCCAGTAACCTTCACCATAACATGTGGTGGCGACCTCAAAGCCGTCTTCAAACGGATTCAGTGTCCAGTCATTTTCTACACTGACCCTACTGGCTCTGGCTTCAATATTACCTTTGAAGGAGACATCTACTTTGACGGTAATAGCAGCACCTTCCTGTATGGCACTTCTGGTTTGGCTACTGCCAACGTTCCTGAAGGGTGGATGTTTGATTATTGGGTAGCCACCGGCAACGTTATCCTTTCAAGTACAACAACTAACCCAACAACCGTAACTGTCGTCTGCGGTGGAACCCTCAAAGCAGTCTACATTCAAGAAGGTACTGGCGAATTCGGAACTATTGGCTACTGGAAACACGTTTTCTACGTTTGGAAGACGGGTAAAGGAACATTCAAGGACTACGTGGAAGCAATCTTAGTAGGCTATCTGGTGAGAATAAATGCAGAATCAACGGTATTCAGCGAGAACTACACTCTTACAATGGAAAGCGCATACAATCTCCTATGGACTCGTGACAATGACATGAGAACAAGAGCTCTCAAACAATGCTTGGCCAGCTGGTTGAACTGGGCCGACGGCGCCGTTACGCCAACTCAAATGGTGGACATAAACTACGATGGACACCCAGACATGACTTTCAGCGACGCCATGACTATAGCGGAAAACATACTGAGAAATCCAAACAGTACTCGGGAAGAGCTAGAACACGCGAAGAACATCTGCGATTCGATAAACAACATGTAACCAACGTCAGTGAATCTTCAGGCACGTACAACTGGAGAATCAACTGAAATACTTACGTAGTATGTCACAAAGACTTCAAAAGACACAGCTCCACCCCCCCATCTCTATCTTTTTTAACCCACACTTTCTATATTTTTGAAAATTGCACAACAGTCTCGCATGCAAATGTGACATATCAACTTTCTTACGCGGTAAAATGCTGTTTTGACCAATCTGATGAGAAGCCACCAATTTTACACGAATGCAAAACACCCATGCACACAGAACGAGCGTTCTTTATCCGACGCAAGATTATAATATCTCAAGCTATAGTTCACTAATGAACAAACATGAGCGACCTATCCTCCAACGATTCCTCCCCAGAACACTTAAACGAAGTTACCCAATTTGAGCAGCTCCGCACCACAGTCGAGCAAGAATTCGAAATAGAAGACAGCTTCGTAGAATACAACATACCAACCTTCTATGTGAAACTGCGACAAGACTCAAAGACAGCCTTTCTGAGGCTCATCAAACGTTTAGACCCCCTAGGTTTCGTTCCAGTTCTAAGAAAAAGAAACGGCAAAACCGTGCTCCAGATTATGGAGAAACCTGCTATGAAGCCCAGCCGACCCATCAAAAATATAGCATTGTTTTTCGCAACACTTGGAACCGTCCTGATTGCTGGATATTTCCAATCGCAGAACGTCATAGAAACGGTGACTTTTGCCGCTGCCATCATAGCAATCTTAGGCTCACATGAGATGGGACACAAAATAGCAGCTGACAAACACCGTGTCGAAGCCACTTATCCATATTTTATACCCGGCCCCCCACCAATCGGCACCTTTGGGGCTGTCATCCAACAGAAATCTCTTCCTCCAAACAGAGACGCCTTATTTGACATAGGTTGCACTGGCCCGATCGTAGGTTTTCTTGTAGCAATCGCGGTTACCATTATAGGCCTCCCCCTTTCAAGTTACGCTTGGATTCCTGAAGGTAGCCCCACGTTGCCAGCGCCTTTATTATTTTCATTGATCGGGCTTGCGTTCCCCCCATTAGGAGCGGTTCCTCTCCAAACAGATTCCGTACTCGTGATATTACTACATCCAGTTGCCTTTGCGGGTTGGGTTGGAATGATTGTCACAGTGCTCAATCTCATACCGGTGGGAATGTTCGATGGCGGCCATGTCGCACGAACTTTCTTTGGAAAAACGACACGTAAAGTCATATCCTATCTTGCAATCACAACTTTTCTGATTTTGGGCTTTCTAATCTGGGAAGCCTTCATCATATGGGCAATAATTGCGATTGTCTTTTCGTCTATGCGTCACCCCGGTCCATTAGACGACACTTCAAAAGTAACAACTTGGAGAAAACTTGCTGCTCTCGGGATACCTATAATATTTTTCCTCTCATTTCCTTTCTTAATTTAATTCCAAACTATAGACAGTTCAGGTGACACTTCAAAAGCCGTGTCCATAAAAAAGCATGTTCTCTCCTGACTGCAGGCGAGGCAACTCGGTGAGAAACGGGCTACCCGTTAGTTATGGGGTTCTAATAAGAGAGAGAATAACGCAAATAACGTAACAGTCACCTAGCAAATGAACTAAACCTTCATTCACAAACTTTAAGAAACGGTTTTGAATTAACTTGATGATTCTCAGGAGCGGTGGAACTGTGAGTTACGAAGCCAAAGAAAGGCTCAACGAAAAACTTGATAACTGCATCACTTTAGCTAAAGTTTTCGAGTTAGTGAAGGAATCCGTAAAGAGGTTTCTGAACATGCACAGAGCCGGACTCATGCTCGGCCTAGCTGACTTGGGAATGAAGAGAGGATATTTCATAGGCGCGTTTCACCCTGTAGGCTCAAACATTATAGTTGTGAACCGAACCCCTCTGGAGATTGCTCTACAGGCTAAGGAGAGGAGAATCTTCAACGCTTACTGCTTCCACTTGTTCCTCCACGAGTATCTGCACTCTCTTGGATACATTGATGAAGATGAGGTGAAGGAACTGACCTACGAAGTCTGCAGATTAGCCTTGGGAATCGATCATCCAGCCACAAGGATGGCGGAAAAAGGTATAGCTATATACTTCCCAAAAGTCGCACATCTACCCTCTGATGATTATTCCAATCGTACGAGAAGAGGACTATCTGAAATTGAACTAATAGATTTGAAGACTCCAGATTACATTCAATAGATCGTATTACGAGTGGGTTTCAGCTTATTCTTTGTTTCATTAACTGTCGATCTGTCATTACTTAATGGCAATGTGCGCTGCCTTATCATCTAACATAATAGTTGTTGTGGGGAGTCAAGACTCTGATTTATAGAGCCAAGGAAAGACCACGTGCACAAAAGCATAAATACACAGAATAGCGGCTAACCATTATGCGACCGATTGAGTTCAAATCAGTCTTCGTACTTGTATGTGCCTGCACAATCATAGCATCATTAATAACTTATGCACTATCGAATCTCTATATGACGGGCGAGCGATATACAAGGGATTCTTGGATTAGCCCTGCGGATCATTACTTGCCGTTAGCATTTCGAGTTAATAGCCAAGGCCTGGTTTATTATGACCCACCATATATTGTCATCAGAGTACACAACGAATCAGATCAATGGAGTTCATGGCTAGCTTTTGGTGAGATTTTTGATTTTGGGATTTATGAATGGAAAGCTAAATGCGAAAATAATGTCAGCAACACTCATATTTACCTGGGGATATTTGAACACCACCATGGGTGGTGCGATGAAGGGATTATTACTATAAGGTTTGATGGTGTTGTTGCGAAATGGCAGTTTTACACAAGTAATGAAGTGGGAGAAAAAAAGATCACGATTATAAATGACGTTAACTTCTCAATGGAGAACACACTCAAGATTGATTGGGCTCCTTCCCATGTTTCTTTCTACGTTAATGACACATTGAAGGTAACACATACAACCGCTGTTCCTCAAGAAGCTATGCAATTGTTTGCTGAAGTTGGAACTGGGCCTTCACCCCCTTTGCGTGAACCCAAATGCCTCTTTAGAGAAGGGAGCTTCAGGGAGATCAGCGTTGACTGAAAGGCTCAAGTATGTTGATATGGTTAGAGGAATCGCCGTTCTTTTGATGATTGTGTTTCAGTTATTTGATATGTTCAGCAAGGACTTTGGCCTGTATAACACTCACTATCATACGATTAAGTATGTCAACTGGTTTCCGATGTTCATTATTATCGCAGGATTCAGTCTAGAATTAATGTTTGACAAATATGACGTCAAAACATTCTATTTGAAAGTTCTTAGGAGATTTTTATTGTTTACTCTTGTTAGCTGGTTTATGATTTATTGGTGCCAGTTCAAAGTGAACCCTTTGTTGTTTGATGGAGAAATTGTCGGCGCTATAGGGTTGAACTTGGCATTTCTGAGCTTGTTTTTCTTGGTTGAAGCTCTTCAACGGAACAAGGTTCTTAG
>JAOUKN010000138.1 GCA_029882515.1 Candidatus Bathyarchaeota archaeon
GGTGATAGGGCTCCTTCCATTCTTAGCCGGAAAGTTCAAAGTGAAGAGGAAGGAGGTGCTGGTCATCGGGGCCTGCGAGATCTTAGCGCTCATACTTGCAGTGTCAATAGCTGAAAAGGGGTACTTCACGAGGATTAACGCCCTCTTCTTGGTGGCTAGCTGGCCAGTCTTCATGCTATTAACTAGAAGCGCTACGGCAAAGAATGCCAAGGAAAAAGAGCAGGTGGTAGCACATACCGATAAAAGCCATTTTCGTCACTGGGTGATAGCCATTCTAGGATTTGCGGGCGTTGCGATCGGAGCCTATGCTGTGATCCAGTCAGTGATCACACTGTCGGCAGTTTTTGACATTTCCGAATATCTCATTAGCTTCTTCTTGGTCGCGATCGGGACATCTCTCCCAGAATTAGTGGTTGACTTGATGGCCCTCCGCAAGAAACAATACGGGCTTGCCATAGGTGACGCCATAGGAAGTTGTATCGTTGATGCTTCTGTTTCCGTTGGAATCGGGCAGTGCTTTTTCCCACAAGCAGTATCTGGCGGGACCGCCATGATCACAGGCTTGTATGCGATATTTGGTTCCATCGTGGTCATATTAACGATTGCACTAAGAGAGAAGGTCGACAAGAAGGCGGGAGCGTTATTCATCTCGGTATACCTACTCTCCTATACACTGCTGCGTGTAATATGAAGCTAATAGCGCGCGCAACATATCTACACTGGTCAATGGCTGTAAAATGCAATAATTCCCAAAAAGATCATGAAGAAGCCAATAAAAAATAACATGAGCCAGTAAGGGAAGAGAGGTATATATCCACCTCCCCTTGCCGTCCATTCTATCCCTTTCCATCTTGTCTCTCTGTTAATGCACAGTAATAGGCTCAGGAAGATAATCAATAACCCAATCCAAATCATTTCCTCTGCATGCATTTTAACCCTCACTCATTTACATATTGAACTTAACTATCTTAAGGATGTACTTTGTTACACGTCTGAGACAACATATCTACCTTTATTCAACTAAGTCAGCTTAGCTTCATGTGGAAGAGTTATCGGTGTTACTCTTAAGCAAGCAGTTAGTTTTTTAGAAGGGACATCAATCTTATTTTGGTGATTATGGTCTCAATATGGGAAATGTTGCTTTCGATCTTGATAGCGGTCCCAGCTTTTATAGTTATTAGTTTGGTATTTTGTGTGGTTTTTACGGATGATTGGCGGGCAAGGTGAACGCGATAGGGGTATAAGAGACTTTACGAAAAAAATAAGATGAAAGTGGAAAAAACGTTATCGATGAACACGCACGCATAACGGTTGTAACAATATTTTCGAGAAAGTTCATCACTGATACAACGATTTACCCCCAAAAGAAGCCCATTTTGCCATTCACAACATTTATCAAACAGTATAAAGATATCATTTATTTGTAGTTCTTGCGTTATATCAACAAACGAGCGCGCACATTTAGAGGATTGATGCCATTGTTTGAGAAAATTTTGGTCCCATTGGATGGTTCCGAATGTTCAATGCGAGCCTTAGAAAACGCCATTCAAACAGCTAAAAAGTTTAACGGAAAAATCACCTTAATCCATGTGTATTCAGTTAGCGCATGTAAGCACGCATCCATATACTTCGATAAATGTATTCAATCAATTCGTAAGGGTGGCACCGACATTTTAGCGGATGGCGAAAAGAGAGGTAAGGCTGAAGGAGTTCAAGTTAAAACGTTGTTGAAGGAGGGACATATTGTTGAAGAGATACTTAAGGCAGCCAGAGAAGGTAATTTCAATCTAATTGTTATGGGCGCTAGAGGCCTAAGCAGGATAAAGGAAATTCTCATGGGAAGCGTAAGCGGCGGAGTGACGACACATGCACCTTGCCCAGTCTTATTGGTGAAGTAGCTTATTGCACATGCATGCATACATGCCACTAAGAGAGAAAGTCGACAACAAAGCGTGAGCAGAAATAGCGTATGAGAGGAGATTGCACAAGTCTACAGGGCTCCATCTTTTACATCCGTCACCATAACACAACTAATCAGTGATCCCTTCTTTAAGTTTTAATCTTGCTAACCCTTTTACTTTTTCCAATCCCCTATCTGAAAGCGGTTTTGCTTTGACATATCCTTCTTTTACAGCATTTTCGAAAATTTTTTTCCCTCTTTCAGTTCTAATCAACACGGTTGTCCATTTTTCTGGTGACCCTACTCCCCCAAGTGATACATCTGCAAGTCGGTTTGTAAAGTCACGGCAATCGCTACATGATTTTCGGAGATACTTGTGCAGCTGGTGTCTATGAACTTCTAGTTTGAGTTCATTGTTTACATATACTCGCATTTTTTCTGTGTCTAGGTCGATTTTATTGACGCTCAAAGGGGTGATGCCGTGCTTTTTTGTTAGAAATTTTACGAAAAGATCATTGTATGAGTAGGTGCCGTAGCAGAAAAGACCAATTATCAGTTTTATTGATTGGAATATTTTGCTGTATCCTTTTGGACTGATGTTTGTAGTCCATATTCCACGGACTTGGCAGGGTGTAGCCACCACCGCTATTTTGGAACGAACCCGTTCATACAATGCGGAGGTAACACCGATGACTGTTGCAGCTGGTGTATACTTCGTTTTTTGAAACTTATGTAAGTCTTTAGGTTCTGTTATAACCGTGGGTTTAGGTTTCCATCCCGGATGTTCCGTCGATGTTACCCCTACCGCAGCGTCAACTAGTTCGTTTTCCATCGTATATTTTAATAGGGCTGTGGCTACGCCTCCGCATTGAGCGTTCTTAAGAATTTTCTTGTCGGCAGCTTGAGCCATATACGCTTTTTGAACGTGGCCGAGTTCATCTTTTGCCACAGTACCAAACTCTTCTTCCTCGGCTTTTTCAAGACTAAACATTATTTCTGGGCAATTATAATAGCAAAAGCCGCATTGCTCGCACAAATCTTCAATAGACTTATAGATGTCACGGGTAATCTCAAGCTCATGAAGTTCTGAACGTTTGAAGCTTTCTTCTCGAAGGATTAACGCATTATATGGACAAACAGCAATGCATGTGCCGCAAACGGGGCATAGCCCAGGAGTAATCACTTCTTTCATTAAGTCACTAAACGACTTTTCTTTGATTCCGCTCAACTTGTTCACCTTCAGATTGATGCATTCACGCGGAAAATATTTTAGCGCACATTTTGGGATGTTTCCTTTAATTTTCCTAGGCAAGTTCGAGTACGATATAAATTTGTAATATCGAGAGAAACACCTACGATTTTAGATTCGACCCAAACTGTTTTTTGTTTTGGCCAGTTGGATACTCAATGTTGATGATGTCTCGAAAGAACAATATGCATGCTCCTCCTCCACTATGGTTTAGGGCTTTATTATAAATTATTAAAACGTTATTAGCATTTAAATAGTTAGAATTACGAGGGCCGTCATTGTTTCCATATGCGCCATGGCTTTGTTGGGTGTTTCCCATCATCGGAAGCTTTCTTTCCTTGATGTTTAGCAAGGTTCAGTCTAGGTTTAGACACTACTTGGCTGCGGCATCTGTTGGGATTGGTGCCCTTTTCTCCTTCTCGATGATCCCAGATATTCTCGCTGGAAACATTCTTGATTGGCGGATCTCATGGTTCCATTTAGAGCTAGGAGTATTGGTCGATCCATTGAGTGTACTCATGGCATGTGTGGTTAACGGAATAGGTTTACTAGTTGCTGTTTTTTCTATTGAATACATGCGCCGTGACCCAAGCCTCAGTAGGTATTGGTTTCTCATACAGCTCTTCATCGGTGGGTTGGTTCTAATTGTAGTCGCGGATAATCTACTTTTGTTGTTCATCGGTTGGGAGATCGTTGGGGTGTCTTGCTCAGCTCTGGTTGCTTTCTGGCATCAAGATCCCGAGAAAGCTCACTACGGCCTCAAAACATTCTTGGTGCTCCGTGTTGGAGATATCCTTCTCCTAACGTCTATTCTCATAATATACGCCAATTCAAATACCTTTAGTCTATATGACCTGCGACAGGACGCACGTTGGATTGTTGATTTGTCAACGTCTGGACTCTTACTCATCACTGTGATGATGCTTTTTGGCGGTGCCATAGCGAAGTCGGCACTGTTCCCACTGCATGTGTGGTTGCCCGATGCTCTACCAGCTTCTCCAGCTTCATTTAATGCTCTCACAGAGGTGCTGGCAGGTGCATTCTTGGTTGCTAGATTTCTGCCGATGCTTCAACCACTAACCGTTGAATACGTGGAGTTGGCCGTCTTGTTCTCAACGGTTGCATGGATAGGGGCATTCACCGCGTTGCTAGCTGCGTTGATGGCGATGGTTGAAAGGAATGTGATAAGGGTCTTGGTGTACTCGATCATAAGTCAGTATGCTTTCGTGATGATTGGTTTGGGTGTGGGGGGGCTGATGGAAAATCCAACGATGGGATATATCGCCGCCAATATGCATTTGA